>NZ_JBFAYE010000003.1:198478-530899 GCF_040681145.1 Actinoplanes sp. NPDC051861
TGTGTGTGGAGTTCGGCCCTCCTGCGCACCTCAACTCCACACGTGAGGTTGCGCGCGTTGCGTGTGGAGTTCGGCGCTCCTGCGCACCTCAACTCGACACGTGAGGTTGCGCGCGTTGTGTGTGGAGTTCGGCCCTCCTGCGCACCTCAACTCCACACGTGAGGTTGCGCGCGTTGCGTGTGGAGTTCGGCGCTCCTGCGCACCTCAACTCCACACGCAAGGGGTGGGGTTAGACGGCTCGGGAGGCGTCGGTGATGGGGACTACGCCGGCGTGGCGTTCTGGTAGCGGGGAGAGGTGGCCTGAGGCGCGTTCCAGGGCGGCTCGGAGGCGGGACTCCTCGCCCTCGCGGTCCCGGTACCAGGCGATGGCCCAGATGCGGTGGAGGTTCCAGCCCAGGCCCAGGAGGACCTGTTCGCTCAGGCGGTCGCGGTCCCGGGCCGCCGCGCACTCGCCGTAGGCCGCGCCGTCGCAGCGGATGCCGAGGGCGTAGCCGGCGGAGGGGTCGTTCGGGAGGCGGACGCCCAGGTCGACGCGGCCGCTCGCCCAGCCCAGGGCGGGGTAGGCGGGATAGCCCCAGGAACGGACCGTCGCCAGCACAGATTCTTGGAACGGGCCCTCCGGTTCGCCGGCCGCGCGCTCCGGGAGGGACGTCTCCAGGGCCGCCGGGCCGCGTTCGGCGTAGTCGAGGTAGGAGGCCAGGAGTCGTACGCCCTCGTTGTCGGTCTCGGGGACGTCGCGGGCGGTGATCGAGGTGACGATCTCGACGCGGTAGCGGGCGCGGGTGATCGCCACGTTGAGGCGGCGCCAGCCGTTGGGGCGGTTCAGGGCGCCGAAGTTGGAGCTGATCTTGCCGGTCTCGTCGAAGCCGTAGCCGATGGAGAAGATCATGACGTCGCGTTCGTCGCCCTGTACGGCCTCCAGGCTCTTCACGAAGAAGCCGTGGAGGCGGTCGTCGTCGAGGATCCGTTCGAGCTCCGGACGGCCGGCGGCGACGCGTTCGACGGCTCGCTCGATCGCCTCGGCCTGGACCATCGAGAACGTCACGACGCCCAGGGAGAGGCCGGGGCGGGAGGTGAAGTGGTGGACGATGCGCTCGGCCACCCGTTCCGCCTCGACCGGGTTGTCGCGGGAGCTGCTGCGACGGTAGACGCCACCCGCCGGGATCAGCGCCACGCCGGTGTCCGGGCCGCCCGCGTTCGCGCTCGGGAACACGCTCAGCCGCCCCTGGTAGAAGGAGTGGTTGGAGAACGCGATGAGCGCCTCGTGCCGGCTGCGGTAGTGCCAGTTCAGGCCGAGGCTGGCGAACGCCCCGCAGCCCTTGGCGAGCTCCAGCACCGACTCGAAGTCGAGGACCGGCAGCTCGTGCTCGGGTTCCTCGACGCCGCCGATCGCCCGGTCGAAGAACGACGTGGGCGGCAGCTGGCGGTCGTCGCCGGCGGTGATCAGCGCCGTGCCGCGGTAGATGCAGTTGATCGCGTCGGCCGGGGTGACCTGGGACGCCTCGTCGAAGATGACCACGTCGAAGCGGATGTCCGGCGGCAGCGACTGGCTCACCGTCAGCGGCGACATCAGAAAGCAGGGCCGCAGGCCGAGCACCAGGTCGCGGGCGCGACCGATCAGCTCGCGGACCGGCAGGTGCCGGCTCGCCTTCATGGCCTCGCGGCGCAGCAGGTCGGCGGCCCGGCCGTCGTCGGCGGGGCGCCGCTTGGCGACGGCCTCGGCGATGTCGCCGGCCGCGGTTCCGGCCAGTCTGCTGTCGAGGCCGCGGAACTCGGACACGAGCCGGTCCCGGTCGGCCGCCCGCCAGGGGCGCAGCCGCTGGTCGGACTGGATGACGGCGTCGGCCCAGGCGCGGTAGAGGGCCCGCTCGACGGCCGGGCGGACCTGCTCGGCGGTGAGCTTGCGGTCGGCGCAGAACTCGACGACGCCGTCCAGGCCGTAACCGCTGAGCACGGCGCGGGCGTCCTGAGCCGCGAACCACTCCTCCTGACCTCCGGCGTCGGAGCGGATCCGCTGCAGGAAGGCGCGGGCCTGGTCGGGGTCGCCGAGCTCCTTGGCGAGTTCGGCGCGGCGTGCGGGTGCGAACGCCTGCAGCACGGCCTGCCGGGCCGACGACCACTGGTCGGCGAGTTTGGCCAGCCCGGCCACGGGACGGAGGTCGCGCAACGCGGCGGCCTGCGGCTTGGTGAGGGGCGCATCCGCGCCAACGAGCAGCGTACGAGCCCCCGCCGCCCACTCCAGCGCGGACGTCAGCGCCGCCTCCTCGGTGTCCGCCCCCCGGTACCCGTCCCCGAACACCCCGGTGAACTCCGTCGCGTGCGCGCTCAGCGCCTCCTCCGCGTCCGCGACCTCCTGGCGCAGCCGCCCGAGCAGACTCACCTCCGCGAAGTCGAGGCTCCGCCCGGTGGCCACGTCGTACGCGTGCACCACCGCAGCCACCGCCGCGAGTGCCGTGGCGTGCGCCCGCAGCCAGGCGACCGCCGCGTCGATCGGCCCCGAGACCAGGTCAGCCCGGTCCGCCGTGTACGGGCCGGGCTTCCCGCCGAGGACAGCGTCCCGTGCGGCGGTGGCCAGGCGAACCGTCTCCGGGTCGGGTGTGGACGAGCAGACGTACGCGGCAACCGCCTGCACCGCCGCCGGAGGCGCCGACCGCAGTCCCTTCTCGACGACGTGCAGCGCCTCGTCGACCGACGTGAAGTCGGTGCCCGGTCCCTGCCAGTAGCGGCCGAGCGCGGGCCCGTACGTCTGCTCTGCCGCATTGAGGTCCTGCCGCGCACGCTGCCAGGCCACCGCGGTCTCCAGACGCGGCAGCGCGTCGCGCACCGCGGCCGTGGGAAGCACGAACGCCGCGACGATCCGCCGGTCCCGCCGGTAGGCACCGAGCAGTTTGCGCAGGCCGCGGTGCACCCGGGTGAAGCGGTCGGCGAGTTCCTCGACCGGCTGGGTGAGTATCGCCTCGGAGAAGAACGGCCGGGCGCGCACCTCGGCACCGACCAGGTTCTCCAGCGCGCGGCGCAGCGCCTGCGAGCCGGTGGAGACGGTCGCCGCGGCGCCCGGCCCGAACCAGAACGGCTCCGGCTTGTGCTTGCTCGTGCCGAGTTCTGCCAGTTCGGCCACCCGTCCGATGTCGGCGACGGTCACCGCCTTGGGCAGGCCGAGCTTCGTGGTGACCTTGTCCACCGCGGCCCGGTGCCGCTCCAGCTCGTCGGCGGCCTCGGTGCAGGCTTTCGCCTGGCGGTCCGCCTCGGCCGCGGTGAGCGGGCCGAGATCGACCGGTTCCGGCAGGAGGCCGGTCAGATCGGGTACGCCGGGCAGGTCCGCCGGTACCGGAAGCGCTGACCAGGACGCACCGGCGCGGCGGGTGGCCGACTCCCGAGCGGCGCGTACGGCGGTCAGCTCCCGGCCCAGCTTCTGCGCTGCCTTGCGGACCGGTTCCAGCGTGGGCGCCGTCAGCCAGTCGTCGCGGACGTGGTCGGGGCGGTGGCCGGCGTGTGCGGCGAGCCGGGCCAGGGTCGCGGCGTCGTCCGGGCTGCCCAGCCCGAACGCGGCGGCCGGCGCGCGGTCGCCGCGGACGGCCCGGGTGAGGCCGGCCAGCGCACGTTCGGCGCGGGACAGGACCGGGTCGAGCGGCTCACGTTTCACCACGTCGCGCCAGGGGACGTCGGGTTCGGCCGCGGTACGCCAGGCGGCCGCGAGCCGGTCGGCGGCCTCCCGGACGCGGCGGACGGACTCCGTCGTCATGGTGGCCGGCGGGATCACCGGCACGGGCGCGGCCGGTGCGCCGGCGAGCTGGGCGCAGAGGCCGAGGACGTCGTGCAGCGTACGGCCGAGGGGCTGGCGGATCTCGTTCATCGCCTCCGCGTAGACGGTCAATTGTTCGCGTCGTTCTCGCGTACCTCTGCGGTCTGCTCCTGCCGCGCCCCCGCGCGGAGCCGGACCGTCGTCCAAGGCCGCGGCCAATGCCGTCGCGACCTCCTTGCGCCCCGCCTTGTGCCCGTGCAGTTCCAGGACGTAGCGATCGAGGCCCGCTTCGACCAGCCGGTGATGCACGACGTCGAGGGCGGCTGCCTTCTCCGAGACGAACAGCACCCGCTTCCCGGCGTGCAGCAGGCAGCCGATCATGTTGGCGATGGTCTGCGACTTGCCGGTGCCGGGCGGGCCGTCCATGACGAAGCTGTGACCGGCCACCGCGGCGGCGATGCAGGCCCGCTGCGACGCGTCGGCGTCCAGAACCAGGGGTACGTGCTCGGGCGCGGCCACCCGGTCGATCTCCTCGGGCGGGATCGGGTGGAACCGGAACGCGTCGGTCTGCCGGCCGGTGCCGGTGGTCGCGAGCGCCTGGATCACCGGGTGCCCGAGGATGCGGTCCTCGTTGACCAGCAGGTCCCGGTAGATCGCCTCCTTGTGGAAGGTCAGGTTGGACAGGAACGTGGTGCGCTCGACGTGCCAGCCGCGCCGCCGGGCCACCGCGCTCTGCATCCCGGCCCACACCTTGGTCACGTCCAGGTCGGAGTCGGCCGTGGGCGGGTCCAGGCCCAGGCGGCGCAGCCGGAGCGAGAGTGCGGGGTTGAGCACCGCCTCGTCGTCGCGCAGGCGCAGCCGGGGCGGGTCGCCGGGGCCGCTCGTCACGAGGTCCACCGGCAGCAGGAGGACCGGGCTGGCGTACGGGTTGTCGTCCTCGTCGCGCCAGCGCAGCAGCCCGAGCACCAGGTGCAGCACCGAGACGCCCCGGTCCAGGTACTCCTGGCGGGCCTTGCGCAGCATCCGCCGCAGGGTGGCGTCCAGCGTGGTGTCCGGCAGCTCGGTACGCAGCACCTGGTCGGCGCCGCTGTGCCGCTCGGGGTCGGCGCCGGTGCCGACGAGGGCGCACTCGGTGCCCTGGTGCAGCGCGCCGACCACGGCCTCCGGGTCGGGCCCGACGATCTCGACGAGGTCGGGGTGGTCGGTCGGGAAGCTGATCAGGCGATTCGTGTCGCCGAGGTCGATGAGGCTGTCCCGCCAGGCGTGCAGCGCGGCGCGTACCTCGGAGCGGGCGGGTACCAGCGCGACGGGTGATTTACCTGAACGGTCTCTCATGTCCCGATTGCACCAAAGAGGCCGTCTTTTCGCTGGCGAATCGCTCGCGACGCCCGGAGTATCCACGGATGTCACGTCCTCGCCGTTCACGGCTGAGAATCTCTTCCCGTGGTGATGCCGCACTACGTCGATTCACTGGCGGCCGGCCGGTGGGTGCTGGTGATCGTGTTCACGGTTGCCCTGCTGGACGTGATCCTCCCGTTCATCCCGGCCGAGACCATCGTGGTGGCGGTGGGCGTCGTGGCCGCCGGAACCGGCCGTCCCGCTCCGGCCTGGGTGATCGTCGTGGCTGCCGCCGGAGTGTTCCTCGGCGATCAACTCGGGTATCTCATCGGCCACCGCAGCGGGCCCGCCGTGACCGCACGCCTGCGCCGCGGCCTCTGGGTCCTGGACATCGTCCGGCGGCACGGCGCGTTGCTGATCGTCTTCGGACGTTACGTGCCGGGCGTGCGCTCGGCGACCGCGTTCACCACCGGCGCCGTCGGGTATCCGCGCCGCCGGTTCGCGCTGTTCACCGTGATCGGGGCGGTGCTCTGGGCCGCCCAGGCCACGCTGCTCGGTTACCTGGGCGGCGCGGTCAGCGAGGATCCGCTGATCGGTTTCGCGCTCGGCTGGGGCGGCGCGATCGTGCTGACCGGCGCGGCGATGGGGGTGCAGCACGCCCTCAGGCGGCCGCGCCCCGCAGCACCGCGTCGACCAGTTTCTCGGCGAAGCCCTCGAGCGGAACGCCCGGACTCCACGGTAGGACCGAGCGCATCATCGAGGGGCCGTTGAGCATCAGCAGGGTCAGCTCGACGTCGAGGTCGGCGCGCAGCTCACCGGACTCGATGCCGCGCCGCAGCACCTGCCGCATCACGTCGCGGCGGGGCTCGATGACCGCCCGATACATCCGGCCGAGCTCCTCGTCGCGGGTGAGCTCCGGGAGCAGGCAGGCGGTGACCCGGCCGTACTTCTGCGCGCGCGGGCTGCGGTTGGCGGCCAGCAGGGTGATCAGATCCTCGCGTACCGACCGGCCGGCCAGCTCCGGCACCGGGCCCTTCATCGCGCCGATCGCCCCGGCCAGCAGGGCCTCCTTGCTCGGCCAGCGCCGGTAGATCGTCGCCTTGCCAACGCCGGCCTTGGCGGCCACAGCCTCCACCGAGATGGCGGCGGCGCTCTGGCCCTCGCTGAGCAGGGCCAGCACCGCCTCGAGGATGGCCTCGTCGGCCTGGGCGTTGCGGGGCCGGCCAGGAGCTTTGCGCTCCTGGCCGGTCTCGGTCGATGCGTCGGCCGTGGTCATGTCGTTCATTGTTACCGACAGGTTTACGCGTCGGCCAACGCGAGGTCTTGATCTTCAAACCTCGCCACCGCCGGCGCGGCCGTCCGGTTCTTTCCCGGCAGCCAGATCGCCGCGACCAGAGTGCCGAGCAGAGCGAACGCCACCGTGCCGACCGCCGCGTAGTGCATGCCGGTGATGAAGGCGCTGTTCGCCTGGTTCAGCAGCTCGGCACCGGCCGGGCCGGCCTGTGCGGCCACCGCGTAGGCGCCGGCCACCGACTCGCGAGCGGCCTCCTCGGCCGCCGGTGGCAGACCCGCGGCGGCGTCGCCGAGGTGCCCGCGGTACGCCGAGGACACGACCGCACCGAGAACCGCGACGCCGAGGGCACCGCCCAGCTGACGGATCGTGTTGCTGACCGCCGAGCCGACGCCCGCCTTCTCGCGGGGGAGTGCGGACATGATCGCCTCGGTGGCGGGCGGCATCACGTTGGCCATGCCGACGCCCATCACGAAGAACGCCACACCGACCACCCAGATCGGGGTCTCGGCGCCGATCAGCAGCCACGTGGAGAGGCCGGCCGAGACCAGCAGCAGGCCGGCCGTGCTGACCGCCTTCGGGCCGAACCGCTTGACCATGGAGGCGCTGAGCGGTGCGAAGACCATCTGGCCGACGGCGAACGGGACGAAGAGCGCGCCGGATGCCAGCGGGCCGTAGCCGCGGACCAGCTGCAGGTAGAACGCGCCGAAGAACATCGAGCCCATCGCCGCGAAGAAGATCAGGCCGAGGATGCCGATCGACGCGGAGAACTGGCGGATCTTGAAGAGGCGCACGTCCAGCGACGGGAACTCGATGCGGCTCTGGAAGATCACGAAGCCGACCAGGACCAGCAGGCCCACGGTGATCGTGCTCCACGCCGCGGTCTCGCCGAAGCCGTCCTCGCCACCCTTGATCACGCCGTAGGTGAGCAGGGTGAGACCGACGATCGAGAGCAGTACGCCGGGCACGTCGACGCGGTTCGGCTTCGGGTCCTTCGACTCCGGCACCAGCACCAGGACCAGCACGACGCCGGCCACCACGATCGGGACGTTGATCAGGAAGACCGAGCCCCACCAGAAGTTCTCCAGCAGCACGCCGCCGAGCACCGGGCCGACCGCGACGGCGAGACCCACGGCGCCGGCCCAGACGCCGATCGCGCGGGCGCGCTCACTCGGGTCGAAGACGTTGGCGATGATGGAGAGCGTGGCCGGCATGACGGCCGCGGCGCCGAGGCCCATTACGGCACGGGCCGCGATCAGCTGCTCCGGCGAGGAGGCGTAGGCGGAGAACAGCGACGCCGCTCCGAAGATCACCAGGCCGGTGATCAGCGTGTTCCGGCGGCCGAGACGGTCGGCCAGGATGCCGGCGGTGAAGAGCAGACCGGCAAAGACCAGGGTGTACGAGTTGATCGCCCACTCGAGCTCGCTCTGCGTGGCGCCGAGTCCGTGCTCCGGGTTCGCGATAGTGCTCATCGCGACGTTGAGAACGGTGTTGTCGAGCACCACGACGAGAAGGCTGACGACCAGGACTCCGAGAATCGCCCAGCGCCGGGGATGCCCGGTGCTCTGCGTGCTTTCCATGTGGGCCCCCATTTTTGATACGGAACCGTTCCGTATCCTTGAGAGACACTAGGCCCGCTCCCGAGAAAACGGAACGGTCTCGTATCGTATTGTGTCAGTCGTCACTTGACCTGGAGCGCGCTCCAGCTCATAGCGTCGAAAACATGGACACGACGGAACTCGGAAACACCGGAGTACGGGTCAGCGCGCTCGCGCTCGGCGCCATGCAGATGGGCAGCGCCACCGACGAGGCGGAGTCGGTGCGGATCCTGGACCGCTACCTCGAGGCCGGTGGCAGCTTCCTCGACACGGCGGACTGCTACGAGTGGTGGTCGCGGCCGGGCAGCCGCGGCGGCGAGAGCGAGGAACTGCTCGGCCGTTGGCTGCGCAACCGCCGGGACCAGGTCTTCCTGGCCACCAAGGGCAGCGCGCTGCCGCACCACTCGCCGGATCTCTGGGCCGCTGACGGGACCGCGAACTGGGACCTCGCCCGGCGCACCTTCGCCGGTGCCGGTGCGGACACCCTGCGGCACGCCCTCGACGGCAGCCTCCGCCGGCTCGGCACGGATCACGTGGATCTCTACTACGTGCACGTCGACGACCGGTCGACGCCGCTGGAGGAGACACTGGAGGCGCTGGCCGGGCTGGTTCAGGCGGGCAAGGTGCGCTATCTGGGCTGGTCCAACGTGCGGACGTGGCGCCTCGAACGGATCCGGCAGATCTGCGAGCGCAACGGCTGGCCGGCGCCGGTCGCGCTCCAGCAGCAGCACAGCTACCTGCACGCGCGCGGCGGCACGGACAGCACGTCGATCGTGGGCGACGAGCAGCTCGACTATCTCGCCACGCACCGGGACCTGACGCTGGTCGCGTACTCGCCGATCCTCAAGGGGATCTACGACGACCCGGGCAAGCGGTCCGGGCACTGGGCGATGGGACCGTACGCCGGTGCCGACGCGGACGGCCGCCTCGCGGTGCTCACGTCGGTCGCGGACGCCCTGCCCGCCCTCGACATAAAACTGACCCCCGACCTCCTGACCCGCCTAACCTGACCAGCGTGTGGATTTCGGGTTCGCAGGTGGGCCGAACTCCACACGTCGGGTTGGGGCGTTTGTTGTGTGTGGAGTTGGGGTGCGGGGGTGGGCCGAATTCCACACGTTGGGTTGGGGCGCGTGTTGTGTGGAGTTGGGGTGCGGAGGTGGGCCGAATTCCACACGTTGGGTTGGGGTGCGTTTGTGTGTGGAGTTGAGGTGTGGAGGAGGGCCGAACTTCACACGCGGGGGGTCATGGGACGGCGACCGGCAGGAGTTCGAGGATGCCGGTGGCGTCGACGGGGTGGGCCAGCAGGTAGCCCTGGGCGAACTCGCAGCCGAGCTCGCGCAGGGCCGCCAGGTCCGCCTCGTTGTCGACGCCCTCGGCGACCGACTCCATGCCGAGTGCGTGCGCCATGCCGATCATGGCGTTGGCGAGGGCGCGGCGGGCGGGATCGGCCGCGATGCCGTTGACGAACGTGTGATCGATCTTGACGATGTCCCAGCCGTGGTCGGCCACGCGGGCCATCGAGGAGTAGCCGGTGCCGAAGTCGTCGACGGCGAGCTGGACACCGGCGCGGCGCAGCGGCCCCAGGGCGGCCTCGACGGTCTCCGGCGTCGCCTGGCCGGTCTCGGTGAGCTCCAGGGTGAGCGCCGTCGCCGGGGTGCCCGCGCGCCCGAGGATCGCGAGGACGGTCTCGGCGGTCGTGCTGTCGAGCTGGCGCGGTGACAGGTTGACGGCGACCGGGATCCACCGGCCGGTGCGGTTGTACCAGGTGCGCTGCTCGTGCAGGGACTGCTCCAGGACCACCGCGAACAGCTGGGCGACGGTGCCGGTGGCCTCGGCGACCGGGACGAACGCGGCCGGCGGCAGGACGCCGTCGGCGGGGTGCTGCCAGCGGGCGAGCGCCTCGACCGAGCTGAGGCTGCCGTCGTCGACCCGGAAGACCGGCTGGTAGACGCAGAACAGCTCGCCGGGGTGGCCGAGCGCGCGGCGGAAGTCGGCGTCGCGGCGCAGGCGCCGGGCGGCCTCGGCGCGGCTCTCCAGGTCGAACCGGACCATCCGGCCGCGGCCGGTCGCCTTGGCCTGGTACATCGCGGTGTCGGCGTCCTGGAGCAGCTCGTCCGGGTCGGCGGCCTCGTCGCCGGTGGTGCGCAGCCCGACCGAGAGCGACGCGAAGAACTCGCTGCCGTCGGCGAGGTGCAGCGGGCGGCCCAGGTTCTGCGCCATCCGATCGGCGACCGTCTCGGCCTCGTCGTCGGTCACCGCTGGCATGAGTACGACGAACTCGTCACCGCCGAGCCGGCACACCACGTCGCCGGGGCGGACCGACGTTCGCAGCCGCTCGGCGATCGCCACCAGCAGCTGGTCGCCGGCGTCGTGGCCGAGGCTGTCGTTGACGGTCTTGAAGTGGTCCAGGTCGCAGAAGAGCAGGCCCACTCGCGTACGGCCGTCGGCGGGCAGGGAGCTGAGCGCGAGGGCGAGGCGGTCCATCAGCAGACTGCGGTTGACCAGGCCGGTGAGGGCGTCGTGGCCGGCGCGCTGGGCCAGTTCGTGGATCGGGGCGATCAGGCGTACGGCGACCAGGGCCATGGAGACCGAGGAGCCGACGATCAGGGCCAGGTCGAACTCCGGATTCCAGAACAGGTGCAGGGTGGGCAGGATCAGGGACGCGGCGAAGAGCGTCAGCGCCCGCTGCACGGTGAGCATCACCAGCATCGAGCGGCGGGGCGTGGTGGCCACCATCGACGGGTGCAGGCCGGCCGTGGCGATCAGGACGGGCATCGCCATCCAGCCGAGGTCGATCGCGCCGCCCTCGACGTACGTGCCGCTCAGGCCCTGGTGCGTGTAGAGCGCGTCGGAGACGAACCAGGCGATCAGGCCGATCAGCAGGGCGCGGACGCCGGGCGTACGCAGTTCCACGCCGAGCGCGAGGGCCAGCGCGCAGAAGACCACGAACAGCGTGCCGGCCGGAGCGGACACGGCCACGAACTGGGCGAGCGGGCTGCCGCCGACGGTCACGGTCGGCTGGACCACCAGGATCCAGGCGATGCTGGCCAGCGGCGCGAGGATCACCGCCGAGTCGATGAACGCGGTACGCCCGGCGCGTACGGCGAGCATGGCGGTGCCGGCCGCGATGCTGAGGTGGCCGAGCAGGTAGAGCGCGTCGGCGACGGACGGGAACGGCGGCTCCAGTCCCCGCGCGGTGTAGCTCGCGAAGATCACGTCACCGATGCCGGAGAGGGCGAGACCGGCCACGATGACCTGCCAGCCGGCGCGCTTCTGCGGTGCGTTGCGGACCAGGCCGTACCAGCACGCGAGCGGCGCGGTGCAGTTGACCAGTACGTACACCCAGCGGGTGGCCGGGGTCAGCGGCGCGATCACGTACGCCACCGCGGCCACGGAGGCGACTACCAGATAAACCCACCAGAGGTGGCGCATCAGCCCGGAGGGGCGGTCGGTCATGCAGGAGTTATCGGCGGCCGGGACCGCGGCCCAAGGAGTTGGGTGCTGTCACGCGTACACAAAATCGGTCTTAGGTCAGAGATTGCCATGCACCCACCAGGAACCGGCGGAACTCGGCTGCCTCGTCGGGGGTCAGCTTGCTGACCATGCGGGTCTCCAGGTCCCGCACCGGAGCCGCGACCGAGGCGAGCAGGTCGCGGCCCTCGTCGGTGAGGCGAATGAGCAGCTCGCGGCGGTTGCCGGTGTTGCGTTCGCGGCGGATCAGGCCACGCTTCTCAAGGGTCTGGACCATGTCGGCCATCGACTGGGCGGTCACGAAGGAGTCCCGAGCCAGCTGGGCGGCGGAGAGGCCGTCGTGACGTTCGAGAACGGTCAGGGCGGTGTACTGCAGTGCGGTGACGCCCGCCGCGCGGACCAGCTCGTCGAGGCGCGCGCGGACCGCGAGTTCGAGCTGTTTGACCAGGTAGAGCAGCGATGGCATGACGGAAGGCTACCCCATTGACAGGAATCCTGATCGTCAGGAAACCTGTGTTCAGACATCCATGAGAGGTTGACGTCTATGGATCTGAGCGGCAAGGTCGCCATCGTGACGGGGAGCGGGCGGGGGCTCGGGCTCGCCTATGCCGGTGCGCTCGCGGCGGCCGGCGCCTCGGTGGTGATCAACGACGTGGATCAGCCGGTGGTGGACGCGGCGGTCGGCGCGGTGCCCGGTTCGGTGGGTGTGGCGGCGGCGGTCGGCAGCGCGGAGACGGCCGATCGTCTCGTGGCGGCGGCGGTGGAGAACTTCGGGCGCCTGGACGTGCTGGTCACCAACGCGGGGATCCTGCGGGACCGGGTGCTGTGGAAGATGTCGGACGAGGACTTCGACGCGGTCGTCGACGTGCATCTGCGGGGGACGTTCACGTGTGCGCGGGCGGCGGCGATCCGGATGCGCGAGCAGGGTGACGGCGGGCGGCTGATTCTGATCTCGTCGCCGGCGGGGCAGCGGGGGAACTTCGGGCAGACCAACTACGCGGCGGCGAAGGCCGGGATCGCGGCCATGGCCCGGACCTGGGCGATGGAACTCGGGCGGGCCGGGATCACGGTCAACGCGGTGGTGCCGGTGGCGGCCACCGAGATGACGAAGACCATCCCGGCGTTCGCCCCGGTGATCGAGGAGGCGGAGCGGACCGGGCAGCCGTATCCGGCGTGGTTGCGGCGGGATGAGGGGTTCGGGACCGTCTCGGACGTCACCGGAGTGATCACCTTTCTGGCGTCGGACGCGTCGTCGGGGGTCACCGGGCAGGCCATCGGGATCGGCGGGGACCGGCTGGTCCTGTGGTCGCACCCGGCGGAGAAAGATGTTCTGCTTGCTGACGGTGGGTGGACTGCTGAGGCGGTCGCGGTGGCGTGGTCGTCGATCACTCCGGAGTCGTTCGGCATCCCGGCGCCCGGAGCTTCTTGATGGATATTTCCGGACTTGTCGCTATTGATGTGCATACGCATGCTGAGGTGAGCCGGGACGGGCATCCGTCGCTGGATCCGTCGCTGATGGACGCGTCCGCTGGCTACTTCAAGGCTCACGGCCGCCGCCAACCCACTATTTCCGAAATAGCGGCATATTATCGCTCGCGGTCGATGGCTGCCGTCGTCTTCACGGTCGACGCCGAGCACGCCACCGGACATCCGAGGATCTCCAACTTCGAGATCGCCGAGGACTGCCAGGCCTACCCGGACACGCTGATCCCGTTCGCGAGCATCGACCCGCACAAGGGGCGCGCCGGAGTCCGGGAGGCGCGGCGGCTCGTGTCCGAGTTCGGCATCCGGGGGTTCAAGTTCCACCCGAGCCTGCAGGGCTTCGCGCCGGACGACCGGATCGCGTACCCCCTCTATGCGGCCATCGAGGAGCTCGGCGCCGTCGCCCTCTTCCACACCGGGCAGACCGGGATCGGAGCCGGCGTGCGCGGTGGCGGCGGAATCCGCCTCAGGTACTCGAACCCGATGCTCGTCGACGACGTGGCCGTGGACTTCCCGGATCTGCGGATCATCCTGGCGCACCCGTCGTTCCCGTGGCAGGACGAGGCGCTCGCGGTCGCCACGCACAAGGAACACGTACACATAGATTTGTCTGGTTGGTCGCCGAAGTATTTCCCGCCGCAGCTGATCCGCTATGCGAACAGTCTGCTGCAGGACAAGGTGCTCTTCGGGTCGGACTATCCGGTGCTCACACCCGACCGGTGGCTCGCCGACTTCGCCGCTCTGGAGATCAAGGAGCCGGTCCGGCCCAAGATTCTGGTACGCAACGCCGCCCGTCTACTTTTTGGAGAACCGCAATGACCACAGTCGTGAACGGCCTCGACGGACTCAAGTCGCTCGTGGGCCAGGACCTGGGCTCGTCCGAGTGGCTGGAGATCACTCAGGAGCGGGTGAACACGTTCGCCGACGCCACCGGTGACCACCAGTGGATCCACGTCGACGTCGAGCGGGCCAAGGCCGGGCCGTTCGGTGGGCCGATCGCGCACGGATACCTGACGTTGTCGCTGGTCATCCCCCTCTTCTCGTCGCTGCTCAAGGTTGAGGGGATCAAGATGGGCGTCAATTACGGCCTGGAGAAGGTACGGTTCCCGAGCCCGGTTCGCGTCGGCGCGAAGATCCGCCTGAACGCGAAGGTGGTCAGCGTCGAGGACGTGGCCGGCAACGGCGTGCAGAGCACGTTCGACTTCACGATCGAGGTGGACGGGTCGTCGAAACCGGCGTGTGTGGCACGGCCGGTCTACCGGCACTATGCGTGACAACGGTCTCGGTTCGTGGCCGGCGCGCCGGGCGGCGATGTCGCCCGGCCGCACGGCTCTGATCTTCGAGGGGCGCCGGGTCTCGTACGGCACCCTCTACGAACGGATCTGCCGGCTCGCGTCCGCGCTCCGCGACGCCGGGGTCAAGCGTGGTGACCGGGTCGCCTATCTGGGCACCAATCACCCCGCGTTCGTGGAGACGATGTTCGCCACGTACGCGCTGGGCGCGGTGTTCGTGCCGCTCAACTTCCGGCTCACGGCGCCGGAGATCGAGTATCAGCTCCGGCACTCCGGGGCGGTGGCGCTGATCCACGCTCTGCCGGTGCCCGCCACGTCCACCCGGCTCGTCGTGCCGCTCGACTCCTATGAGGATCTGCTCTCGTCCGGGTCACCGGCGCCGTTCGACGAGCCGGTGGAACTGGACGACGTGGCGTGCGTCCTCTACACCTCGGGGACGACCGGGCATCCGAAAGGGGCGATGCTCACCCATGGAAATCTCGTCTGGAACGCCTACAACCTGCTGGTCTGCGTGGATGTGGCGTCGGATGAGGTGACGCTCGTCAGCGCGCCGCTGTTTCATGTGGCGGCGCTGAACCAGTGCCTGCTGCCGACGATCCTCAAGGGCGCCACCTCGGTGATCATGCCGGGGTGGGACGTGGACGCGTGCTTCGACATGATCGCCAAGTATCGGGTCACCTGGATGTTCGGTGTGTCGGCGATGTTCGCGGGGTTGGCGCAGTCGTCGCGGTGGGCGGGCGCTGATCTGTCGTCGGTGCGGTGCCTGATGACGGGCGGCGCGCCGGTCCCCGAGGGACTGATCCGGATTTATCAGGACAGAGGGTTGGCGTTCTGCCAGGGCTACGGGATGACGGAGACCGCTCCGGGCGCGACGTTCCTGGAGGCCCGGGAGAGCCGGTCGCATGTGGGGTCGGCCGGGTTGCCGGTCTTCTTCACCGACGTGCGGTGTGTCGGCCCGGACCTGAGCGACACGGCGCCGGGTGAGGTGGGCGAGATCCTGATCCGGGGGCCCAACGTCTCGCCCGGCTACTGGAACGACCCGGAGGCCACCGCCGCGGCCTTCGCGGACGGGTCGTGGTTCCGCTCCGGCGACCTGGCGGTGGTGGACGAGACCGGCCACTTCCGGATCGTCGACCGGACCAAGGACATGTACATCTCCGGCGGGGAGAACGTGTATCCGGCCGAGGTCGAGGCGGCGATGTTCGAGCATCCGGACATCGCGGAGGCGGCGGTGGTGGGCGTGCCGGACGAGAAGTGGGGCGAGGTCGGCCGGGCGTTCGTCGTGCCGGCCGGTGAGCGCGAGATCACACCGGCCGAGGTCGTCGGGTTCCTGACGGGGCGGTTGGCTCGCTACAAGATCCCGGTTTATGTGGACGTGGTGCCGGAGTTGCCGCGCACCGGGTCGGGCAAGGTGCGGAAAGGGCCGTTGAGGGGGCGGCCCTTGCCGGAGCGGCCCTCGTTTTAAGGGCCGGCCCGTCGCCCGGCGGCGTCCTCGGCGCCGGGCCCGTCGTCTGGGGCTTCAGCGCTGGGGCCGTCGTCTGGGGCTTCAGCGCTGGGGTCGTCGTCTGGCGGCTTTTCTCGCTGTCTCGCTTTTCTCAGTTTTTCTCAGCGCATGGTGGCTTTCTCAGTTTTTGACGGCTTTCTCAGGGCCAGGCGGCGGCGACCACGGCGGGCAGGACGGTCGCGGCGGCGCCGTGCAGGTTGACCCGGGCGATCGGGTCCAGTGGTGTCGGCTGCGGGTTCACCTGGATGACGGCGGCTCCGGAGCGGGCCGCCAGCCGTGGGATCTCGGCGGCCGGATAGACCAGGCCCGACGTGCCGACGGTCAGCAGCACATCGCAGCCCGCCGCGGCCCGGACGGCGTCCTCCAGGGCGGACTCGGGCAGGGCCTCGCCGAACCAGACCACGCCGGGGCGGACCGGGCCGGAGCATCGCGTGCAGGCCGGAGGGGGCAGGCGGCGGCCGTCGTCGGGCTCACCCTCGGAGGCGGGCAGGGGCGCCGGGAAACCGCAGAGGGAACAGCGAGGAGCAAAAAGGCTCCCATGCAAATGTACGGGCTGAGCCGAACCCGCACGCTCATGCAGGTCATCGACGTTCTGCGTGATGACGGCGGTGTGCGGGGCGTGCCGCTCGACGGCGGCGACAGCTTCGTGGCCGGGGTTCGGCCGGACGCTGGTGACCCGGTGACGGCGCCACTCGTACCACCCCCAGACCAGGTCGGGATCGTCCTGGAACGCCTGCGGTGTGGCCAGCGACTGGGCGTCGAAACGTTCCCACAAACCGGTGAGGGCGTCGCGGAACGTGGGCACGCCGCTCTCCGCCGAGATGCCGGCGCCGGTGAACACGACCACGCGCTGCGCCTGGGCCAGCAGTTTCGCGGCCTGCGCGAGGTGCTCCATGCGATTCCCCTCCGCTGTAGATCCGTACCCGGCACGCACGAGTGTGGCAGCGCCGTGGCCGGAACCGCATCACTGTTGCGCCCATGGGTCGTTGACCGGACGAGTGAGGCGGTGCGTGGAGGAGTCGTTGTATGTCCGGAGTGGACGGCAGGTGACGCGACCCTGGAAGGAACGGCTCCGTGAAGCCGGCGCGCGGATGCTCTCCGCGGTCGGCAATCTCGCCACGCCCGTCGAGCGCCCCGCGTGGTCGGAGTCGACCCTCAGCACACTTGTCGCCGGCGTGACCCTCGCGGCCGGCCTGATCTTCCTCCTGATCATGCTGGTCACCTGGCTCTCACGTTGACGCAATCAACCATGTTGACGTGTCGACGCCCGCCGCGCCTTGACGTGTGTTGACGTGTCGGCGGGCGGTCAAGTCTTGTCGTGGTTTGACCACGTGTTGACGCGTTGATGGGTGGTCAAGTCTTGTCATGGTTGACACGGGTTGACGTGTTGAGACGGGTTGACGTGTTGAACCGTGGGGCGTGGGGACTGGTCAGGTGTTGAGGAGCAGGAGTTCGGCGCAGCGGGTGGGGTTGTCGGCGAAGGGGAGGTGGCCGCAGCCGCGCAGTGGGATGTGCCGGGCGGTGGGCAGGACGGTTCGGGCTCGGCGGGCCTGGGTGCGGTAAGGCAGCACGGCGTCCCGCGTACCCCAGGCGATTGTCACCGGGATGCGGCTGAGTGCGCCGGTGTTCGTGTAGTTCCACGGTGCCAGCCGCCCGAACGCATTGCTCGCGGTCGTGAATCCACGGGCGCCGGCCAGGGCGCGGGCGGCGGCCAGGCAGTCACCGGCCGGCAGGTGGACCGGGTGGGCGTAGAAGAGCGAGCAGAACGCGGCCCGCCCCGCCCGGGTGTTCATGATCTGCGGCAGGGCCGGTGACAGCGTGACAGCGCCGGCGCGGGCGGCGCCGACGACGGCCTGGCACCAGCGGCGGCCCGCGGTGCGCCAGAAGCCGACCGGGGAGAACGCGGTGACGCCCCGAGCCAGCCCGCGACGGCCCAGTTCGAGCGCGATGCCGCCACCGAGCGAGCTGCCGGCCACCTCCGGGTTGCGGACATCGAGCTCGTCGAGGAACGCGGCGACCTGGTCGGCGAGGTGTGCCACCGAGCCCTCGGGTGCGGGGCCGGCGGGCTCCGGTCCGGCGCCGGGATAGGCCGGAGCGCTGTGCCGGGGCGGCGGGGCGGTGCCGGGGTCCGGCCAGTCCGGGGAGTCGCCGAATCCGGGCAGGTCCAGGGCTATGACGTCGCGGTGGCGGCTGACCGTGTCGAGGATCGGTGACCAGACCCGCCAGTGGCTGCCGAGGCCGTGGATCAGCACGAGCGGGGGACCGTACCCGCGCCGGGCGTAGGACAGCTCCGTCATCGCACCACCCTGCCATTCTCAACGGCCGATGACAGCCGATCGTACGGGCGAATCCGCGATCCGAGCCAAGACCGGAAACCCGTTGTTGACATGTTGCCAATAGCGGTGTGATGGTACGGCGATGTCGTACGACTACGACGTTCTCGTCATCGGCTCCGGCTTCGGCGGGAGCGTGTCAGCGTTGCGCCTGACCGAAAAGGGCTATCGGGTCGGCGTGTTGGAGGCCGGTCGCCGGTTCGCCGACGACCAGTTCGCGAAGACCTCCTGGCGCCTGCGCGACTACGTGTACGCACCCGCACTGGGCTGTTACGGCATCCTCCGGCTGACCCTGCTCAAGGACGTCCTGGTGCTGTCCGGTGCCGGGGTGGGCGGCGGCTCCCTGGGATACGCCAACACCCTGTACGAGCCACCTGACGCGTTCTTCGCCGACCCGCAGTGGTCCGCGATCACCGACTGGAAGTCCGAGCTGGCGCCCTACTACGACCAGGCGACCCGGATGCTCGGGGTCACCGTCAATCCCGTGGAGACCGCTGCCGACGAGGCGTTGCGCTCGGTCGCTGAGGACTTGGGGGTGACGGAGTCGTTTCGGCGTACACCTGTGGGGGTTTTGTTCGGGAACGAACCCGGCGCCGAAGTCCCGGACCCCTTTTTCGGCGGGGTTGGCCCCGCGCGGCGAAATTGCACGCTGTGCGGTTCCTGCATGACCGGATGCCGGTCGAATGCGAAGAACACGACGCTGAAAAATTACCTCTATCTCGCCGAACGGGCCGGCGCGGTGGTCCATCCGCTGACGACGGTACGCGATGTGACCCCGGTGCCGAACGGCGGTTATGCGGTGGACACCCGGCGCACCGGCGGTTTCCGCAGGCGCCGTTTCACCGCCGGCCAGGTCATCTTTTCCGCGGGCGCGCTAGGCACTCAGCGCCTGCTGCACCGTTTGCGCGACCGGGGTTCCCTGCCCCGCGTCTCACCGCGTCTCGGCGAGCTGAGCCGCACCAATTCCGAGTCGATTCTGGGTGCCCGAACACGGCGCCGCGACCGCGATTTCAGCCACGGCGTTGCGGTCACCTCATCGATCTACCCCGATCCGGTGACGCACGTCGAGCCGGTCCGGTACGGGCCGGGCAGCAACCTGCTCAGCCTGCTCGGCACCGTGCTGGTGGGCGAGACGAACGGCCGTTCCCGCTGGTCAGCGGCGGCTCGAACGCTGGTGCACGCGGGCCGCGACCTGCGCCTCTACCTCTCGCCACGGGACTGGTCCCGGCAGACGATCGTGCTGCTCGCGATGCAGCCCCTCGACAACTCGATCACCGTTTTCCGCAAACGCGGGCGCCTGACGAGCCGCCCCGGAATCGGCGAACCGAACCCCCTGTGGAATCCCGCCGCACACGACGTGGCGCGCCGCACGGCCGAGAAGATCGACGGCGTCCCACTGGGTTCCTACACCGAATTGGCGGGCCGCCCGATCACCGGCCACTTCATCGGCGGCTGCGCGATCGGCGCCGATTCCGACGGCGGCGTGGTCGACCCCTATCAACGGTTGTACGGCCATCCCGGCCTGCATGTGATCGACGGTTCCGTCGTCGCCGCCAATCTCGGCGTGAATCCGTCGCTGACCATCACCGCGCTGGCGGAACGCGCCATCGCACTGTGGCCGAACGCCGGAGAAACGGACCCGCGCCCGGCAGTCGGCGAGGGATATCGAGCCGTCGCCGCCGTTCCACCGCATCGGCCGGTGGTCCCGGCAACCGCTCCGGCCGCACTGCGCCTGACCCGGCAGGCCGTGCGAATCGAGGACCAGCCGTGACCCGCATCGCGATCATCGGCGCCGGCTTCGGTGGCGTCGCAGCCGCGGCGGAGCTGCTCAGACAGGGCTTCCGGGACATAGTTCTCCTGGAGAAGGCGGACCGTATCGGCGGCGTCTGGAGAGACAACATCTATCCGGGTTGCGCGTGTGACGTGCCGGCGCCGCTCTACTCGTACTCCTTCGCTCTGAACCCCGACTGGTCGCGCCGGTACCCGCCCCACCAGGAAATCCTGGCCTACCTGGACCGTTGCGCCCGCGACCTGGGCGTTCTCGACCTGATCCGCTTCGGCACCGAGGTGGCAGACGCCTCCTGGGACGGCACCGCCTGGACGATCACCACCACCGGCGGCGACGAACTGCACGCCGACGTCCTGATCCCCGCCGTAGGCCAGCTCTCCCGCCCGAGCATCCCCTCCCTCCCGGGAGCCGACACGTTCCAGGGACCGAAAATGCACACGGCCCAGTGGAACCCGTCGGTGCCGATCGAGAACCGGCGAATAGGCGTCATAGGCACCGGCGCCAGCGTCATCCAGCTAGTCCCCGAAATAGCCGACAAAGCCGCACATATAGCCGTCTTCCAGCGCACCGCCCCCTGGACGGTCCCGAAACCCGATCGCCGTTACGGCAGGTTCCGCCGAGCCGCCTACCGCCGCATGCCCGCACTGATGCGATTGTCCCGGGGCGCGACCTGGGCCCTGACCCTTGTCCAGGGCGCCGCTGTGGCAGGCAATCCCGTCGCCACCCGGGTGGTCCGCACGTACTCCAAAGCCCAGCGCCACATCCAGGTCCGCGACCCCCTCCTGCGTGCCAAGGTCACCCCCGACGAGCCCCTCGGCTGCAAACGTGTCCTCTTCACCAACGCCTGGCTCCCCGCGCTCACTCGCCCCGACGTAGACCTGATCACCGAGAAGATCGTCGAGATCACCCCCACCGGCGTCCGCACCGCAGACGGCCAGGACCACCCGTGCGACGTGCTGGTCTACGGCACAGGTTTCGCCGCCACAGAGTTCCTGGTCCCGATCAGAGTCACCGGCCGCAACGGCACCCCACTGAGCGAAGCCTGGAGCGAGGGCGCCCACGCCTACCTGGGAGTGACGGTCCCAGGCTTCCCGAACATGTTCCTGATCTACGGCCCCAACACCAACACGGGCAACACCTCGGTGATCTACTTTCACGAGTCCCAGGCTCGCTACATAGCCCAAGCCGTGCGTCTGATCGCCAAAGGCAACACCCCCTTGGAGGTACGCGAAGACCGCGCCACCACTTACGACACCGAAATCCAGAAGCGCCTGGCCCACACGGTCTGGACAGGCTGCCAGAGCTGGTACCGCACAGCCACCGGCCGCATCGTCACCAACTGGCCAGGCAAAGCCACCGAATACCGCCGCCGCACAGCACGACTGGACCCCACCGACTTCACCTCAGGCGCAACTTTGTCAGCGCTCGATCACCGGGAATGCTGAATGGTTTCAGGCGGCCCGGGAGAGCCGTGGCGAAGGGCGAATGAGTTCCGGTAAGGCGGCCGGGGGCTGGGGGCGGTTCAGGTGGAAGCCCTGGAGCAGGTCCACGCCGGCCTCGGCCAGATCGCGGGCCGTCGGTTCGTCCTCGACGCCCTCGGCTACGACGGTGAGGCCCAGTGAGCGGGCGATGGCGATCACCGAGTCGATGATGGTCGCGTGGACCGGGGAGTCGTGGACGCGGATGACGAAGGAGCGGTCGATCTTCAGTTCGTCGATGGGCAGGCGGGGGAGCAGGCCCAGGGACGTGTAGCCCGTGCCGAAGTCGTCGATGGCCACCCGGATGCCGGCCGCGCGCAGATCGGCCAGCTGGGCGGCGACCTGGTCGGGCTGTGTCAGCACCGCCGTCTCGGTGATCTCGACGGTGAGCAGGGACGCGGGCAGGCGTTCCAGCTCCAGCAGGGTCAGGATGGTGGTCACGGCGCGGTCCTGAGCCAGGTACGCCGCCGGCAGGTTGATCGAGACCGGCACGTCGTACCCCTTGGTGTGCCATGTCATGGCCTGATGCACCGCCTCAGCGATGACCCAGTCGGTGAGCTCGACGATGACGTCCGAGCGCTCCGCGTCCGGCAGGAAGATCCCCGGCGGCAGGAGGCCGCGTTGCGGATGCTGCCACCGCACCAGTGCCTCCACCCCGTGCACCAACCGGGTGTGCGCGTCGTGCAGAGGTTGATAGTGCAGCCGCAGGTGACCCGAGCGCAGGCCGGCCCGCAGCTCGGTGAGCTGGCGCAGGTCCACCCGCTGGTTGGTGTCCAGACCCGGCGCCCACTCCACGACGCCGGTCCGCTCGTGCTTGGCGCGGCGCATCGCGGACGCCGCCCGGCGCATCAGGACGGTGACGTCGTGGTGGTTGGCCTGGCTGATGCCGACGCTGGCCTCGACGCTGATCGGCAGCCCGTTCACGCGGTGCGGGCCGCGTAGCCCCGCCGCGAGCCGGCGGCCCACGTGCAGCGGTGACTGGCCCGGCCCCAGGTCCGAGACGAGCACCACGAACTGGTCGCCGTCGAGCCGCGCCGCCAGGTTGCCCGCGCCGCGAGCCTCGCCGAGCGCGGCGGCTACCAGGTGCAGCAGGGTGTCGGCGCCGTGGTGGCCGAGTACGTCGTTGGCGTCCTGGAAACGGTCCAGGCCCAGGTGGATCACGGCGACGAGGTCACCGGCGTCCAGGCGGCGCTGGCCCTCGGCCTGCACCATGGCGCGGTTGGGCAGCCCGGTGAGCGGGTCGGTACGCGACAACCGCGCGAACCGCCCCGCCATCGCGGCCAGCAACTCGATCATCGGCGCGATGCCGTACCGGCCGTCCGGCCAGTTGACCAGTACCGGCTCCTCCCGGTCCGCGCCCGGCCGCGCCAGGGCCGTCTCGGCCGCCACGTCGATCTCCGTGCCCGCCAGCAGTTCCAGGGCGTCCGCGCCGGGCAGGTCACCGGCCGTCGGCCCGTGCCCGCGGTGCATGCCACGCTCGATCGTCGACCGGCTGATCACGCGGTGCCCGGCACCGCACTCGATGATCACGCCCGGGGCGAGGCCGTCCTCCGCGAGGAATGCCTCGATCTCGCTGACCGGGGTGCTCGCCGGCAGCGGCGTCATCGGGATGGTGATCTCGCCCAGCTTGCGGGGCAGGCGCGGGCTGTTCCCGGGCGCCGTCACCGGGCACGCCCCAATGCGAAGCTGACGCGCGCCCTCACCGCGCCCGTCCCAGTGCGAAGCCGGCCACCCCGATCACCGTACGGCCGTTCTCGCGGCGGCAGCGCATCCGGATGTGCACCGGCCCGTCCGGCCCGGTACGCGCGGCGTCCACCCGCTCGCCCCGCACCGCCGCCTGCCACAGCTCGGCCAGCCCGGCGTGCTCGGACGGCACGACCAGCGCCTCCAGCGCCGCGACCGGGTCCGTCCCGCCGGCCGGTGCGATCGGGCCGTCCGGCCCGGGTACCGCGTCGAACGAGGCGACCGCCAGCCGGTCCACCAGGTTCTCCAGGTCGTCGCGGACCGAGGCCAGGTCCAGTTCGGTGTCGCGTTCCCGGGTGCGGTCCAGCAGCATGCCGTCCCAGACGATCGCGCCCCACGCGTCCAGGTGCGGCCGGGAGACGCCGTAGAGCCAGCGGCGGCTGCCGTCGGCCCGGATCGTGCTGCCGCGCCAGTCCCACGGTTCCATCGTCTGCGCGGACCGCACGACGCTGGCCACGAAGCTCTCCTGGTCCTCCGGTGCGATGGTGTCCAGCACGACCGCGGCGTCGGCGACGATCTGCTCCGGTTCGAGCTGGAAGATCTCCCGGCAGCCGTCGGAGACGAACGGGAACGTCGTCTCGCCGTTCGGCTCCATGCGGTACTGGTAGAGCATGCCGGGCGCGTTGTTGACCGTCGTCCAGAAGCGCTGCTCGCCCTCGGCGATCGTGGCCTCGTTGCGGCGGCGGGCGGTGTCGTCGATGGCGATCGTGCAGACGCCGTACACCGTGCCGTCCGGGTCGGTGAGCGGCACCCGGGTCACCACGTACTGGCGGATGTCGTCGCCGAACGGGATCTCCTCGAGGACGGTCTTGGCCGTTCCGGTCCCGGTGACCTCGACGTCGTGGGCCCGGCCGACCGCGGCCACCGAGGCGGCCAGTATCTCGGCCTCGTTGCGCCCGACCACGTCCGCGGCGGTGACCTGGAAGACCCGCTCGTACTCGCCGTTGACGAACAGGAAGCTGCCGTTCAGGTCCTTGGCGGAGATCATCGCGGTGGTGTGCTGCAGGATCGCGCTGATCAGCGTGTTGCTGCGCTGCAGTTCCTGCTGCGCCAGGTGGAAGTCGGTCTGGTCCGAGACGAACGCCGTGAACCCCTGGTCGCCGACCGCGTCGATCATCATGGAGATGCGCAGCTCGCGGCCGTCGCGGTGTGCGGCGGGCACCTCCACGCGGTGGCCCGTCCCGTCGCCCTCACCGGTCACCAGGCGCCGCGCGAACCCGGCGTTGTGCGCCGAGCGCAGGTACTGCGGGATGATCGTGTCGGCGACCGGGCGCCCGATCACCTCGGCACGGCTCCAGCCGAAGAGACGTTCCGCGGCCGGGTTCCAGTCCTGGATCAGCCCGGCCCGGTCGACGTGCAGGAAGGCCAGCGAGGTGACGTCCACCGCGCGGTCCCGTACCGGGGCCGCCGGCGGCAACGAGGAGCTCATCTGAGGGGCGGGGGCGGTGAACACCCCCGCTCTATCGTCGGCGCGGCGGCCCACCTGAGGAATGGGGGTCACGGCGGGGCGTGAGCGCGCCCCGCCGTGACCGGGTGGGTCAGCTGAGCCGGAACACCGAGGCCCGGTCGGAGACCGTGAGGCCGCCGGCCGTGTGCCGCAGGAACCTGCCCGGTGCGACCCGGATGGTCACCCCGTCGCGCGTGGCGACTCGCGTCACCGGGGTGCCGGTGGTGCTCAGGGAGACGGCCGAGCCGTTGACCGTGAGGAACTTCGTGGGCTGGTCCACCGACTGGACCGTCTCCGTGCCGTCGGCGGCCTTGATGAAGCGGAACTGGGTCTGCTCCAGCGCCCTCGGCTCCCGCTCCACCGCGAACGCGTCACCGGTGTGGCGCACGAAATAGTGCGACGAGGGGGAGAGGCGGACGATGGGGCCGCCGGTGCCGACCGGGATGCCGAACAGCGGTGTGCCGTCCTCGTGCCAGTACAGCTTCTGCACGCGGGTGTGCCGGTTCGGGTCGTACAGCGGGTCGCCGGTGATGTCGCGGTAGTCGCGGGCGTGGTAGACCAGCACGTCGGTCTTGCCGTCCTCGGCCACCGTGAACGAGTTGTGCCCGGGACCCCACCGGTTCGTCGCCTCGTTGGTGACGAAGATCGGATCCGGGGTCTTCACCCAGCTCTCCCGCTTGAGCAGGTCGTCGTGGGCGTCCGCGGTGAGCAGGCCCATGCAGTAGCGGGCGTCGGTGGCGCTAGCCGAGAAGGTCATGAAGACCTTCCCGTTGCGGATCAGCACCGCCGGGCCCTCGTTGACCCTGAAGCCCTGGATCTCCCAGCTCTTGGTGGGTGTGGTGATCCGGGTGGGCTTGCTCCCCAGCGTCCACGGGTTAGCCAGCTCGGCGATGTAGAGGCTGGTGTTGACCGCGATCTCCGGCTCGCTCTGCGCCCACGCCAGGTACTGCCGGCCGCGGTGGGCGAACGTGGTGGCGTCCAGCGTGAAGCCGTCCCACTCGGTGAGCAGCTGGCCCTTGAGCGTCCAGCCGGCCGGGTCGCGCGGGTCGTCGAGCGCGGACTCCATCACGTACCTGCGGATCCGGAACACGTTGCCGGCGTCACCGGCGGCGAAGTAGATGTACCACCTGCCGCCGATGCGGTGCAGCTCCGGTGCCCAGATGTGCCCGCCCATGGTGCCGCTCGTGGGGCGGCGCCAGATCACGGTCTCCTCGGCGTCGGCCAGCCCGGCGATGGTGCTCGCGCCGCGGACGACCAGGCGGTCGTACTCCGGCACCGAGCCGGTGAAGTAGTACGTGCCGCCGACCGGCTTGGTGATGAACGGGTCGGCGCGCTGGACGATCAGCGGATCCACGGTCGGCACGCCGTAGATCTCGGCGTCGTCGGGCAGGGTCGGCGCACCCTCGGCGCCACTGGCCGCCAGGATGCCGAGTGTTCCGGCCGCGGTCACCCCGAGGGAGCTCCGCAGAAGGGTTCGACGTCTCATGAGCTCCACCTATCGGGTCTTGATACGGAGGAAGGTGACCGAGTTCGCCGGGAACTCGCGGGTGAACGCCGAGTCGATACCGCTGACCGTCGAGGTGACCGGCAGGATCGGCTCGGCGGATCGGGTGTTCTGCTCACCCGGGTCGCCGGTGATCACGGTCATCCGCGCGCTGCGGGACACCTTGCGGCGGCCCAGGTCGACGCGGGTGACGGCCGCCTTGTCCTGGGCGTTGACCACCTTGACGATCAGCTCGCCGCTCCGCGCGTCCTCGGTGACGACCTGGGCGAACGGCTCGCTCACCTTGTTGTCGTCGAAGCCGCCCCACTCGACACCGTCGAGGAACAGCGTGACCTTCGTGCCGCGTACCTGGATCCTCAGGTCGTAGGTCTGCCCGGTCACGACCGAGTTCGGCTTGGTGAGCAGCTGCTCCTTGGCGGACGTGATGCCCTTCTCGATCGCGCCCTGGGTGTTGTTCCAGCCGCCCAGGTTCCACCAGTAGAACTGGCCGGTCTCCTGGATGCCGAACGCGACCAGGAAGCCCTCGTCGCCGGCGGTCTTGGTGGCCTTCAGCGTGTAGTCGTAGTCGGACTCGCCGATCGTGGCCGCCTTGACCATCGTGTCCTCGGTGTTCGTGGTGGTCTGGGCGTACGCGCCGTTGGTGACCGTCCACGTGCCGCGCGGCTGCACCGCGGTCCAGCCGTCGGCGTCGCCGTCGCTGAAGTCGTCGCTGAACAGCACCGTGCCGTCCGGGCGGGTCACCTTGACGTCGTCGTAGACCGCCGCGGTACGCCAGGTGGACAGGCCGATGGCGCCGGTGATCGGCTTCGGCTGGACCACGGCGCCGGTGACCGAGGTCGGCACCACCCGGTCGCCGACGTTGTTCATGAACAGCTTCTGCACCTGGTAGCTGGTCGAGCCCCACGACTCGTCGTTGTCGAACCAGATCATGTCCGGCCGCCACTGCACGTTGTCGATGTTGGCCAGCAGCGGCGCGTACGAGGCCATCTTCACGACATCCGCGTTGCGCTCCAGGCCGGTCATGTACGCCGCCTCGGCGAGCGAGTTGAACAGCTTGTTGTCCAGCGACGCGTACTCGCCGAGGAACACCTCCGGCCCGTTGCGGTCGTACGCGTCATAGCGAGCGTTGTTCTGCAGGAACCACGACGGGCTGTTGTAGTAGTGCTCGTCGACCATGTCGACGTTCGCGGCCCGGTTCTTGGCCCACAGGTTGTCGAACGTCGCACCGGTGTCGTCCGGCCCCGAGTTGCTGATCACCGTGATGTCCGGGTACTTCGCCTTGATGGCGTCCCGGAACTTCAGGAAGTTGGCGAAGAACTCGTTCGGCAGGTTCTCCTCGTTGCCGACGCCGACGTGGGTCAGCCCGAACGGCTTCGGGTGTCCCATGTCCGCGCGCAGCCTGCCCCACGTGGTGGTGACCGGCCCGTTCGCGAACTCGATCAGGTCCAGGGTGTCCTGGATGTGCTTCTGCAGCAGCGCCTCGTCGTTGGTGGCCCGGTTCTGCCCGCAGCCGGTCACCAGCGCCGGCACCACCGGCAGCGCCATGGCGCCGATGTCCTCGGAGAACTGGAAGTACTCGTAGTAGCCGAGCCCGTAGCTCTGGTTGTAGCCCCAGAAGTTCTTGTTGGTGGCCCGCGTCTCGACCGGCCCGACGGTGTCCTTCCACTGGTAGGCCCGGGCACGCGGGTAGTTGTTCGCCGCGTCGTACGGATACATGCTGCCGGTGTTGACCAGGCAGCCGCCGGGGAAGCGCACGAAGCCCGGCTCGAGCGCCGCGATCTTCTCGGCCAGATCCTTGCGCAGGCCGTTCTTGCGTCCCTTGTAGGTGTCGCGCGGGAACAGCGACACCTCGTCGAGGCGCAGCGTGGCGGTGCCGCCGCCGGACACGTTCAGCCGCGCGACGTCGGAGGTGGCGGTGGCGCGCAGCGTGCCGGTGTACTTCTTCCACGTGTCACCGGCGACCGGGACCGTGATCGGGTCGGCGAGCGCGGTGCCGTCCGAGGTCTGCAGAGCGACCTTCAGGGGTACGCCCGCGTCGGCGCGCGCCCAGACCGAGAAGTCGTACCGCGCCCCCTTCGCCACGGCGAGGCCGGTGTTGTATCCGGCGTTGGTCAGGCCGTACGACGGGCCGGTCAGGGAGAGCCGCAGGTAGTTGCGGTTGCGCTCGTTGAGCCGCTGGTCGTCGTTGACGACTGTGGCGGTCCCTCCGGTGCCGGTGGCCGTCCAGGCGGTGAGCCCGTTGTAGCCGCTCGCGTCGGTGCTGTTGAACTCGAAGGAGCGGTTGCGGACGAGTTCGGCGTACAGGCCGCCGTCGGCGGCGTAGTTGATGTCCTCGAAGAAGACGCCGTACATGGACTTCGGAATGGCGGCGCCGGTCGCGCCCGGGTTCACGGTGATCGTGTAGTCGGGCTCCACGGCGGACGCGGCCACCGGCGGCGAGACCGCGAGCGGCAGCGAGACCAGGACGGCGGCCGCGCCTGCCAGGCGGTACGGGATTCTGGGCATGAGGAGTCCTCCGGTGCGGGTGCAACGGGTTACGGGATTGTTTCCGGTGGACGAAGCTCAGCAATGTGTACGCAAACATCGATGCATCTGTCAAGAGCTAGGCGTCGATGTAGCAGCAGGAAAGAACCCTTTGTTAACGTTAACCAGCCACGTCGCCTGCAGCGCTGCAATTCTCGGCAGCTATTGTTGTGGAGAGGTCTCCGCAAACGAGGAGGGGCATGGTCCGCTCGGATGCCCGCGAGAATCGGGCACGCATCCTGGCCGCCGCGCGCCAGGCGTTCGCCACCGACGACGACATATCGATGAACCGGATCGCGCAGCTGGCCGGTGTCGGCCCCGGCACGCTGTACCGCAACTACCCCTCGCGCGAGGCGCTCATCCTGGACATCTACCAGGAGGAGATCGGCCGGCTGGGCGGCGCGGTGACCGGGCTGCTCGCCGGGATGTCCCCGGTGGAGGCGCTGCGGAGCTGGACGACCGCTCTGGTGGAGGCGATGCGCCAGAAGCACGCCCTCGGTGCCGCCCTCAGCCCGGACGCGCACCGGACGATCGCGGAGCGGAGTTACCAGCCGGTGATCGCCGCGATCACCGAGCTGCTCGACGCCGGCAAGCGTGACGGCAGCATCCGCGCCGATGCCGAGCCCGTCGACTTCCTGCAGCTCACCGGTGCTCTCTGGCGCGCCGCCCCGGATCGGACGCAGCCCATGCTGGCGCTGATCCTCGACGGTCTCGGTGTGCGGCCGGCCACTTAAGCGGAGACTTCTCCATTTCCCGTTGACCAAGTGGAGACCTCTCCGTTAACGTCGAGTCATGACTGACGTACTGGTGACCGGCGGATCGGGATACATCGCCGGATGGTGCACGCTGGCGCTGCTCGGCGCCGGGCACACGGTCCGCACCACCGTGCGCGACCTGGCCAAGGAGCCGAGGGTCCGCGCGATGCTGCGCAGCGGCGGCGCCGACCCCGGCGCGAGCCTGCGCGTGATGCGCGCCGACCTCGGCAGCGACCAGGGCTGGCACGAGGCGGCGGCCGACTGTGACTACGTGCTGCACGTCGCGTCGCCCACCCTGACCCGGCCGCCGCGCGACGACGACGAGATGGTCCGCCCGGCGGTCGACGGCACGCTGCGGGTGCTGCGCGCGGCTCGCGACGCGGGCGTGCGGCGTGTCGTCATGACCTCCGCGATCGGGGCGATCGCGTACGGGCACCCGCCGCGCGACACCCCCTTCACCGAGCGGGACTGGACGAATGTGGACGCGGGCGTCCAGCCGTACCAGAGGTCCAAGACCCTGGCCGAGCGGGCCGCGTGGGACTTCGTGGCCGGCGAGGGCCGCGGGCTCGAACTGGCCACGGTCAACCCGACCGGTGTGCTCGGCCCGGTCCTCGGCCCCGACTACTCGCCGTCGCTCACCGCCATCGCCCGCATGCTCGACGGGTCGATGCCGGCGATGCTGAAGTTCGCCTCCGGCTACGTCGACGTGCGGGACGTGGCGTCGCTGCACCTGCTCGCGATGACCGAGCCGGCCGCCGCGGGGGAGCGATTCATCGCCACCGCCGGCCGCAGTCTGTGGCTGCGCGACATCGCCGCGGTCCTGCGCGAGCGGCTCGGCGAGCGGGCCGCCGAAGTGCCGCGCCGGGAGATGCCGCTGTGGGTCGCGCGTGGACTGGCCCGGGTCGATCCGCGGATCGGTGCCCTGCGCCTGCTGCTGGGCCGCGACCTCGCCGCGACGTCCGCGAAGGCCGAGCGGCTGCTCGGCTGGACGGCCCGCCCGATCGAGGACACCATCGCCGAGACGGCCGAGAGCCTGCTCGGGCTTGCGCATCGCCGGACGTTCATGTCTCGTTAAGGGGTGCGACACCTTCGGCGGGGGGTCGCCGTACACCTGGGCTTTTAGCGTCCGGTCAGCCCGTCATCGAGTGCGGTGACGTGAGACCGAGGAGATTTGATGTCCGACAAGATTCGCCGTCTGCTTCCGCTGCTGGGGCACAGTGGCGGCAGCCGTGACGCGATGACCTGTCTTTACCGCTGTGGCAACGCCTGCGACCACCCCGTGCCGAACGAGTCGGAGAACCCGTACCTGGGTGACGTCGTCAACGCCGAGATGAGCCGCCGCGGCGTCGTGCGCGCGGGTGCCGTCGGCGCGATGGTGCTCGGCTTCGGCGGTGCCGCGGCAGCGGCCGCGGGGCCCGCTGCCGCCGCGCCGGTCGCGACCGGCCTGCCGAGCCACGGCGGCCACCACCACCCGGACCCGCACCACGCGAAGGCCGGCAAGCTGACCTTCGAGAAGGTCGCCCCGAACACTCTGGACCAGGTCACCATCCCGGCCGGTTACCAGACCTCCGTCGTGCTGCGCTGGGGCGACGCGGTGGAGGCCGGCGCGCCGGCGTTCGACCTCGCCAACCAGACCGCCGCCTCCCAGTCGAAGCAGTTCGGGTACAACAACGACTTCGTCGGCGTGCTGCCGATCCCGGGCCGCAGCGACCGGGCGCTGCTCGTGGTCAACCACGAGTACACCAACGAGGAGCTCATGTTCCCGGGCTTCACCAGCCTGGACAACCTGACCGTGGAGCAGGTCAAGGTCGCCATCGCGGCGCACGGCCTCTCCGTCGTGGAGCTCGAGCGGGTCGGGCGCACCGGGCAGTGGAAGCCGGTCAAGAGCCGCCGCCTGCAGTACAACCGGCGGATCACCGCGCTGGAGACCGAGTTCAAGGTGACCGGCCCGGCGGCCGGTTCCGTGTACCTGCGCACCGCGGCGGACCCGTCCGGGCGCAAGGTCATCGGCACCCTGAACAACTGCGCCGGCGGCGTCACCCCGTGGGGCACGGTGCTCTCCGGCGAGGAGAACTTCAACCAGTACTTCGTCGGCGGCGACGGCGCTCCGGAGGAGCTCAAGCCGAAGCTGGCCCGGTACGGCATCTCCACCACCGCCCGTTACCCGAGCGGCTCGCGCAAGTGGGACCGGGCGCAGGAGCGCTTCGACCTGGCCAAGAACCCGAACGAGGCGCACCGCTTCGGCTGGATCGTCGAGGTCGACCCGTTCGACCCGGAGGCGCCGCCGCGCAAGCACACCGCGATGGGCCGCTTCAAGCACGAGGGCGCGAACGTCATCGTCGCGGACAACGGCCGGGTCGTCGCGTACATGGGCGACGACGAGCGGTTCGACTACCTGTACAAGTTCGTCTCCGACAAGAAGTTCATGAAGGGCGACTCGTACGCCGCCCGCCGGCACAACCTGACCCTGCTCGAGTCCGGCACGCTGTACGTCGCCAAGGTGACCGGCGACAGCCCGGCCACCGAGATCGACGGCACCGGCAAGCTCCCGGCCGACGGCAAGTTCGACGGCAAGGGCGTCTGGATCAAGCTGGTCTCGGGCAACAAGTCCTACGTGCCCGGCATGACCGCGGCGGACGTGCTGACCTTCACCCGGCTCGCCGGTGACGCGGTCGGCGCGACCAAGATGGACCGCCCGGAGGACGTGCAGCCGAGCCTGCGCACCGGCAAGATCTACGCGGCGATGACCAACAACACCAACCGCGGTGTCGGCACGAACGCCCCGGCGGACGAGGCCAACCCGCGCAACGCCAACAGGCACGGCCACATCTTCGAGCTGGTCGAGGACTGCGGCGACCACACCGGCACCGCGTTCAGGTGGTCGCTCCCGATCGTCTGCGGCGACCCGAACGACGCGTCGACCTACTTCGCGGGGTACGACAAGTCGGCCGTCTCGCCGATCTCCTGCCCGGACAACGTCGCGTTCGACAGCGCCGGCAACCTCTGGATCTCGACCGACGGCAACGCGCTGGGCAGCAACGACGGCCTGTTCGCCACCGCGATCGAGGGTAAGGAGCGCGGCCACCTCAAGCAGTTCCTCACCGTGCCGCGCGGCGCCGAGACCTGCGGCCCGTTCGTCACCGGCGACGACCGCTCGGTCTTCGTCGCGGTCCAGCACCCGGGCGAGATCAGCGGCGCGACCGTGGACAAGCCCGCGTCGACCTGGCCGGACGGCGACTACGCCAAGCCGGCGGTCATCGTGACCTGGCGCACCGACGGCGGCCCGGTCGGCAGCTGACCGTCAGCAGTCCCAGGAGGCGGCCGCGGCGATCTCGCCGCGGCCGCCTCGTGACATCCTGGCGCGATGAAGGTCCTGCTGCCCGACACCGTGGAACTCGACCCGGAACTGCCGCCCGGCGCGGTGGCGGTGGTCTACGACGTGCACCGGCCGGTGCCCGACGAGCACACCGACGCCGACGTCCTGGTGGTCTGGGGCAACCCGGCCGACGTGCTCGCGCAGACCGCGCGGCGCCTCGGCAAGGTGCGCTGGGTGCAGACGCTCGCGGCCGGCCCCGACGTCGTGCTGCAGGCCGGCTTCGCGCCCGGCGTGCTGATCACGGCCGGGCTGGGCCTGCACGACCGGACCGTCGCCGAGCACACTCTCGCTCTGGTGCTGGCCGCCGCCAGGCGGCTGAACCTGCTGGTCCGCGCGCAGATGGAGCACCGGTGGGCGCAGGAGCTCGGCGGGCTGCAGCCGGTGCGGGAGACCGGCTCGTTCCGCACGCTGCGCGAGGCGAACGTGGTCATCTGGGGCTTCGGCGGCATCGCCGCGACGCTCGCGCCGCTGCTGCACGCGCTCGGCGCGCACGTCACCGGTGTGGCTCGCAGCCACGGGACCCGGCAGGGCTTCCCGGTGGTCACCGAGGAGGCGTTCCCCGAGCTGCTTCCCCGGACCGACGTCCTGATCTCGATCCTGCCCGCCACCGATGCCACGGCCCGGGTGCTCAACGACGACGTGCTGTCCCACCTGCCCCGGCACGCGTGGGTGGTGAACGTCGGCCGGGGGACCACCGTCGACGAGACCGCGCTGCTCGGGGCGCTGCGCGACGGCCGGATCGCGGGCGCCGCCCTGGACGTGTTCGAGACCGAGCCGCTTCCCGCCGACTCCGGGTTCTGGGAACTGGAGAACGTCATGATCACCCCGCATGCGGCCGGCGGCCGCCCGGTGGGCGCGTCGGACCTGCTCACCGAGAACCTCGCGGCCTTCGTGGACGGCCGGCCCCTGCGGAACGTGATCGAGCGCTGAAAAGCTGAGTCAGCGCGGGGTGGAGCGGGCACGCACGTGCAGGCGCTCGCCCTGCGGGCCGAAGATGTTGATGATCTCGGCGGGCTCCGGGCCGGGGTTGAGGATGAGGTGCGGCAGCCGGGTGTCGAACTCGGCGGCCTCGCCCGGCGTCAGGATCATGTCGTGCTCGCCGAGGACCAGGCGGACCCGGCCGGAGAGCACGTAGAGCCACTCGTACCCCTCATGGGCCTTCTGTTCCAGGTCACAGCCGGCCGGATCGGGCGGCAGGATCTGCTTGAACGCCTGCGGGCCGCCCGGCCGGCGGGTGAGCGGGATCCAGGTGCGGCCGCCGCGCTCGATCGGGCGGGCCCGCACGCGCGGGTCGCCGGTCTCCGGAGCGTCGACGAGCTCGTCGAGCGAGACCTGGTAGGCGCGGGCGAGCGGCAGCAGCAGCTCCAGCGTCGGCTTGCGCGTGCCGGACTCCAGCCGGGACAGCGTGCTGACCGAGATGCCGGTGGTCTCGCTCAGCTGGGCGAGGGTGATCTCCCGTCGCTGCCGCAACTCGCGCAACCTCGGCCCCACGGCGTCCAGCACGGTCTCCGATTCGTTTGCCATAACAGCAACAATAGTTGCCACTTCTCCGGGTCGGGGCGCACGGTGGGCGAGCAAGCGGCGGCATGGGAAGGGGAGACCGGTGGAGCAGAAGACGTACGACGTGGTGGTGGTCGGTGGCGGCGCGGCCGGACTGAGCGGGGCGCTGGCCCTCGCCCGGTCACGGCGGTCGGTGCTCGTGGTCGACAACGGTGAGCCGCGCAACGCTCCGGCGGCGCACATGCAGAACGTGCTGGGTCACGACGGGAAGCCGCCGTCGGAACTGCTCGCTGCGGGACGCGCGGAGATCGCCGGCTACGGGGCGGAGTTCCTCAGCGGGCGGGCGGAGTCGGCCGAGCGCGACGGCGAGTCGTTCCGGGTGCGGCTGGACGGCGGGCGCGAGGTCCGCGGGCGGCGGCTGCTGGTGACCACGGGGCTGGTGGACGAGCTGCCGGAGATCGAGGGGCTGCGGGAGCGGTGGGGGCGCGACGTGGCGCACTGCCCGTACTGCCACGGCTGGGAACTGCGTGACCAGCGCATCGCTGTGGTGGCCGCCGGGCCCCTGAGCCGGTTGCAGGCGCTGATGTGGCGGCAGCTGAGCCCGCATGTGCTCCTGCTGCTCAACGGCCTCCCGGAACCCGAGCCGGAGCACGCCGAGGAACTCGCGGCCAGGGGTATCGCGCTCGTCCCGGGGCGGATCGCCTCGGTGCGTGTCAGCGACGACAGGCTGACCGGGGTACGCCTGGAGAACGGCGACGTGGTGGCCGCCGACGCCCTGGTCGCCGGCCCGCGGTTCGTGGCGCGCTCGGCGCTGCTGGAGTCGCTCGGCCTCAAGCTCGCGGACGTGGAGATGCACGGGCACGTGATGGGCAGCCGGATCGTCGCGGACGAGCAGGGCGCCACCGCGGTGCCGGGCGTCTGGGTGGCCGGCAACGTCACCAACCTGTCGGCCACGGTGGCGGTCGCGGCGGCCGGCGGGCAGACGGCGGCCGCGGCGGTCAACCTGGACCTGATCGCCGAGGACACCCGGCTGGCGGTCGCGGCGTACCGGGAGCGGATCGCCACGATGTTCGAGGAACAGGCGTGGGAGGAGCGGTACCGCAGCAGGCCCGCGATCTGGAGCGGCCGCCCCAACCCGCAGCTCGTGGCGGAGGCCGAACCGCTGGCGGCCGGCCGGGCGCTCGACGTCGGCTCCGGTGAGGGCGCGGACGCGGTGTGGCTGGCGAAGCGGGGCTGGCACGTCACGGCGGTGGACATCTCGACCGTCGCGTTGAGCCGGGCGGCCGGGCACGCGGCCGACGAGGGTGTGGCGGACCGGATCACGTTCAGCCACGCTGATCTGCGCTCGCAAGCGCCGGCTGAGCACTCGTACGATCTGGTTTCCGCGCATTTCATGCATCTCGTGCCGAAGGCGCGGCAGGAGCTGTATGCCCGCCTGGCCGGCGCTGTCGCACCCGGCGGGACCCTGCTGATCGTCGGGCACCACCCGAAGGACCTGGCCACCACGGTCGGCCGGATGCACTTCCCGGAGATGCTGTTCACGGCGGAGGAGATCGCCGCGACGCTGGACGCGGAGAGGTGGGAGATCGTGGCGGCCGACGCCCGCCCGCGGCCGTTCACCGACCCGGAGGGCCGCGCGATCACGATCCACGACGCGGTTTTGGTCGCCCGCCGCCGCTTCTGAGGCCCGGAAGCGACCTTAACCGGGCGAATCGCCACCATAACAGCGGGCTCCTTGCTGGAATGGGCACATGCGGCCGGATGATGCTGACGGAGAGGACGCCCGGGCGGCGCTCGCGGCCTGGCGGAACGAAATCGCCGGGCCGGGTGCGGCGAACCGGCTCGTCAACCTTCCTCGTGGTGGCGCCGACCTGGTCGAGATCGTCGCTCCCGGCCCGGCCGGCGTCGTGGAGGCACTGCGGCACGGCCGGGACTGCGCCCTGGACGGCACCGGCAAGGGCAGCCTGCGCACCGAGCTGCCCGGCGCCGTCCTGCATCCGCTGCTGCGCCTGCTGCGCCGGCACACCGCCCAGGAGCAGGCCGACCGCGGTGTCGACGTGCTGCACCTGGCGATCGGCCTGCTGCACTGGCAGGACGGGGACGGCACCGGGTACGCCAGCCCGCTGCTGCTGCTCCCCGTCGACCTGGTCGCCCTCGGCCCGGGTGAGGTGCCGAAACTGCGCGCCGGCGGCGGCGACCTGATCGTCAACCCGGCCCTGACCACCCGGCTCCGGCCGCTGGGCGTCACGCTGCCGCAGGCCGTGGCCGACCCGGGCGCGTACCGGCAGCAGGTCGACGCCGTGATCGCGGGCCGGGCCGGCTGGCGCACCGCCGACATCGTGGTGCTGGCCCACCTGGACCCGTCCGCCGAGGAGATCAGCCGGCACCTGCTGGAGCACGAGGAGCGGATCGCCGCGCACCCGGTGGTCCGGGCGCTCGCCGACGGCACCGAGGGCGCCTTCGCCTTCGAGCCGATCGGTCCGGACGAGATCGACGTGCTCGCCCCGCCGGACGACGTCCCGCTCGTGCTCGACGCCGACGCCGGCCAGCGGGCCTGCGTCTCGGCGGCCCTCGAGGGGCACAGTTTCGTCGTGGACGGCCCGCCCGGAACCGGCAAGTCGCAGACGATCGCCACCATGATCGGCGCGCTCGCCCACGCCGGGAAGCGGGTGCTGTTCGTCTCCGAGAAGGCGGCCGCCCTGGAGGCCGTCCAGCAGCGGCTGGCCGCGGTGGGACTGGGCAACTACCTGCTCGGGCTGCACGGGCCGAGGGCCGCACGCAAGCAGGTCGCGAGCGCGCTGGCGGCGGCACTGGAGGCGGTCCCGCTGCCGGACGCGCGGATGGACGAGACCGACCGGGAGACGTTGCGGGAGCGGCGCGAGCAGCTCAACGCGTACGCCCGAAATGTCAACGCCAAGCGTGAGCCCCTCGGCCGCAGCATCCACGACGTGATCGGGGAACACGCCCGGCTGGCCGGCGTGCCGCAGGCACCCGTGCCCGCCTTCCAGCCCGCCGCCCTGACCGACGCCGCGCTGGACCGGATCCGTGAGGCCGCCGCCCGCCTGGCCTCCGCCTGGCGCCCGGCGCTGGAGCGCGGTGGTTTCCGCTGGCGGGAGGTGGTCGAACGGGAGTCGCTCGACGACGCCCTGTTCCTGGCCCAGCTGACCCTGGAGGACCTGGCCGAGGCCGCCGCGCCGGACACCGCCCTGGCCGCCGCGTTCCACGTGCGGCTGCCCGCCGACGCCAACGCCCTCTCCGAGATCGCCGCGCACGCCGCCGCCCGCCCCGGCGACGTGCCGGAACCGTGGCTGACCGCGCCCACGCTGCGGCCCGCCCGGCAGGCAGCGGACGACCTGGCCGAGCACGTGAAGGCGCTGCGCCAGGCCACCGAGCAGGTCGAGTCCCGGCTCGGCATCGCGTGGGAGACCCTCGCCGCGCCGCTCGCCGCCGAGGACTTCGGCGAACCGCCCAGGCTGGACCCGCCCGCGGTACGCCTGGAGCCGCTCACCGCCGCCGAGGCCAAGTCGCTGGCCGGCCGGTTCGCCGCGGACGCCGACGAACTGGAGCACCAGCAGCGCAACCTGGACCGGGTGACGGGCCGCCTCGGCCTGCCCGAGGTGATCACCTTCTCCGACGTGGAGCTGGTGAACCTGATCGCCGAGCTGGCCGCCCGCCCCGACAGGCCGGAGCGGGCCTGGTTCGCGCCGGGCGCGCAGAGCGCTGTGCACAGCGCCGCCGCGGCCCTGCGCCGGCACGTCGACGCCGTCGCCGCCGCCCGCGACGAGGCGGGCGAACTGTTCACCGACGACGTGCTCACCGCGCCGGTCGAGGAGCTGGCCGAGCGGTTCGCCACCGTGCACCGGGGCGCCCGCAAGCTGCTCGCCCCGCACCGGCGGGACAAGGAGACGGTGGCCGGGCTCGCGGCGCCGGACGTCACGGTGGAGGACGCGATCGCGGGTCTCGGGCTGGCGGTGGCGTGGCGCCGGGCGTACGAGGGGATGCTGGCCGCGGAACGGCAGCACGCGGAACTGCTCGGCAGCTACTGGCGGCGCCTCGACACCGACTTCCGGGCGATCGGGCGGGCGCTGCAGACGGCCGACGAGGCGCTGCGGGTGACCCCGCCGGAGGCGCTGGGCAACGTGTCCGCGCTGGTCTCGTCCCCGCGCTCTGATGACACGCTGGTGCGGGTGGTCGCCGAGGCGCGGGACGTTTTCCGGCACTGGCGGGCCACGCTGCGGCCCGAGCCGGAACCGGCCGCGCGGCCCGCTCTGGGCCAGGGCAGCGTGCACGACGCCGTCGCGTGGATGCGTGCCCAGGTCGGGCCGCTCCGCGACACGGCCGCCCTGCTGCAGCAGCTGGGCGACGCGATCGGCCGGGACCTGAACGTCGCCGAGGCGGCCACGGTGCTCGCGGCGCGCCGCCGGGTCCTCGACGCCGAGGCCGCCTTCGCCACCGCGAACCACGGGATCGAGACGGCGCTCGGCAGCGCGTACCGGGGGAGAGCCACGGATCTGCGCCGGACCGGCGAGATGCTCGACTGGGCGGCCAGGGCCCGGACGCTGCGCACCGGTGTCGACGCCGCCCTCAACAACGACCAGGTGCAGGCGCTGGCCGGGGTCACCGCGGCCACCGACCTGACGCCGCACTTCGAGGCCTGGCAGGACGCCCGGCAGCGGATCATCGAGGCCTTCGGCCCGGCCCGGCAGGTGCGGCTGGCCACCGCGCTGGACCGCTACGAGACCGCCCGGGACCTGCTGCGGGACCTGCGCGACGACGCGGACGGGCAGCGCGAGTGGTTCGACTACCTGGCCGCGCGGGAGGTGCTCGCCGAGTTCGGCCTGGACTCGGTGGCCGACTTCTGCGCCGACCGCGCGATCGAGGCGGGCCGGCTCGGCGACGTGATCGAGAAGGCGGTCTACCGCGCCTGGATCGACGAGATGAGCGGGGACCTGGAAACGCCCGCCGGCCTCGTCGACGAGTTCCGGCGCCTCGACGCCGACCTGCTGCAGGACGCGGCCGCCGCGGTGATCGAGGCGGTCAACGCCCGCCGACCGGCCGTGACCTCCGGGGGCCAGGCCGCCATGCTGCGTGCCGAGGGCGCCAAGCAGAGCGGTCACCGGCCGGTCCGCGACCTGCTCGCCGAGACCTGGGACACGGTTGCCGCCCTCAAGCCGTGCCTGGTCATGCCGCCCGCCGCGGCCGTCCGGCTGCTGCCCGACCAGGCCCGCTTCGACGTCGTGATCATCGACGAGGCGTCCCGGATGACCCCGGCCGCCGCGGTGGCCTGCGCGTACCGGGCGACCTCCCTGATCGTGGTCGGCGACGACGCGCAGATGCCGCCTGCCGGGGACCGTTCGTCGGTGCTGGTCGCGGCGAACGACTGCGGCGCGTTCACCCGGCTACCGCTGACCTGGCACTACCGCAGCCGGCACGAGAGCCTGATCCGGTTCGCGAACGACGCGTTCTACCAGGGGCGGCTCGTCACGTTCCCGGGCGCGCACCCGGCGGGCCCGGACATCGGGGTCGCGTCGTTCACCGGCGACGTCGCGGAGCGGGTGATCCACCACTTCAGCACGCGGCCCACCCTGTCGCTCGGGGTCGTCACGCTCACGGCCGCGCAGGCCGACGAGGTCGCCGGTGCGGTCGAGAGCGCGCTCGCCGGCCGTCCCGACCTCTTGGACAGCGACTTCTTCGTCAAGGACTTCTTCGTCAAATGCGCGGAGGCGGTCCAGGGCGACGAGCGTGACGTCATCATTCTCTGCACCGGCACCGATCTGAGCGCGGCCGGTGGGCCGACCGGTGCCCGCCGCCTCAATGTGGCGATCACGCGGGCCCGCCAGCGCGTCGAGGTGGTCACCGCCATCCCGGCCGGCCGGCGGGAGGAGCCCGGTGGTGAGGGGGAGCGGCGGCTGGCGGCGTATCTCGAGTACGCCGAGGGCGCTTCTTCGCACACCGCTTCTGCTCTTTCCCGCACGGCTTTCGAGGACTGCGTCCTCGAGACGGTCGCGGGCTGGGGCTATGCGGTTACGGCCCAGGTGGGCGTGGGTTCATGCCGCGTCGAGATGGGGGTACGCGCCGACGACTCCGACTCCGGGCGGTTCGCGCTCGGCGTACGCTGCGACGGCCCCGGCTACCAGCTGTCCCCGGTGGCCCGTGACCGCGACCGGGTCCACGACCAGGTGCTGCACGGCCTCGGCTGGCACCTGCACCGCGTGTGGAGCACCGCCTGGTACGCGAACCGCGCCGACGAGGAGGCCCGCCTGCGCGTGGCCGTCGAGAACGCCCTTGCCACGCCGGACGTCTTCGCCGCGCCCGACACCGAACTGCTCTCCGCCCGGCCCGCCCAGCCGCCCGAGTGGGCCCTGCCCTACGAGCGCGCCGAGGTGGAACCGCTGCCGGTGGCCGCCCGGGTCAACGACGACGTGGCCCGCGACCTGCTGATACGCACCGTCGAGCGGATCGCCGCGGTGGAGGGCCCGGTGCACGTGTCGACGCTGATCCAGCGGATCCGGGAGGGCTGGGCGATCAGCCGGGTCACGCAGCCGATCCGCAACGCCGTCGAGGCGGCCATCCGGTCGTCGAGTGCGAGCTTCGACGGCTCGTTCATCACGCCCGCCGGTACGCCGCTCCCGGCCGTCCGGGTGCCCGGCGACGGTGTGACCCGCAAACCGGAGCAGGTCGCCGACGCGGAACTGCAACTGGCCCTCGAATACCTGGTGCTCGACGCCGGGCTCGTCGAGGGCGAGGACCTGATCGCCGCGGCGGGGCGGCTCTTCGGCTGGGGCGGTAGCAAGACGGCCCCGTCCCGGCTGGCCGGTATGCTCGACGAGCTGGTCTCGGCCGGCCGGCTGATCGCGCACCCGAACGGGCTGATCGCGGCACCGGCGGACGATCTGCTCGACCTGCCGGACGTGGCGACGCTGCCGCACCGGGACCGGCCGGCCGTCAGGACGCTCACAGTGTGACGTAGACGGCGTGCGGGACCGCGGAGCGCCAGAGGCCGTCGCGGATCCGCACGCAGTTCGCCACGATCGCCGGGTCCAGCGTCTCCGCGCCACCGGCGAACGACCCGTCCGGCGCGAACAGCGTGAACACCACCCGGTCGTCGTCGAAGAGCCAGAAGTCGTCGGTGGTCGACGGCAGTCCGTTCACCAGGTGCCGGGGCAGCCAGCGGATCTCCTCGCCGGCGTCCACGTTGAGACTCGAGATGCTCAGCAGCCAGCGGGTGTAGTCCACGTGCGGCACGGTCACGACGCGCAGCCGCCGTACGGTCCGCCCGGCCGTGGTGGCGTCGCGGATCACCTCGAGCCAGGGTTTCTGCCAGGCGAAGTCGTCGGGCTCACCGGCGAGGAACCGGCGGATCGGCTCGGACTCCTCCGGACTGTGATACTCGTCCGCCACCTCCAGGTGGAATGCCGACTCGTCGAACGTACGAAAAAGATCGTCGAAATCGCCCTTCAGCAACAGCCGCATGCCGGGCCCTCCCCAAAACCTGGATGGCACACCGCGTATCACAATGGTCACTGAGGGTGCGCAAGGTCCAGTCCGAGCCCCGAAACATGCAATTTGCAGAAAATCTTCGATCAGCCGTTGCGCGGCAACTCCCGGGCCAGCACCTTGCCGGTCGCGTTGCGCGGAAGGGCGTCCAGGAACACCACGTCGCGCGGCACGCAGAACCGGGCCCGGTGCCGCCGCACGTGCTCGCGGACCGCCTCCGCGTCGAGGCGCTCGCCGGGACGCAGCACCAGATAGGCGGCCAGGCGCTGGCCGAACTCGTCGTCCTCGACGCCGATCACCGCGACGTCCAGGACCTGCGGCAGGTCCGCGAGCAGGTCGGCGACCTCGCCCGGATAGACGTTCTCCCCACCGGAGACGATCATGTCGTCCTCGCGGCCGTCCACGTAGACCCGGCCCTGCTCGTCGACGTGCCCCAGGTCACCGGTGCCGAGCAGGCCGTCGGACATGCGGGTGGCGGCGTCGTTGGTGTAGCCCTCGAACAGCATCTCGTTGACCACGAACAGCCGTCCGACCTGGTTCGCCGGCACCGGCTTGCCGTCGTCGCCGAGCACGGCGACACGCGTGCCGTAGGGAGGTCTCCCCGCGGTGTTCGGGGCGGCGCGCAGGTCGGCCGGGGTGGCGATGGAGACCCAGGACGCCTCGGTGGAGCCGTAGAGGTTGTAGAGGACGTCGCCGTACCGGTCCATGAAGCGGGTGGCCAGGCCACCCGGCAGGGCCGAGCCGCTCACCGCGGCCACGCGCAGGCCGGGTGCCTTCTCTCGCGGTGGGAGTTCCATCAGCTGCTGGAGCATCACGGGTACGGCGATGAGCGCGGCGCACTGGCGCCCGGCGAGTGTGGCGTGGGTGGCGGCGGCGTCGAATCTCCTGGTCAGGACTACGGTGGCGCGCAGTGCCAGGGCGATCTGCAGGCCGGCGAATCCCCAGGTGTGGAAGAGGGGTGCCGAGATCATGATGCGGTCGCCGGCCCGCAGCGGGATCCGGTCGATCACCGAGCACAGTGGGCGGAAGCCGCCGGGTGTCGGTCTACGGGCGCCCTTGGGTATTCCGGTGGTGCCCGAGGTGAGGACGATGGTGCGGCCCGGTCGTTCCGGCGGTTCCGCTGGTTGCGGCGGGGTGGCCGCGATCAGGTCGGCGACTCGGCGTTCGTTGAGCTTTTCGGACTTTTCACCTATCAGTCCGATTTGTTGCTCGAATTCGTCATCGTGGATCAGAGCCTTGAGGTCCTGGTCCTCGGCGACGGTCCTCAGCTGCTCGGCGGAGAGGCCGGTGTTGATCAGAACGGGATCGGCGCCGAGCGTGGCGACGCCCACCAGGGCCTCGATCATCCGGGCCGAGTTGCGGCAGAGCAGACCCACCCGATCACCGGGGGACACCGTCGCCCGCAGGGCGTGGGCCAGGCGCTCCGAGCGGGAGAGCAATTGGGCGTACGTCACCCGGCGCTCGTCGTCGACCACGGCAACCCGCTCCGGGCTGCGGGCGGCGGCCTGCCGCAACTCGCCGGCCAGGCCGAAACCCCAGGTGCCGAGCGCGCCGAACTGCCGCACCACCCGAACCGGGTTGCCCGGCACGAGCAGGCCGCGCTTGGCCATGGTGGCCGCGATGAAGGTCAGGTCCACGCTGCTCTCCTACCTGATCTGCACTCCCGAAATCGCCCGCGCGATCACCAGCCGCTGGATCTCCGAGGTGCCCTCGAAAATGGTGTAGATCTTGGCGTCCCGGAACATCCGCTCCACCGGGTGCTCCCGCAGATAACCGGCGCCGCCGAGGATCTGCACGGCCTTCTCGGTCACCGTCACGGCCACCTCGCCGGCCTTCAACTTCGACATCGAACCCTCACCGGCGCCGAACGGGCGGTCGTTGCGTCCCATCCACGCGGCTCGCCACACCAGCAGCCGGGCGGCGTCGATCTCCGTACGCATGTCGGCCAGCGCGAACGCCACCGCCTGGTTCTCGATGATCGGGCGGCCGAACTGCACTCGTGTCTTCGCGTACTCCAGCGCGTACTCGTACGCCGCCCGCGCGATACCGAGCGCCTGCGCGCCCACCGCCGGTCGTGACAACTCGAACGTCCGCATCGCGGCCTGCTTCGCCGCGCGCTGCCCCTCCCGGGCGCGCGCGAGACGGCGGTCCAGGGCCTCCTTGCCGCCCAGGAGGCAGCTGCCCGGTACGCGTACGTCGTCAAGAAAGACGTCCGCGGTGTGCGAGGCCCGCAGACCCAGCTTCTTCAGCTTCTTCGTCCCGACCAGTCCCGCGGTGCCCGGCGGTACGACGAACGCCGCCTGCCCGCGCGACCCCAGCGACGGATCGACACTCGCCGTGACCACGTGCACGTTGGCTATGCCGCCGTTTGTCGCGTACGCCTTCTGGCCGGTGATCACCCACTCGTCAGTGGCCTCCTGGTAGACCGCCCGCGACCTCATCGACGCGACATCCGAGCCCGCCTCCGGCTCGGTGCTGCAGAACGCGGCCACCTTGGGATCGGCCTCGTCACCGAAACACTGCGGCACCCACTCGACGAGCTGCTCCGGGGTGCCCGAACCGTAGATCGCGGCGACCGCCAGCGACGTGCCGGAGATCGCCATGCCGATGCCACCGTCACCCCAGAAGAGCTCCTCGTTGGCGACCGGCAGGCTGAGGCCGGACGTGTCCGACCAGGTGTTGACCAGGAACTCGAAGCCGTACAGGCCGACTTTCGCGGCCTCCTGCAGAATGGGCCAGGGGGTTTCCTCACGCTCGTCCCACTCAGCGGCGGCGGGACGGATCACCGACTCGGCGAAACCGTGCACCCACGCACGCAGATCCTGTTGCTCCTCGTTCAGGTCGAGCCAGAACTCCACGTCGGATCAGCCCTTCCGGCGGCCGGGGTTAACTCGTCGGTAACTTTAGGAGTGCCCCACGTCACTGACAAGGGGTTGTCGACGATCGTGGATGGGTCCCAGACTTATCCACATTCACGCACCATCCACAGCCCCACCCCCCAAGATCCCCCACCCAAGCCACACTGTCCGAGGGGGCTGCCCCCTGGGAGGGCGGGAACTGTGGCGGGGCAGATTCGGTGGTTGGGCCGCTGGTCGTCGTCCAGCGAGGTGATCAGTGCAGGCAAGGCGCCTCCAGGACGGCCGAGTGAGGCGAGCCGCAGCTCAGCGCCCTGATCATGAGCTCGGAAGGCGTCCTGACGACGGCCGGGCCGTCGCGATTCGTGGCCGGCTGGCATTGGTCCACCCAACGCACTATCGCATCGGTGAATGAGCGCCAGCCGAGCGAACCTGGCTGGCAGGTATCCACCCTTCGCCGCCCAGATCAGGTGCGCCAGTGCCAGCGGACGTGACCGCCAGCCGAGGACCACGCTCCGAGACGCCCGGCGCGCTTCAGCCGTCTCGATCCGCGTGATGCCAGGGCGGCCGGGAGCTGGCATCTACTCCTGTTGTGCCGCCCTGACCCGAAGCTGAGCTGCGCCGGCTGACAGTGAATCAGAGTTCGCAGCCGAGCTGCCTGACTGTGTGCCGGCCGAACGATCTGGGGTGCGCGATCGGGCGTTGTCCGGACGGCGCCTGCCCGCAGAAACGCAGGTCACACTCCGGATGGCTGGCACGGGTTCTGCGCGACACCCTCGTCAGCGGTTGTCCACATCAGTGGGTTGTCCACAGGGCGGCCGACGCAGCGCAGAAAATTCCTCCACACTGTCCGCGGGGGCTGCCCCCTTGGGAGGGCGGGAACTGCGGTGGCGGGAACTGCGGTGGCGGGGAGCTAGGGTCGGGGACTGCGGTGGGGCCTCGCGCGGATCGCCATGATCCATCGGGCTGGCGAGATCTTGGAGACTTTCGCCCGTATTCGGACCGCAACTCTCCATGATCTCGACGACTCCGCAGCTCCGGCCAGCACCCGGCCGCATCGATCAACAGCCAGGGCTTCGTCGAGGGCGGCAACGCCTCAAACCATGACACCGGCGTATGCGAGCCTCACCGGCAACGTGCCCACGCCGCGGTCCAGGCCCTGCACCTCGAACGTGACGCAGCAACGGACACGGGAAGTTGATCGAATCGAAGGTGAAGCAGGAGTTGTCGGCGATCCCGCAGCACAGCGGGCTCAGGCCGTCGGCGGGCCACAGTAACGATCGGCGAAGCCACGTGGTGACCTGCCGAACGGGAGGAACACCGAACAATCAACAGGTGATGGAGCCCGTGAGGTGGGGGCGCTTTGAGGTGAGGGCGAACGTCGCGCCCGTGGGAGACAGCGCGGTGCTGAACAGGGCCCGCGCCGGCAGCAGGACGGGCTGTTTGAAGGCGACCTCAACGGTGTAACTGTCCGGGAGACGGCCCTCAAGGGCGGCGATCGCGTGCGCCTTGGTCCACATCCCGTGGGCGATGGGGCGGGGGAAGCCGAACAAGCGGGCACCCAGACGGGACGTGTGGATGGGATTGCGGTCTCCGGAGACCGCGGCGTAGTCGGTGCCCACCCGCGCGGGAACGTGCCACACCGCACCACCCGATAAATCAGAAAAATCCGAAATGGGCGACGACGCGGAGGAAGGCCGCGAGGCGGGAGGAGGCGACGCGGCGGGAGGAGGCGACGCGGCGGGGGGAGGCGACGCGGCGGGGGGACGCGACGCGGCGGAGGGAGACGACGAGGCGGGGGAGGGTGACGAAGCCGCCGCAGGAGACGACGTGAGACGCAGATACGTAGACACCTCCCGCCAAACCACCTCACCATCGATCGCCGCGGTCGTGAGCACGTCGAACTGCCGGCCCCGGGGATGGTCGCGCAGGTCGGCCGCCCGCACCGACAGGTCGAATACGGCCCCCGCCGGCAACGGCCGCAAGACACTGATCCGGTTCGACACGTGGACCAGGCCGATCAGCGGCACCGGGAAATCGCCCGCCGTCATCAGCTTCATGGCGAGCGGAAACGCCAGCACATGCGGATACGTAGCGGGCAGCGTGTCGCTCAGCCGGAACCCGCACACCCGGTCATACGCCGCGAGGTGATCCCGGGACACCGCCACACCCCGGTCGGACAGCTCCACAGAGGGCAGCACGGAGGCCCGCCGCCGACCCGGCAGACTTCCCAGCGCGGCACGAACGTAGACCGTCACCTCACGCCCCCAGCAGGCTCTGGCCGCAGACCCGCACCACGTTCCCGGTTATCGCCGACGATCCGGGTGAGGCGAACCAGGCGATCGCCTCCGCCACGTCGATCGGCAGGCCGCCCTGGGACATGCTGTTCAGGCGCCGGCCGGCCTCGCGCAGGCCGAGCGGCATCTTCGCCGTCATCGCCGTCTCGATGAAGCCGGGTGCCACCGCGTTGATCGTGACGCCGCGGCCGGCGAGCAGGGGCGCCCACGACTGGACCAGCCCGATCACGCCGGCCTTGCTGGTCGCGTAGTTGGTCTGCCCCCGGTTGCCGGCGATTCCCGCGATCGACGCCACCCCGATGATCCGGCCGCCGGACGGGATGAGGTCGCGCGAGAGCAACTCCTGATTGACCCGTTCCGGCGCCGTCAGGTTCACGCCGAGCACCGCGTCCCACAGCGACGGATCCATCCGCGCGATCGTCTTGTCCCGGGTGATGCCCGCGTTGTGCACCACGATGTCGACGCCGGCGCGCGGGCCCGCCGCCAGATAGCCGGCCAGGCGCGCCGGTGCGTCGGCGGCCGTCAGGTCCAGCTGCAGCGCGCGCCCGCGAGTGGAGTTCGCGACGTCGGCGAGGGCGTCGCCGGCGGCGGGGACGTCGAGGGCGATCACGTCGGCGCCGTCGCGGGCCAGGGTGCGGGCGATGGCGGCGCCGATGCCGCGGGCCGCGCCGGTGACCAGGGCGAGTTTGCCGTCGAGAGGGCGGTCCCAGTCGGCCGGGACCTCGGCGACGCCGGCGCCGACGCGGATCACCTGGCCGGAGACGTAGGCGGAGCGGCCGCTGAGCAGGAACCGCAGGGTGGACTCGACGGCACCCTCACCGCCGGGCGCGACGTAGACGAGCTGCGCGGTGGTCCCCCGCCCGAATTCCTTGCCGATGCTGCGGGTCAGGCCTTCCAGGCTCCGCTGCGCGGTCGCCTCCGAGGGCGAGGAGGTGGCTTCCGGCGGGGTGCCCAGCACGATCACGCGGCCGGAGACCTTCAGGCTTCTTGCGTACGGGTGAAAGAAGTCGTAAAGCGACCTGAGCTCTGCCGAGCCGGTGATGCCGGTCGCGTCGAGGACGAGCGCGGCGGCGCGTACCTCCGTGGTGTCGACGACCTCGGCGCCGGCGGCCTCCAGCAGTTTGCGGATCGGCTCGGAGAGCCGGCCGCCTGGGGCCGCACCCAGCAGAATCGGGCCGTCGATGGCCGCGTCGCGGCGCAGGCGGGGCGGATCAGGCAGCCCGAGGCGCTTGACCACGGTCCGGCCCAGACCGGAGTTGGCGAAGTTCGCGTACCTGTCAGCCATGCGAGTAGCCTACCGGTGAGTAGCCTTGGTGATATCGATGTGGAGGACAGTCGTGCCGAACGTGCGCCGCGTCGCCGTGCTGGGCGGGAACCGGATTCCGTTCGCCCGGTCCAACAGCCGATACGCCCAGGCGTCGAACCAGGACATGCTGACCGCCGCGCTGGACGGGCTGATCGCCCGGTTCGGACTGGCCGGTGAGCAGCTCGGCGAGGTGGTGGCGGGTGCGGTGCTCAAGCACTCCCGCGACTTCAACCTGACCCGTGAGGTGGTTCTGGGTTCACGGCTCGACCCGCGCACCCCGGCCTACGACATCCAGCAGGCGTGCGGCACCGGCCTGGAGGCGGCGATCCTGGTCGCCAACAAGATCGCGCTCGGGCAGATCGACGCGGGTGTCGCCGGTGGCGTGGACACGACGTCGGACGCGCCGCTGCAGCTCAACGAGGACATGCGCCGGGCGCTGCTGGAGCTCAACCGGGCCCGGTCGCTGAGTGCGCGGCTCCGGGCGGTGGCGAAGTTCCGGCCGCAGCAGGCGTTCATGCCGGAGCTGCCGCGCAACGCCGAGCCGCGGACCGGCCTGTCGATGGGTGAGCACGCGGCGGTGACGGCCCTGCGGTGGGGCGTCGACCGGGCCGCTCAGGACGAACTCGCGCTGACGTCACATCAGCGGCTCGCTGCCGCGTACGATAAAGGCTTTTTTGATGATCTTCTGACGCCCTATCTGGGACTGACCCGGGACCAGAACCTGCGGCCGGACTCCAGTCTGGAGAAGCTGGCGGCGCTGAAGCCGGTCTACGGCAAGGAGGGCGCCACGATGACGGCGGGCAACTCCACGCCGCTGACCGACGGCGCCTCCACCGTGCTGCTGGCCTCCGAGGAGTGGGCGGCGGAACACTCGCTGCCGGTCCAGGCGTATTTCGTGGACTCCGAGGCGGCGGCGGTCGACTACGTGCACGGCGACGAGGGCCTGCTGATGGCGCCGGCCTACGCGGTGCCGCGGATGCTTGCTCGCAACGGGCTGAGCCTGCAGGACTTCGACTACTACGAGATCCATGAGGCGTTCGCCTCGCAGGTGCTGTCCACTCTGGCGGCCTGGGAGTCGCCGGAGTTCGGCAAGGAGAAGCTGGGCCTGGACGCGCCGCTCGGCTCGATCGACCGGGCCAAACTCAACGTGAACGGCTCGTCCCTGGCGGCCGGCCACCCGTTCGCCGCAACGGGCGGCCGGATCGTCGCCACGCTGGCGAAGCTGCTCGCGCAGAGGGGTTCCGGCCGCGGCCTGATCTCCATCTGCGCAGCCGGCGGCCAGGGAGTCGTCGCCATCCTCGAGCGCTGACGACCCGACCTTGCCGCGTGTGGATTTCGGCCTCGCTCCGAACCCGAAATCCACACGCAAGGGGTTTAGCGGGAGGTGCAGGTGGGTGTGGTGGTGGGGGCGCTGCCGGTGCCCTGGAAGCCGAACTCGGTGCTGGCTCCCGCGTTGACGCCGCCGTTGTAGCTGACGTTGGTGAAGGAGACCGCGCCGCTCGTGCCGGACGCCGTCGCGTTCCACGTGTTGGTGACCGACGAGCCGGACGGCAGGGTCAGGCCGGCGGTCCAGCCGTTGATGCGCGCCGAGCCGGCGGTGATCTTCACGGTGAGGACGAAGCCGCCGTTCCAGGCGTTCACGCTGGTCGTGGCGGTGCAGCCGGAGCCGCCCGGGTTCGGGTTGGACGGCGAGGTGCTCGGTGAGATCGAGGTGCTGGGGGAGCTGGTCGGCGAGCTGGACGGGTTGGTGCCGCCGCCGAGGGCGGAGAGCGTGGAGTTGTAGGCCGCCTTCGGGTTGCCGTTGCCGTCGAAGAGCAGCGGGGTGCCGCTGGCCCGCCACGAGTCGCTGTCGCGGATGCCCCACACGGTGATGCCGTTGCAGCGGGTCACCGCGAGGCAGGCGCGCACGACCGAGGCGAACGAGTTGGCCTGCGTGGTGCCGGAGCCCTCGATGTCCAGCTCGGTGATCTGCACGTCGACGCCGAGGTTCGCGAACCGCTGCAGGTTGGCCTGGTAGTCGCTGGGCAGCGGCGACTGCGCGTTGAAGTGCGACTGGAAGCCCACGCAGTCGATCGGCACGCCGCGGGACTTGAAGTCCTGCACCATGGCGTAGACCGCGTTGCTCTTCGCGTTCTGCCCGTCGGTGTTGTAGTCGTTGTAGCAGAGCTTGGCGGCCGGGTCGGCGGCCCGCGCGGCCCGGAACGCGGCCTCGATCCAGTCGTTGCCGGTGCGCTGCAGGTTGGAGTCGCGGCGGGCGCCGGTGGAGCCGTCGGCGAACGCCTCGTTCACCACGTCCCAGGAGTCGATCTTCCCGCGGTAGTAGGTGGCGACACGGGTGACGTGGTTGAGCATGGCGTTGCGCAGCGTGGTGCCGCTCATGTTCTGCGCCCAGCTCGGCTGCTGCGAGTGCCAGGCCAGCGCGTGCCCGCGTACCTTCGCTCCGTTGGCGACGGCCCGGTTCACGATGGTGTCGGCGGAGGAGAAGCTGAACGAGTTCTGGGACGGCTCGGTGGCGTCCCACTTCATCTCGTTCTCCGGGGTGACCGAGTTGAACTCCCGGTTGAGGATTCCGGAGTAGACCGAGTCGGAGAGCTTGTAGGCGGCCACCGCGGTGCCGAAGTAGCGGCCCTTCTCGGCGGCGGCCGCGCCGAGCGTGGCGGCGGCGTTCGCGGACGGGGAGAGGACGACGAACGCGCCGGCCGCGGCGAGGAGGCCGGCGGCCAGCGCGACGACGGTGGTACGGGGACGGGTCATGGGGAATCTGCCTTCGGTCCAGTCGATGCGGGGAACATCGACAGGTGGCTCTGGATGGACCGAAACTTTAGCTCCGCAATCGACAGACTTCAACTGGTGACAGGTCCGTTTTGGCCTTGAATGAGCAGGATGGGAGCGTGCCCATTTCAGAAATTGTCTCCGAAAGTTTCGGAATCAGGTCGCGGTGCGCAGCGCCTCGGCCACCGCTTCGGCCGCGGCGGCCGCGTCGTCGCCGTCAGCGTGGACGATCACTGTGGTGCCCGCGTCGGCGCCGAGTGACATCAGCCGCAGTGCGCTGCGGGCACCCGCGGCCTTCTCCCCGTGGCGGATCTCGACGGTCGCGGTGAAGGCCGAGGCGGCACGCACCACGGCTCCAGCCGGCCGGGCGTGCAGGGCGGCCGGCAGGACGACCGGGACCTCGGAGCTTGGGGACATCGCGGGCCTCCCGGGCGGCGTCGACGGCGGGATCTCAGAGCTTGGGGACATCGCGGGCCTCCCGGGCGGCCTCGGCGACGGTCTGCAGGTCGGCGCCGGCCGAGGCCAGCACGGCGGCGGCCACCGCGCCCTCCACGAACGGGGCGTCCACCAGCACCGGCCCGGCCGGCAGGTCCTCCAGCACGGTGCGCGCGGTCAGCACGGCGCTGCCCAGGTCGGCCAGCACGACCACGCCGGCACCGGTGTCGGCCCGGTGCACGGCGGCCTCGATGCGGGCGGCACTGGTGCCGAGCTCGCCCTCCTCGGTGCCGGCGGCCGGCTCGATGCGTACCTCCTCGGTGGCCACCTGCCGCAGCAGGTCGCTCAGCCCGAGCGCCAATCTTTCGCTGTGCGACACCAGCACGATCCCCACGAGCGCCATGCCCGTGGATGTTAGTCACTGAAAGTCTTGGCCGAATCGCCCAGCGCGACAATGCTGGGGGTCGAAGGGCATCGTCGCCCCTGGAAGGAGCCGGCCGTGAAGAAATTTCTCAACGATCCCGCCGACGTGGTGGCCGAGGCGCTCGCCGGACTCGCCGCCGCACATCCCGAGGACCTGCGTGTCGACACCACCGACCAGTACGTGGCGAGGGCCGGCGCGCCCCGCCCCGGCAAGGTCGCGCTGGTGTCCGGCGGTGGCTCCGGGCACGAACCGCTGCACGGCGGCTTCGTCGGGCCCGGCATGCTCGACGCCGCCTGTCCCGGTGAGGTCTTCACCTCGCCCGTGCCGGACCAGATCCTCGCCGCCACGAAGGCGGTCGACGGTGGAGCCGGTGTGGTGCACGTGGTCAAGAACTACACCGGCGATGTGATGAACTTCCAGATGGCCGCCGAGCTCGCCGCCGACGAGGGGATCACCGTGGAGACGGTGCTCGTCGACGACGACGTCGCGGTGGAGAACTCGACCTGGACCGCCGGGCGGCGAGGTACCGGCGCCACCCTGCTGGTGGAGAAGATCGCCGGGGCGCGCGCCGAGGAGGGCGGAAAGCTCGGCGAGGTGGCCGCGATCGGCCGGGAGGTCAACGCCGCGTCGGCCTCGTTCGCGTACGCGCTGACGGCCGGCACCACGCCCGCCGCCGGGCGTCCCGGATTCGACCTGCCAGACGACGAGATCGAGGTCGGCGTCGGCATCCACGGTGAGCCCGGGCGCCGCCGGGAGAAGTTGCGCCCGGCCAAGGCACTGGTCGGCTCGGCCCTCGACGCGATCCTGGCGGCCAAGCCGATCGACTCCGGCGAGCAGGTGATCGTGCTGGTCAACGGCCTCGGCGGCACCCCGCTGCTGGAGCTGTACCTGGTGTACGGCGAGGTCGCCGCGGTGCTCGAACAGCGCGGGCTGCGGATCGCCCGGCGGCTGGTCGGCAACTACGTGACCAGCCTCGACATGGCCGGCCTGTCGCTGACCCTCACCCGCGCCACCGACGAGATGCTCCGGCTCTGGGACGCGCCGGTGCGCACCCCCGGCCTGCGCTGGGGAGCGTGAGGCGTGGACGTTGCTCTCGCCCTCGCCTGGCTGCGTGCCGCCGCGGGTGCCGTCGCCGCCGAGTCCGACCTGCTCACCAGATTGGACTCGGCGATCGGCGACGGTGACCACGGGGTGAACCTGAACCGGGGGTTCGCCGCCGTCGTGGCCGGGCTCGACGGGACCGCCCCGGCGGCCGTGGGTGCCGTGTTCGTCAAGGCCGGCACCACGCTGATCTCCAAGGTGGGCGGTGCCTCCGGCCCGCTGTACGGCAGTGCCCTGCGCGCCCTCGGCAAGGCGCTGCCGGACGGCGCGGAGGTGGACCTGCCCGCCGTGGTCGCCGGGCTCAACGCCGGGCTGGAGGCGGTACGCAAACTGGGCGGGGCGGAGCCCGGCGACAAGACGATGGTGGACGCCTTCCGGCCGGCGCTGGACGCCTTCGAGGAGACCGTCTCCTCCGGTGGTGACCTGGCCTCGGCCGCCGAGGCGGCGGCCCGGGCCGCGGACGAGGGCGCCCGCGCGACCACACCCATGCAGGCGCGCAAGGGCCGGGCCTCCTACCTGGGCGAACGAAGTGTCGGCCATCAGGACCCGGGCGCCACTTCCACCGCACTGATCTTCAGAGCCCTCGCTGATGTGACCGCTTAGGTCAGACCGTTTCCCGGATTTCGCCGACTTCGGCACGCCGGAGTCGGCGCCAACCCACAATTTCGCTGAGGCGCTCTGCGTCCGGCATGCGGTGGTTCCTCAAGCTCGTGAGAGCGTTGCCGATCCTGCGGCCGTAGCGAGTGATCGGGTGAGGAGGGGCACGGCATGGGCTTCGGTGGGTTGTTCGACAACCGCTCTCTGCGGACGAAGATCGGTGCGGCGGCGATGACCGCGACGGTCAGCGGTCTTCTGGTCGGCGGTCTGGCCGTGAAGACGGTGTACGACCTGAACCGGGACGCCGCGGCGGCACACCGGCAGTCCATCGACATCACCTCGGCGGTCGGCAAGTTCAGCACGAACATCGAGGCGTTCAGCGGCAACGTCTCCGCGCTGCAGCTGTACCCGGCCCTCGCTGACCGGATCAAGCAGGGTATGGCGGCCAACCAGACCGCGATCGGCGAGTCGTTCACGTCGCTGCGGGCGAGCCTGCCCGGTGAGGGCGTGGTGGCCAAGGCCGAGCAGGACTGGAACGCCTACCTCGAGTTCATCAACGCCGACCGTACGCAGGCCACCCCGGCCGACCTGGCGGACGCGGTCAAGCAGTACGACCAGCTGCGCAGCGCGCTGTCGGAGGACCAGACGACCCTGCAGGCGCGGGCCGTGGCGCTCGCCGAGGACAGCATCAACAACGCCGAGTCGGCCGGTAACACCGCGACCTGGACGATCGGGATCGTGCTGGCCGCCGGTGTGCTGCTCAGCCTGCTGATCGGATTCCGGGTCGCGTCGCGGGTACGGGAGACCGTCAGCAGCGTCGCGCACCTCGCCGAGGGCCTCGCCGAGGGCGACCTCACCCGTACCTCCGGTGTCCGCAGCCAGGACGAGATCGGCCGGATGGCCGCCGCCCTGGACCGCGGCATCGCCCGGCTCCGCGACGACGTCGTGCAGCTGTCCGGCAGCGTGACCACCCTGCAGACGGCCGCCGGCCAGCTCAGCTCGGTCTCGGTCGCCGTCGACGACGCCGCCAACCAGGCGTCCGCGCAGGCCGGCACGGTCTCCGCGGCCGCCGAGACGGTCTCCAACAACCTGCAGTTCGTCTCGGCCGGAGCCCAGGAGATGGGCTCGGCCATCCGCGACATCAGCGTCTCCACCTCGGAGGCCACCGAGGTCGCCGCGCAGGCCGTGCAGGTCGCCGAGGCCACCAACGCGATCGTGGGCCGGCTCGGCGCGTCGTCCGAGGAGATCGCCACCGTGGTCAAGGTGATCACCAGCATCGCCGAGCAGACCAACCTGCTCGCGCTCAACGCCACCATCGAGGCGGCCCGGGCTGGCGAGGTGGGCAAGGGCTTCGCGGTCGTCGCCGGCGAGGTCAAGGACCTGGCACAGGAGACCGCCAAGGCCACCGAGGACATCTCCCAGCGTGTCCAGGCGATCCAGGCCGACACCAGCGGCGCGGTTGCCGCGATCGGCGAGATCTCCTCGATCATCGAGCGGATCAACGGCCTGCAGCTGACCATCGCGTCCGCGGTCGAGGAGCAGACGGCCACCACGCAGGAGATGAACCGTACGCTCACCGAGGCGGCCAGCGGCGCCGGCGACATCGCCGCGACCATCACCTCGGTCTCCGACGCGACCCGGCGGACCACCGACACCGTCGGCGACACCCGGCACGCCGCCGACGACCTCTCCGCCACGGCCAACCAGCTCCAGGCGGTGGTCTCCCGCTTCCGCTACTGAGCGAGCTTCCGCTACTGAGCGAGCTTCCGCTGTTGAGCGAGCTTCCGCTACTGAGCGACAGGTGCCAATGTGTAGGGCATGTACCCGCCCGAACCCTGGCACCTGCGCGGTCAGATGTTCCTGTCGGTCTTTCTGATCCCCCGGGGGCGGCTCCCGCAGCTGCCCCCGGTCCTGTCCGCGGCGGTCCGCCCGATCACGATCGGCGGCCGGGCCGCGGTCGGCGCCGCCTGGGTCCGCTACGAGCCCGGCGGCGTCCTGCATTACCAGGAGCTGCTCAGCGCGGTCCTGGTGCACGAGCGGGGACGGCCCCGGGTGAGCATCACCGACATCTGGGTGGACAGCATGGCCTCGCGCGAGGGCGGCCGGCGGCTCTGGGGCATCCCCAAGGAGATGGCCGAGTTCACCATCGACACCGACTCCGATCCGCTGGTGGACGCGACGGCCACGGTGCCGGGCGAGGCGGCGCCGATCGGCTCGGCGCTGGTCCGGCTCAAGGGGCGGCTGCCGGGCCGTCTGCCCATCGCCTTCACGGTGGCCCAGGCTCTGGGTGATCACGTCCGGCGCACACCGGTGCGAGGAAGAGCCGGATTGCGTACGGCGAACGCGGCCTGGCGGCCGGAACCCGGCGGCCCACTCGGATACCTCGCCGGGCGCCGTCCCGTGCTGAGCCTGGCCGTCACCGACTTCTGGCTCGTGTTCGGCCGCTCCGCCACCGACCGGGCTCGCTCCGCCCGTTCATAGACGAACGCCGCGCGGGTACGGTTCGGCAGGCACCACGCACCGCCGAACCGTTGAGGAGCGCGATGAACCCGGCCGGTCACGACCACCATCACCCCGCCCCCGGTGAGGCGCACCCGGTCCTGCCCGGTGGCCGCCGGCTCACGCTGATCCTGCTGATCCCGGCGCTGCTGCTCACCGCGATCGGGATGGCGCTGCTCTGGCCGAGCGGCACCCCGCGGGCGGCCGAGGGCGGCGAGGGCCCGGCCCGGGTCAACGGGCAGATCACCTCCGTCGCCCGGACGCCGTGCCCGGAGGTGCCGGAGGGCGAGGTGCCGCTCGCCGACTGCGGCACCGTGACGGTCAGGCTGACCAGCGGCAGCGCGGCGGGCACCGAGATCACCACGGACCTGCCGTCGGGCCCGGGCGCGCCGGAGGTCGAGACCGGCGACGAGGTGGTGCTGATCGCGCTCAACGCCGACGACGGCACGACCAGCTACTCGGTGATGGACCACCAGCGATCCACCCAGCTGTGGATGCTGGGCGCCGTTTTCGCCCTGGCGGTGATCGCGTTCGGCCGGTGGCGGGGTGTGACCGCTCTGGCCGGGCTCGCGGTCACGTTCGGCATCCTGCTCTGGTTCATCGTCCCGGCCATCCTGGACGGCCGGTCCCCGGTCGCGGTGGCCGTCGTCGGCGCGGCGGCGATCATGCTGATCGTCCTGTACCTGACGCACGGGTTCTCGCTCACCACGACGATCGCGGTGGCCGGGACGCTGGCCAGCCTCGCGATCACCGCGGTGCTGGCGGCCGTGTCGACGGCGGTGGTGCACCTGACCGGCGTCGCCGACGACACGTCGAACTTCCTCACCATCACGCAGGGCGAGGTCAACATGCGCGGCCTGCTGCTGGCCGGCATCGTGATCGGCTCGCTGGGCGTGCTCGACGACGTCACGGTCACCCAGTCGGCCACGGTGACCGAGCTGGCGGTGGCCAATCCGGCGTACGGGTTCCGGCGGCTCTACGGCGCGGCCACCAGGATCGGCCGCGCGCACATCGCCTCGGTGATCAACACGATCGTCCTGGCGTACGCGGGCGCCTCCCTGCCCCTGATGCTGCTCTTCGCGGCCGGCGACACCCCGGTCAGCGAGCTGCTCACCTCCCAGCTCATCGCCCAGGAGCTGGTGCGCAGCGCGGTGGGCACGATCGGGCTGGTCGCCGCGGTGCCGATCACCACGGCGCTCGCGGCCTACCTGGCCGCCCGCTCGTCGCGCCCGGCCGCCCCGGTCGCCCCGGCGGCGCCCACCGGACCTGCCGGCGGACCGCCGCCGAGCCGCCCGCAGGGTGACCCGTGGGCGGCTTTCGTGGAGCGTCAGTAGCACTTCTTCCAGACGACCCGGTAAACGGTCTCGATCGAGCCGTCGGTGGAGTCCATCGAGATCAGGTTGGTGTGTTTCGAGGAGTCCGACGAACCGCGATTGACGCGCAGATCCGTGTTGATGTTCAGGAACCGGCGGTCACCGCAGCGCAGGAAGTTGAGCGACGCGATTCCGACTTTGTCGGTGCGCTGCCACTCGTCCTCCATCGGGCCCTTGAAAGTGTGCTTGGTACGAGCTGTCTGCGTATATCCCTGGAAGTAGTAACCGGCGTTCTGCTCGGCCCACGCGCCCTTGCGCAGACTCGCGAATCCGCGGTAGTCGGCGGTGGCGATCGCGAAGGTGAATCCGGACGGCACGTCGATGTCGACGGCCAGCTGGCAGTTCTTGCGGAAGTCGGTGGGGTCCGCCTTCGGGCCGACCTGCGCGAGGTAGTCGGAGTAGATGACCGTGAAGGCCTTGTTGTCGTCGGACACGGTGATCGCGGCGCTCTCGTCGGCGCAGCCAGAGCCGTTCGCCTTGACCACGTCAATGATCATCATTTCGTCCGGCACCGGTGGCGGCGCCGCTTGGACCGGTGCCGCCACGCCCAGCGCGCCGAGCAGTGCCACACCCGCGGTGATAGTGCGCAACATGAGAATACCCCCGTCTTTCTCAGCAATTCCCGGCCGAATCGGAGAGCGATTCGGAAAGGGATTTCGGCAATCCTTTCGAAAGCCAACCCTAGTGATTTCCGGGACCCCTATGAGCGGTGCCGAGAACAGCCGAACGGAAGTTGGGGCAGAGCGGCCATTCGTCCCGATTTCCCGAATGGCCGCCCGCCGCCGTGCGTGGTGTGCTATCCGACGCGGTCCGCGGTGAACTCCGTGGCGTCGCCGATGAACCTGTTGTAGTCCAGGTGCGCCGCCAGGCTGGTGCCACCCTGGCAGAACCGGTCGTTGCGGTTGCAGAACGACCGGGTGCGGTCGGCGACCGCGCCCAGGCTGCCCCGGCGGCGCGGGAAGATCCCGGACCGGTTGCCGTCGGTGACGTTGAAGGCCTCACCGGCGGTGAAGCTCGGGTCGCCGAACAGCAGCACCGCCGCGACCTGGTCCAGGTCGCCGGCGAGCGGCCCGGTCACGGCGTCACCCACGACGTCCGCGCCCTGCGAGTACCCGGTCAGCACGAACGCGGTGTCCGGGCACGCCGCGGCGGTGCGCTGGACCTTCGCGGTCAGGTCCGTCACGCCCTGCCGCACGCTCGCGGTGTAGTTGAACGAGGCCGGGTAGTCGACCGCTGTCGTGCGCACGGTCTGCGGCACCTCCCGGGTGATCCGCTGCGCCAGCGGCGTCAGCAGTACACCCAGCCCGGGGCGTTCGGTCGTGCCGCGCGCGCCCAGCACCTCCACATCGGGGCATCCGTTCCGGGGCGCTTCCGCGGCGAAGGTCAGGGGTGCCACGGCCATGCCTCCCACAGCCACCGCACCCGCCGCCACGAGTGTCACCACCCTGCTCTTGCGCATCTCGACGTCCTTCCGTCTGCCGATAGTTCTTGCACCCAGTACGCAAAAACCCGGATGGGGGATCTGCGACGGCCGTCTCACGTGGATCGGTTGTCATAGGCTTCGATGCGTGGACGTGACTGTCGCGGTCGCCGGGGACGCACCGGCCGATGACCTCTACTCGCTGCGCGCCCGGCTGATCGAGGAGGACGGCCTCGAGGTCGTCCTGATCGAGTCGCCGGCCGTGCCCGGGCGGCTCGGGCCGGGCGTCGACGCGCTGCAGATCGTCGCCGGCTCCGTCTCCAGCGCCTTCGTCGCGTCGCTGGTCGCGTGGCTGCGCACCCGGGTCGGCGCGGTCCGGGTGGTGGTGAAGAGCAAGGACGGCGCCCAGATCGAACTGGACGCCAAGACCGTCGGCGCGCTCGACGCCGCCGGCACCGCCGAGCTGATCCGCGAGCTGCGGGCCGCTCTGGAGGCGAGCGAGGAGAAATGACCGGGCAGCTCTCCGGCGCGGGCACCCGCGTCGTGCTGGTCGGCACCGGGCACCACGACGCGGCGTTCCTCCCGCTGGTCCCGGCGGTGCCGGCCACGGTGGCCGCGCTGAAAGCCGCGTTCGTGCGTGCCTGCGGGGTGCCCGAGGAGAACGTCACCGACGTCGTCGACCCGGCAGACCGGGCCGCGATCCTCACGCCGCTGCGCGAGGCGGCCGGGCAGGCCACCGACGTGCTGGTCTTCTACTACGTCGGGCACGGACTGCGGGACCCGTCGGGGACGCTGCACCTGGCCACCCGGCAGACGTCCGACGACCACCTGATGGCCGACGTGCACTCGGCCGGCGTACCGGCGATCGCCGCACTGCTCGACTCCTTCCCGCGCCTGCGGAAGATCGTCGTCCTGGACAGCTGCTTCGGCGGGCGTGCCGAGCTTCCCCTGGGCCGCAACGGCGCGCTGCTCACCGCCGCCGGGCCGGACGGCCACGCGCTCGCGCCGGAGGGAGCGGACTACACCACGTTCAGCGGCGCCCTCGTCAAGGTGCTGCGCCAGGGCGACCCGGAGGCGCCCGGCGATCTCCGGCTGCGCGACGTGGCGGACGCCCTGACCCGTACGTTCACCGCGACCGGCGACCCGGTTCCCGAACTGCGGGTGGCCGGTGACGCGGGTGACCTGGTGCTGACCGGCAACGTGGCGTACCGCCGGCGCGAACCGGCCCGGCGCGAGCCCGGCGGCGACGCGGAGAGCTGCCCGTACCGGGGGCTGGCCCGCTACACCGAGGCGGACGCGAGCCTTTTCGCCGGCCGGGAGGCGCTGGTGGAGTCGGCGCTGGACACCCTGCGTACGGCGAACGGCCTGACGATCGTCGCGGGACCGTCCGGCTCCGGCAAGTCGTCGCTGCTCTCCGCGGGGCTGATCCCGGCGGTGCGGGCCGGCCGCCTCGGCGGGACACCCGTGGCGCCGGACCGGTGCCTGCGCGTCACCCCGGGCGAGGACCCGCTCGGCGCCCTCGCGGCCGGCCTGGCGGGCTGGTCCGATGCGGACGCCACCGCGCTCCGGGCCGCGTTCGCCGCCGATCCCGCGGCCGTCCGTCTGGCGATCGGCGGCGCGCCGGCAATGATCGTGGTGGACCAGTTCGAGGAGGCCTTCCTCGGACCGGCCGCGCGGGTGCGCACGTTCGTGTCCGCGCTCAGACGTGCCGCCGGGCCGTCCACGCACGTGGTGCTCGGCCTGCGCGCGGACTTCCTGGGTCACTGCGCCGCCCACCCCGACCTGGTGGACGCGCAGGAGCGGAGCACCGTCGTGGTCCGGCCGATGACGGCGGCCCAGCTGCGCGCTGCCATCGAGGAGCCCGCGCGGCGCCGGCGGTTCACCCTGGAACCTGGCCTGGTCGACCTGCTGCTGCGCGACACCGGCGCCGATCCGGACGAGGCCGACCGGGCCGGATACCACCCCGGCATGCTGCCGCTGCTCTCCCAGGCGCTGCTGCGCACCTGGCAGAACCGGGACGGCCGGGAGCTCACGCTGGACGGTTACATCGCCGCGAAGCGGGTGGAGGGCGCGCTGGCGTCGGCCGCCGACGAGGTGTTCGGCGCGCTGCCGGCCGGGGCGCGCGAGGCCGCTCCGGATCTTCTCCTGAGCATGGTGCGGTTCAGCGACGGTGCACCGGAGACCCGGCGCCGGATCCCGGTCGCCGGGCTGACCGGCCCGGCCGCCGAGGCGCTCGAGGCGTTCGTCCGGGCCCGGCTGGTGACCGCCGACGAGACCGGCGCCCAGTTCACCCACGACGCGCTGCTGCTGCACTGGCCCCGGCTCCGCGAGTGGATCAACGAGAGCCGGGCGCGGCTGGTCTCGGTCCAGCAGGTGGAGGGCGCCGCCGGGGAGTGGGCCGCCGCCGGCCGGGACCCGGGGCGGCTCTACCGCGGCGGCCGCCTCGCCGAGGTCCGGGCCGCGATCGGGGCCACCTGCGACCTCAGCCGGGAGTCCCGCGACTTCCTCGCGTCCTCGGCGGCTCACCAGCGGCGCACCGACCTGGTCCGGAGGCTCACCGCGGGCGCCCTGGCGGTGCTCACCGTGGTGGCCACGACGACGGCCGTGCTGGCGTACCGCCGCGGCGACCGGCTGGAACGCGAGCTGCGCTCCGCGAACGCGCAGAGCCTCGCCGGGGCGGCCACCACCGAGGCCGCTCGCCGCCCGGTCTTCGCGACCCGCCTGGCGCTGGCGGCGTGGCGCTCCGACCCGGACGTGCCGGACGCCCGGACCGCGCTGGCCGGGCAGTTCCTGGCCATGCGATCGGTCGGCGCGGCCTTCGACGACCTCACTGACCGGCCCATCACCGGCGTGCTGAGCAGCGCGGACGGCGCCGTCACGGTGCTCAGCGACGCCACGGGCTTCACCGTGGTCACCGGCCTGCTGAGCGGGTCGCCGGCGAGCTGGCGCCTGCCGGCCGAGGGCAGTCGTGTCGTGCTCAGCGCGGACGGCAGATGGCTCGCGAGCACGCGGGTGGGCGCACCGGTGGCCCTCTGGGACCTCACCAGCCCGGCGGGTGAGCCGCCGGGCAGCGCGGCGGGCGCGCCGATCGAGCTGCCCGGCAGCCCGGTCACGCGCGACATCGGCACGCTGCGCATGACGTTCTCCCCGGACGGCAGCCGGCTGCTGCGGACCGACGTCTCCGGGGCGAACGCGCGGCTCTGGGACCTGACCGCGGCGCCGGCCCGGATGCCGCTGGCGGCCCGGCCGTTCGGGCCCCGGCCGGTGGAGGAGGTCCGGTTCACCAGCGACCCCACGCGGGTCCTGGTCGTGCCGGCCGGGAACACGGACGAGCGCACACCGGAGACGCGCGCGCTCGCCGACGGCGGGCTGGTTCACCGGTTCGCGCCCGGTGCAACGTCTGGTGGCGGGGACTGGGTCTTCCATTGTGACGGTACGGAGCCGTTCACCGTGGACGTGCGCTCCGCCGTCACCGGCGAGCGGCATCCCCGGTTCCCGCCGCGGCAGCCGGAGTGCTACTTCGCCCGCACGATCGACGGCGACCACCTGCTGGCGTCCGTCCCGTCGGTCTCGGAGCCGTACTCGAGGATTCGCGTCACCTCCCTGAGGTCGGGCGAGTCCTACGACTACGTGGTGCCGTACCGGTCCGGGTCGCTCGCCGTCGACGACGAACTCGCCCGGCTGGACTTCGTCGACGTGCCGGGTGGTCCGCCGGTGGCGCTGCTCGGCATCGACCGGGCCGTCCTGCGGCTGACCCCGGTCGCCCGCAACCCGCTGACCGTGCCCGGCCGGGCCAGTTCCTCGATGGACGGCAGGTCGATCGTGGTCCGCTCGGACGACGGCGGTGTGGACGCGTTCGACCTGTCGTCCGGCGAGGCCGGCGGCCACCTGGCCAGGCCGGCGTCGACGGCGCAGTTCGCCGCCTTCAACCCGGAGGGCGAACCCTGGTTCATCGAACGGCACGGCACGTCCTGGCAGGTGACCGACTACCGGCTACCGGGACTGACGACCGGGAACACCTACCGCCTGCCGGGCACCGCCACCGAGTACGAGGGGTCGATGATGGCGACGACCCTGCAGGACACCGGCCGGCTCGCGGCGATAGCCGGTGACACGGTCTCGGTCTGGGACCGGGCCACCGGGCGGATGGAGGTTCGGTTCTCGGTGGCGGTCGACGCGGCACAGCGCAAGAGCTTCACGTTCCTCCCGGCGGTGCTGCCCCGGCCCGGGCACCCGGACGAGGTCGCCGTCTACGCCAACGACGAGCGCGTGCAGCTGTGGCGGCTCAGCGGCCCGGAGCGTCTCGGCGCCCTGGGCGCGGTGGCCGACAAGGGCAGCATGGAGTTCGACGCGACCGGCGAGCATCTGATCCACCTGACCGAGGACCGGGCGATCGAGGTCTGGGACGTCGGCAGCGGGGCCCGGACGTCGTCGTTCACCACCGACGGCGCGGTCGAACTGCTCGGCGCGACCCCGGACGGCTACCTCGTGACGAAGGGGTCGCGGGGTACCGGTGAGCGCGTCACGCTCTGGGACCCGGTCCGGCGTACCGAGAGCGGCGTGCTGCAGCTGAGCGGCCGGGAGTTCCAGGAGAGCTACGACGGCGCCGGCGACGTGCTGTCGCTGGGCGGTGTCGACGTGATGCCGGCGGAGGTGCCGCTGACGGCGGAGCGATGGGTGGCGGCGCTGTGCCGGGCGTTCGGCGGCGGGTTCACCGGCGGCCAGCGGGCGGAACTGCCGGACGGCGCACCCACCGGCGACCCGTGCGTCACGAGTTGAGGCGGCCGGCCAGGGCGGTGTGGCGGCGGCCGGCGCCGACCGTGCGGACCGCGGCGGCGAGAGCCTTGCGGGAACCGACCAGCACGACGAGCCTCTTCGCGCGGGTGATGGCCGTGTAGAGCAGGTTGCGCTGCAGCATCATCCACGCGCTGGTGGTCAGGGGGATCACCACGGCCGGGTACTCCGACCCCTGCGAACGGTGGATCGTGATGGCGTACGCGTGCGCCAGTTCGTCCAGTTCGTCGAAGTCGTACTCGATCGATTCGTCCTCGTCCGTGCGTACGGTAAGAATTTGCTCCTCGGGCGAAAGCCCGGTCACGACGCCGACCGTGCCGTTGAAAACCCCCGCCGCGCCCTTGTCGTAGTTGTTCCTGATCTGCGTGACCTTGTCGCCCACCCGGAACACCCGCCCGCCCATCCGCCGCTCCGGCAGGCCCTCCCGGGCCGGGGTGAGACGTTGCTGCAGCAGCGTGTTGAGCGCGCCCGCGCCCGCCGGACCGCGATGCATCGGCGTGAGGATCTGCACGTCGCGGCGCGGGTCCAGGCCGAATTTGCGGGGGATCCGGGCGCAGGCGACGTCGACGGTGAGCTCGGCGGTCGCCTCGGTGTCGTCGCTCGGGAAGAGGAAGAAGTCGCGCATGCCGTCCAACAGCGGCGGGCGGCCCTGGTTGACGCGGTGTGCGTTGGTGACGACGCCGCTCTCGGCGGCCTGCCGGAAGATCTGGGTGAGCCGCACGCGGGGGATCGGGTCGGAGGCGAGCAGGTCGCGCAGAACCTCGCCGGCACCGACCGACGGCAGCTGGTCGACGTCGCCGACCAGCAGCAGGTGCGCACCCGGTGCAACGGCCTTCACCAGCTTGTTCGCCAGGATCAGATCGAGCATGCTGGCCTCGTCGACGACGAGCAGGTCGGCGTCGAGGGGATTGTCACGGTCGTAGGTGGCCTCGCCGCCGGGCTGCAGCTTGAGCAGGCGGTGGACGGTCGCCGCCGGGTGGCCGGTCAGTTCGGCGAGCCGCTTCGCGGCCCGGCCGGTCGGTGCGACGAGCTGGATCTTGGCGCGCTTGGCGGCGGCGAGTTCGACGATTGATCGTACGGTGAAACTCTTGCCGCATCCGGGCCCGCCGGTCAGGACCGCGACCTTCTCGGTGAGCGCGAGTCTGACGGCCTGTTCCTGTTCCTTCGCCAGCTGCTGCCCGGTCCGCCGGTGGAGCCAGTCGAGAGCCTTCTCCCAGTCGACGGTCTGGAAGGCGGGCATCCTGTCCGACTTGTCGAAAATCTGCTTCTTCAGTGTGGAGCTCAGCGACATCTCCGCGCGGTGGAAGGGCACCAGGTAGACGTCGTCGTTCTCGCGGACCACGCCCTCCTCGGCGACGAGCTCGGCCAGGCAGGACGGGATCAGCCCGCCGGGCACGTCGAGGATCTTGGCGGCCTCGGCGGCCAGCTCGTCGGCCGGCAGGAAGCAGTGCCCGTTGTCGGTGGCCTGGGAGAGGGTGTACTGGAGCCCGGCCTTCACCCGTTCGGGGCTGTCGTGCGGGATGCCGACCGCCTGCGCGATGGTGTCGGCGGTCTTGAAGCCGATGCCCCAGACGTCCGCGGCCAGTTTGTACGGGCTGTTCTTGACGATGCTGATGCTCGCGTCGCCGTACTTCTTGAAGATCCGCACCGCGATCGACGTGGAGACGCCGACGCCCTGCAGGAAGACCATCACCTCCTTGATCGCCTTCTGCTCGGCCCACGCCGAGGTGATCTTCTTGGTGCGTTTCGGGCCCAGTCCGGCGACCTCGATCAGCCGCTCCGGCTGCTCCTCGATGATCTGCAGGGTGTCCAGTCCGAAGTGGTCGACGATGCGCTCGGCGAAGACCGGCCCGATGCCCTTGACCAGCCCGGATCCCAGGTACCGGCGGATGCCCTGGATGGTGGCGGGCAGCACGGTGGTGTACGAGAGGACCTCGAACTGCCGCCCGTACTGCGGGTGTGACGACCACCAGCCGGACAGCCGCAGACTCTCCCCGGGCTGTGCGCCCAGCAGCGCCCCGACGACGGTGAGCAGGTCGGAGCCGTGACCGGTGGCGACCCGGGCGACCGTGTACCCGGTCTCCTCGTTGACGTACGTCAGCCGCTCCAGCACGGCCTCGAGCTCGTGCGTCTTCTTCGGAGAGCTGTTCGGCACGCCGCCCATCGTGCCCGCCGGGCTGTTGCCGTTCACAGTCAGGGCCTAGCGTGATCACACATGGCGCATTTCGACTTCCCGCTCGCCGAGTTGCGGGCGTACGTCCCCTCGACCCCTGAACCGAAGCGCTTCGACGACTTCTGGTCCGGCACCCTGGCGGCCGCACGGCGCGCCGCCGTCCCGCCCGTTGTCACCGAGGTCGCCACCCCGCTGCGCGGCGTCACCACGTATGACGTGACGTTCTCCGGGTACGCGGGCCAGCCGATCAAGGCCTGGCTGAACCGCCCCGCGGGCGCCACCGGGCCGCTTCCGGTCGCCGTCGAGTTCATCGGGTACGGCGGCGGCCGCGGCCTGCCGATCGACTGGCTGCTGTGGGCCAGTGCCGGGTACGCGCACCTCGTCATGGACACCCGCGGTCAGGGCGGCAACTGGCGTGGCGGTGACACCCCGGACGTGGACGACTCGGGAGCCGGGCCCTCGACGCCGGGCTTCGTGACCCGGGGAGTGCAGTCGCCGGAGACCCACTACTACCGGCGGCTCTACACCGACGCGGCGCGGGCCGTCGAGGTCGCGGCAGAGTTGCCCGGCGTCGACCCGACCCGTCTGGTGGTGACCGGCAAGAGCCAGGGTGGCGCGCTGTCGCTGGTGGCGGCCGGGCTGGTGCCGGACCGGGTGTCGGCCGTGGTGTCCGGTGTGCCGTTCCTGTGCGACATCCGGCGCTCGGTGACGATCACGGACAGCAATCCGTTCAACGAGGTGGTGCGGTTCCTGCGGGCCAACCCGAACCTCGCGTCCCGGACGCTGGAGACGCTGGACTTCATCGACGTCGTGCACTTCGCCAAGCGGGTCACGGCGCCGGCCGTCGTGTCGGCGGCGCTGATGGACGACGTGTGCCCGCCGTCCGGGGTGTTCGGGGCGTACAACTCGCTGAGCGGCCGCAAGCAGATCGAGGTGTACGAGTGGGACGGCCACGACGGTGGGCGCTCGTACTTCGACACCCTCGCCCTGGAGTTCGTCGAAGGGGCTATGTAGAGAAAAGACAGTGGGGTCGGCTACGGTGTCCGCATGATCGCGCTGACCCGAATCACCCGGTGGGCGTTGCGTGTGGCGGCCCGGCGCTGGCCCGCGGCCGTCCGCGACGAGATGCTCCGCGAGTGGCACGCCGAACTGGCCGACCTCCAGAGCCGTCCCGGCACCTCCGGGCGGCAGGCCGGTTACGCGTTCAGCCTCCTCACGTCGCCGCCGGTCCGGGACGGCTCCGGCGTGCCGCGCGGCTGGGGCGGGACACGCCCCTCCGCGGGCTTCGGCCCCGCGGCCGCCCTGGTCGCCGCCGCGATGCTCGGCGCCGTCATCTGGCAGGTGACCCGGCAGATCGGGTTCATCGGGTTCGGCTGGTCCGGCGCGCTGGTGCAGGGAATTGTCCTGACCCTCTGGGGTGTCCCGGTCGCCTGGTGGCTCGGCCGCCGCCTGCCGATGTCAAGGGAGGGCCGGTTCGGCCGGGCCACCCCCGCGGTCCTGGCGCCGCTCGCCGTGATGCCGGCCGTGCTGGCGATGAGCGGCATCGACGTCGACATCATCCCGGTGATCGCGGTGCTGGCGTGGACGGCCGGGACCGCGATCCTCGGCCGCGCGGTCGTCCGGGCCCGCCGCGCGGCCGCCGTGGTCCTGACGATCGTGGGCGTTCCGACGGTGGCCGTCTCCGCGACCGCCCTGTCCACCCTGCCGATCGTGTTCAGCTGGCCGGAGGGGCTGGGCGCGGGGCTGCGGGCCGCGTATCTCTCGATCACGATCCAGACCGACGCGCTGGTCATGCCGGACGGCGTCCTCTCGTTCCCGTTCGTCGGCGGATCTCTGGGGCTGCTCGTCGCGTACGGATGGCTCCCGATCGTGTACGGACGGAGCGCGGCCGGTGCGGCTCGCCGGCCGGCGCGGGTGCCCGCCTCCGTGCCGGCTCCTCCGGCCGGTCTGCCCGTGGCGGCGCTCGTGGCCGGGGTGGCCGCGGTTGCCGGGGGAGTGGTGGCCTGGGCCTACACGGTGGCCGTGCTGACACCGGGCCTGCCGGTGTGGTCGGCGGACGCGCCGATGCCGGGCGGTGACGGCGAGATCTATCTGTGGGCGGCGGAACTGCGCTGGGGCGCGATCCTGCTGGCCGCGCTCGGCATGACGGCGGCCACGGCGAATCGGCGGTCGGCGCTGCGTCCCGCGGTGCTGCTCGGTGCCGGTCTTCTGACCGTCGAGGCGGTGCTGCTGCGCTTCGAGGTCTCGGGTGCGGCGGGGATGCGGATCGCCCTGCTCAGCGCGCTCGTGGTGATCGGCTTCAGCTGGGTGGGGGCGGGGCGGGTGCAGGCGATTCCGACCCGCCGCCGGGTCATGGTGGTGGCGGTCGGTGCCAGTGCGTGCGGGCCGCTGCTGTTCTTCCAGAGCACTCCGGCGGAGAACCACGCGTTCATGCCGCTCGGGCTGCCGTTGACCACGGCACTGGTGGCGGTGGGCGGGGTGCTGCTGGGGACGGTGACCGCTGTCGCGGTCCGCCGGCCGCGGCTGCACCGGGCGGCGGCGGTAGCGCTGATCGGGATCCCGGTCGCGGTGGCGGCGGGTGTTGCGCCCTACCTGGGCAACGGGGAAGGGGAGACGGCCCCGGCCCTCGCCGGCACGGCGGCGCTGTCGCTCGGCGTCGTGGTGGCCGCGGTGGTCAGGCAGCACCGGGTCCGCAGGCGGGGGCGGACGGTGGCGCTCTGGGGCGCTCTGGCGGTGGCCGCTGTTCCGGGGGCGGTGGCGGTGCTCTACCTGGGGATCTTCGTGCTGATGGTGGTGCCGTCGATGCTGTTCCTGGTGGACGGGACGGGCTACCCGGCAGACGGGATCTCGGTGCTGCCGGGCGCGGCGGTCCTGGTGCTCCCGGCGGCGATGCTGACGGCCTACCGAGAGGGCGGCAGCGCTGTGGCGGTTCCGGACGGGCCGGGCGAACTGCCAGACCTGTCCGGTCGCCTGGCGCCACGGAACGTGACGGAGCCGGCCTGAGCCACGGGGGATCAGGCCGGCTCCGTTCTCAGCCGCCTCAGATGATCGTGCGGAGAATGCTGATGGCCAGGAAGACGACGATGAACGCCAGGTCGATGCCGACTCCGCCGACCCGCAACGGCGGCAGGACGCGCCGGACCGGGGCCAGGATCGGCTCGGTGACCTTGGTCACCGCGGTGGTGGCGCGCGAGCGGAACGAGCCGGGCATCGCCGGGCCGGCGATCGCCACGCTCCAGTCGAGCACCGCCCGCCCGATCAGCAGGAACTGCACGATCAGCAGCACCAGGTCGATCAGACGAAGAAGACCCATCAGTACCTCCAACTGCGGGAATGTGCTCCCACTATGCGGCGGTCACCTGTGGGTTTCCTAAACGTCGGCTGAGACCGCGCCGGGTTGAGGACCTCAGTTGAAGTGCTCGGGGTGCGGGCCGGTGCGGCCGTCGCTCTCCAGGGCGTCGATCGCCGCCATCTCCTCGCCGGTCAGCTCGAAGTCGAAGATGCCCAGGTTCTCCCTGATGCGCGCCGGCGTGACCGACTTCGGGATGACGACCCGCCCCTGCTGCACGTGCCACCGCAGCACCACCTGAGCCGGAGTCCGGTCGTGCGTGGTGGCGATCGACGTCACCGCGTCCTCGGCGAGCACCGCCGCCTGGGCGAGCGGGCTCCACGCCTCGGTCACCACGCCCAGTTCGGTGCCGGCCGCCTGGACCGATCGCTGCTGGAGCGCCGGGTGCACCTCGATCTGGTTGACCGCCGGTACGGTGCCGCCCAGGTCGGCGACGGCCCGCAGGTGCTCCGGGAAGAAGTTGGAGACGCCGATGGCCCGGATGCGGCCCTCGGAATACAGCTTCTCCATGGCGCGCCAGGTGTCGAGGTACCGGCCGTGCTTCGGGGTCGGCCAGTGGATCAGGTAGAGGTCGAGCTGGTCGAGCCCGAGCCGGGCCAGGCTCGCGTCGAACGCCTGGAGCGTCTCGTCGTACCCCTGATCGGTGTTCCACAGCTTGGTGGTGATGAACAGCTCGTCGCGCGGGATGCCACTGCCCTTGATCGCGGACCCGACGCCGGTCTCGTTGCCGTAGGCCGAGGCCGTGTCGATGCTGCGGTAACCGGCCTCGAGCGCGCTGCTGACGGCGGCGGTGGTCTCCGCCTCGGGGATCTGGAAGACGCCGAATCCGATCTGCGGCATGGTGATGCCGTTGTTCAAGGTGACGTTCGGAATGCCGGCCATTGCGGGGTCCCTCCGGTGTTTGAGCGAGCGCGCCGAAGCCGCCGGGGTTTCCGGCGGAGCGCGCGAACGCCTCTACCTCTACCCTGCCCGGCCCTTCCCACCAACCGAACTCCCCGAACAGGGACCACCTAGCCGCGGATCCCAGGCATTTTTGCCGGATCGCCCGGGATCCGCGGATCAAGATCCCGTCGGGGGCGAGGGTGGTGGGCGCGCGGGGTGTGCGGATGGTGGCGCCGGGGTCGCGCTGCCGGGGCCGTCGAGGGCCCGGTGAGGGGGCGCGAGCGCGAGCGTCGGGCGCCGGGAGGTACGGGAGGACGCGCGCTGCGGCGGCAGAAGTTCGCCGGCGGGGGCGGCGGCGTCGGCGGAGACAACTCCGGAGGACGCGGCTCGGTGTGCTGATGCGGTCAGTAGTCGTAAGGAACGGCGGGGTGGGCCGGCTCTCCCGGTGCGGCTCATGAGGGATCTCCTCGGCCGGCACGGGGGGCTGCCCGGTGGTGGAGGCCCGTCCGGTGCGCTGGTGCCGCGGCCCGCCTGGCTGTTCGCCGGCGGCCGCGCCGGTGGGCTCACAGCCCGACCAGTCTGCGCGTCGTGGCCCGTCTGGACAACGCCCGTCTGGAGAACGCCTGTCTGGCTCGCTCCGAGAACGACTGTGTCGCGGATGCCGCGAAAGTCGGCGGGGCCGCGGGCCGGATGGCCGCGGGTGAGGCGGCCGTCGGGGATGTGGTGTGTGCGCCGCTGGGGAGGGCGGCGGGCGGGGATGTGTGGAGTGTGCCGCCGGGGGTGGCGGCCGGCAGGTCACCGTTAACGGGGGCGGTGACCTGCGGTCTCAGTGGGCTGCCGGTGGGATCGGCGTCCCGGGAAGCCCCCGTCGGCTCGGTGCCGCCGGGGGCTTCGGTCGTGCTCCGGGACCCGTCAACCGGTATCGCCTCGGCTCGATGCATGGCGCTCATTATTGATGAACGTGCATTTAACGCAAGTCTCTCGGAGTGCCTGTAACGGCGCGGAAACAACTTTCCTCAGAACGGGTACGCCGGGGGCTTGTCACGGACCGTGACCCAGCGGGTCTCGGTGAAGGCCTCGACGTTGGCCGCCGCGCCGCCGAACCGGGAGCCGGTACCGGAGGCCGCGACGCCGCCGAACGGGCTGTTCGCCTCGTCGCTGACGGTCTGGTCGTTGATGTGCACGATGCCGGTCGGGATCTGCTCGGCGAGCGCCAGGCCCTTCATCACGTCGCGGGTGACGATGCCGAGCGACAGCCCGTACTCGCTCGCGGTGGCGAGCCGGACCGCCTCCTCGGCGTCGCGGAACCGCAGCACCGGGGCGACCGGGCCGAAGATCTCCTCGGTGAAGGCCGGGGTGTCGTCGGCGACGTCGGCGAGCACCGTGGCCGGGTAGAACAGGTCCCGGTACGTGCCACCGGCCGCCACCCGGGCGCCACGGGACGCGGACCGGGTCACCACCTCGTGGATCTTGTCGCGCTGCCCGGCGTCGATGATCGGGCCGAGCGCGACCTGTTCGCGGTTCGGGTCGCCGACGGGCAGGGCGGACGCCTTGGCCGCGAGGCGCTCCACGAACTCGTCGTACAGGCGCTCGTGCACCAGGTGACGGCCGGTGGTCATGCAGATCTGGCCCTGGTGGAACCAGGAGCCGAAGGAGGCCGCGCCGACCGCGCCCTCGAGGTCGGCGTCGTCCAGGACGATCAGCGCGGAGTTGCCGCCGAGTTCCAGGTGTGCCCGCTTGAGGTGCTCGCCGGCCAGCGCGCCGACCCGGCGCCCGGCACGGGTGGAGCCGGTGAACGAGATGACGCGGACGAGGGGGTGGGTGATCAGGGCCTCGCCGACGTCGGCGGCGCCGGGCAGCATCTGCAGGACACCGGGCGGCAGGCCGGCCTCCTCGAAGATCCGCGCGAGCGTCACGCCGCCGGTCACGGCGGTGCGCGGGTCCGGCTTGAGCAGCACGGCGTTGCCCAGGGCCAGCGCCGGGGCGACGGACCGGATGGCCAGGATGATCGGCACGTTGAACGGGGCGATCACGCTCACCACACCGGCCGGGACCCGGCGGGCCATGGAGAGCCGCGGCTCCTCGCTCGGGAGCAGTTCGCCGTACGGGCGGCTGGGCAGCGACGCTGCCTCGTAGCACTCCTGCTCGGCGACGTGCAGGGCGAAACCGGCCATCGGCGGGATCGCGCCGACCTCGCGGACGTTCCATCCGGAGATCTCCGCCGCGTACTCGCCCCACAGCTGGGCGGCGCGCCGCAGCACCGCCGAGCGGGCCGGGTGCGGGGTGGCGGCCCAGGCCTTCTGCGCCTCGGCGGCACTGCGCGCGGCCTCGTCGACGTCCTCGGCGCCCGCCCGCCCGATGCGGCCGAGGACCTCGCCGGTGGCGGGTTCGACGACGTCGTACGCCCCACCCCGCCCCGGTCTCCACTCGCCGCCGATGTAGATGTTCCCGGTCCAGATCTTCTCGTCCAGCAGCATGGCCGCTCGCCTCCCGTTGGTTCAGGGTGCGCCGACGCTATGCCCATGTTTCCGGCAGATCAACGAAGTGTTCGACTCATCCGAACGCCAGTTCGTTCACCGATATCCAAGACGGGTGGATATCTCCGCGACCGTGTGCCGCAGTGGTCGTTCCAGCCGCGCCACCACGGTGTCCGCGCTGGTCGACCACACCGTGAGGTGCACCGCGATGTTGACCGCCGCGACCACCCGTCCGGTCCGGTCGCGCACCGGCGCGGCGACCGAGCGCAACCCGGAGGCCAGTTCCTCGTCGTTGACCGCCACCCCGCACTGCCGGATCTTCGCCAGCGCGGCGGTCAGCTGCTCGCGGTTGGTCAGCGTCTTCGGGCCGCGGCGGGCGAAATCGGTCCGGTCCAGCAGCCCGCGCAGCACGCCGGGCTCCTGGTACGCCAGCAGCACCTTCCCCATCGACGTGCAGTACGCCGGCAGCCGCGACCCCACGTGCAGGTTCAGCGCCATCGCGAACGACGTGGCCGCCCGGCCGCTGCGCCGGCGCTCCACGTACACGATGTCGGTGCCGTCGAGCACCGCCATGCTCACCGTGTAGCCGGTCTCGTCGGAGAGCGCCTGCAGGTACGGCGCCGCCACCCGGTTGATCTCCAGCGCGTTGATCGCCGCGAACCCGAGGTCGACCACCCGCGGTCCCAGCGAGTACTTCTTCGTCTCCGGGTCCTGCTGCAGGTAGCCGAGCCGGGCGAGGGTCGCCACGTACCGGTAGGTGGTGCTCTTGTTCAGCGAGACGGCCCGGGACAGGTCGGCGATGCCGAGCACCGGGCGGGATTCGCTGAAGGAGGACAGGATCGTGAGCCCGCGTTCGAGAGATTGGGAGAACGCGGTGCTGGACGTGGGTTCGTCATCGGCGGCCATGGCGCATGCTAACCAACCGTTCGACATGTTGAAACGCTGTGTTGACCTCTGAACTCGCCGGTTCTAACTTCCTCGCACCACCGAACCGCCGGGAGGTCACCATGGAAAACCTCACCCGTCGTCATCTGCTCTCCGGACTCGGCCTCGGCGCCGCGAGCCTCGCGCTCGGTGCCTGCAAGGGCGCCGAGACCACCGGGTCGGACATATTGAAGATCGGTTTCGTCAGCCCCCGCACCGGTCCCGCCGCCAGTTTCGGCGAGCCGGACTCCTACGTTCTCGAACTCGCCCGCAAGAAGCTCGCCGAGGGCCTCACCATCGGCGGCACGAAGTACGAGGTCGTCGTCGTCGACAAGGACAGCCAGTCCAACCCGCAGCGCTCCTCGCAGGTCGCCAACGACCTGATCAACGGCGAGGGCGTCGACCTGATGCTCACCACCTCCACACCGGAGACCGTCAACCCGGTCTCCGACGCGTGCGAGGCGGCAGGCGTCCCCTGCGTCTCGACCGTGGTCCCGTGGCAGGCCTGGTACTTCGGCCGCGGTGCCAAGGAGGGGCAGAACGACGCGTACAAGTACACGTTCCACTTCTGTTTCGGGGTGGAGCAGTTCCACAGCGCGTACACGCACCTGTGGCCGCAGGTGCAGACGAACCGCAAGGTCGCGGTCATGTGGCCGAACGACAGCGACGGCAACGCGATCCGGGCCTCGCTCGGGCCGATGCTGGAGGAGTCCGGGTACACGATCGTCGACCCGGGCGCGTACACCAACGGCAGCAACGACTACTCGGCGCAGATCGCCAAGTTCAAGGCCGAGGGCTGCGAGATCTTCAGTACCTTCCCGATCCCGTCGGACTTCGCGACGTTCTGGCGGCAGGCGGCGCAGCAGGGCTTCCGGCCGAAGATCGCCCAGGCGGCGAAGACCGGGCTGTTCCCCTCGCAGGTGGAGGCGCTCGGTGACATCGGTGTCGGGGTGGCCAGTGCCGCCTACTGGACCCCGACGTACGGGTACACCTCGTCGCTCACCGGGGTCACCTCGCAGGACCTCGGCGACGGCTACCAGACGGCGGCCGGCAAGCAGTGGACCCAGCAGCTGGGGCCGAGCCTGGCGCTCTTCGACGTCGCGGCCGCGGCTCTCACGGCCGCCAGCAACCCGAAGCAGCGTGACGCGGTGGCCGCGGCGATCGGCTCCCTGGAGGTGGAGACGCCGGTCGGCAAGCTCAAGTGGGGCGCCGGGCCGAACAAGAACGTGGTCACCACGCCGATCCTCGGCGGGCAGTGGGTGCCGGCCGCCGCGGGCAGCCCGTACCCGCTGGACTTCGTCCTCTGCGAGAACTCGTCGGACCCGAACGTGCCCGTCGCGGGCAAGCTGAAGCCGTACGGGACCGTCGCGTGACCACCCCACCAGTGCTGGAGGGCACCACCCTGCGCAAGCGGTACGGCCGCCTGCAGGTGCTCGACGGCGTCGGGTTCACCGTCGCCGCCGGTGAGGCGGTCGGCGTGGTGGGGCCGAACGGCGCCGGCAAGACCACGCTGCTCAACGTGCTCGCCGGCTCGGTCACGCCCGACGCGGGTGTGGTCCGGGCCGGCGGTACCGACGTGACCCGGCTCGGCCCGCAGCCGCGGTGCCGCCGGGGCATCGGCCGCGCACACCAGATCCCGAAGCCGTTCGGCGGGATGACCGTGCTGGAGAACGTGCTGGTCGGCGCCGCGTACGGCGCCGGCCTGCGCGGCTCGGCGGCACAGCGGCACAGCGTCGAGGTGCTGGGCCGGTGCGGCCTGACCGAACTCGCCAACCGCCGGGCCGGCACGCTCGGGCTGCTGCACCGCAAGCGGCTCGAGCTGGCCCGCGCGGTGGCGACCGGCCCGCGGGTGCTGCTGCTCGACGAGATCGGCGCTGGCCTCACCGACGCCGAGGCGGCCGAGCTGGTCACCACCATCCGGGACCTGCGCGCGGCCGGGATCGCGATCGTCTGGATCGAGCACATCGTGCACGTGCTGCTGCAGGTCGTCGACCGGCTGGTCTGCATGGACGCGGGGAAGGTGATCGCCGACGGCGACCCGGAGACGGTCCTGAGCGACGCGGTGGTCGTGGACGCCTACCTGGGGAAGGCGCGGTCATGAGCCTGCTGCGGGCCGAGTCGCTCACCGCTCGGCACGGGCTGCTTCCCGCCGTACGCGAAATGGCTCTGGAAATCGCTGAGGGTGAGATCGTCGCCCTGGTCGGCGCGAACGGTGCCGGGAAATCCACCCTGCTCCGGACGCTCGCCGGCGCCCATCCGGCGGCCGGCGGAAAGATCGTCTTCGACGGGACCGACATCACCGCCCGGCCCGCGCACCAGCGGGTCGCGCTCGGCCTGGCCCTGGTCCCGGAGGGCCGGCGCCTGTTCCCCGGCCTGACCGTCGACGAGAACCTGGCCGTGGCCGCCCGCCGCGCGCGGCCCGGGCCCTGGAAGCCGGAGACCGTCTACGAGGCGTTCCCGGCACTCGCCGGACTGCGCGGGCAGCGCGCCTCCGGGCTCTCCGGCGGGCAGCAGCAGCTCACCGCGATCGCCCGCGCGCTGCTGACCAACCCGCGGCTGCTGCTGGTCGACGAGGTGTCGCTCGGGCTGTCCCCGGTGGCGGTGGACGGCGTCTACGAGAGCCTCACCGGCCTGGCCGACCGGCCCACGCTCGTGCTGGTCGAGCAGGACCTGGCCCGCGCCCTGGACGTCGCGGACCGGGTGATCTGCCTGCTCGAGGGACGCGTCGCACTCGAGGCGGCGACCGGGTCGGTGACCCGTGAGCAGGTCACCGAGGCGTACTTCGGCCTGAGCCGGAGGAAAGCGGCATGAGCTGGGTGAACGCGATCCTCCAGGGCGTCTTCCTGGGCGGCCTGTACGCGCTGTTCGCCTGCGGCCTGTCCCTGATGTTCGGTGTCATGCGGATCATCAACCTGGCCCACGGCGACCTGGCCGTCCTCGGCGCGTTCCTGGTCTGGTGGGTGGCCACCCAGTTCGGCGTGGCGCCGGTCGTGGCCGCCGCGTTCGCGCTGCCGGTGATGCTGGCGCTCGGCTACCTGCTTCAGGTCACGGTCCTGACCCGCAGCCTGCGGTCGGGCGAGCTGACCCCGCTGCTGACCACGTTCGGGCTGGCCATCGTCATCCAGAACACGCTGCTGCTGGTCTTCTCGCCGGACGTGCGGTCGCTGGGGACGGCCAGTCCCTGGCTCACCACCGGGAGCTGGCGGATCACCGACGAGCTGACCGTGCCGTACCTCGGGCTGGTGATCCTGCTCGTGGCGGTCGCCGTCCTCGGCGGCCTGCACCTGGTGCTGCAGCACACCGGCTTCGGCCGGGAGATGCGCGCGGCGGCACAGGACCCGGACACCGCCGGCCTGGTGGGTGTGCCGGCCACCGCGGTGTACGCCCGCGCGACAGCGATCGCCGTGGGTACGGCGACGATCGCGGGCACGTTCCTGGCCCTGCACTCGACGATCGACCCGGCCAGCGGGCCGGTGCAGCTGATCTTCGCGTTCGAGGCGGTGGTGATCGGCGGGCTCGGCTCGCTGCGCGGCACCCTGATCGGCGGGCTGGTGCTCGGGGTCGCGCAGACGCTGGGCGCGCAGATCGACCCGCAGTACTCGATCCTCGCCGGGCATCTGGTGTTCCTGATCGTCCTGGCGAGCCCGCAGGGACGGCTGTTCTGGCGGCGGCGGGAGGCGGTGGCGTGACCTACACAGTGACCCGGTCGGACCGGGCGTCGCGGTTCGGCTCGGCCGGCCTGATCGCGACCGCGGCGATCCTGACGACCGTGCCGGTCTTCTTCATCGCGACCGTGGTGCAGCAGCTCACGAGCCTGTTCGTCTTCGTGATCCTGGCCGTCATGTGGAACGCTCTGGCCGGTTACGGCGGGATGGTCTCGGTGGGGCAGCAGGCGTTCATCGGCTTCGGCGCCTACGGCACCGTTTTCCTGACAAATCGCGATATACACCCATATGTCGCGGTCGTCCTGGCGGCAGTCGCCTCGGCGATTCTGGCCGCAATCCTGGCGCCACTGGTACTACGGCTCAAAGGTGGACAATTCGCCGTCGGTACCTGGGTGATAGCCGAGGCCCTCGCGCTGCTGATCATTCTCGACCACAGCCTCGGCGGCGGTACCGGCGTCTCGCTGCGCGGCCTGAACGTCTACAGCCCCGACGACCGGCGCTCGTACACGTACTGGCTCGCGCTCGCCTTCCTGGTCGTCCTGCTGGTCGCGGTCTTCCTGCTGCTGCGCGGCCGGACCGGCCCCGGCCTGCAGGCGATCCGCGACGACGAGGAGGCGGCCGCGTCCCTCGGCGTACGCGTCTGGCCGCTCAAGGCCGGCCTCTACGTCCTGGCCGGGTTCGGCTGCGGCGCGGCCGGTGCCCTGATCATGGCGAACACGCTGTTCATCGAGCCGAGGTCGATCTTCGGCGTGCAGTGGACGGCGTACATGATCTTCATGGTGCTGGTCGGCGGGATCGGCACGTTCGAGGGGCCGTTGTTCGGCGCGCTGCTGTTCTTCGCCGTCCAGTACTGGTTCGCCGACTACGACGCCTGGTACCTGATCGGTCTCGGTCTGACCGCCGGCGCGTTCGCGCTGTTCCTCCCGCACGGGCTGTGGAGCCTGGTCCAGAAACGTTCCGGCCTGCGCCTGCTGCCCGTCGGCTACCATCTGCAGCGCGATGGACCAGGAGATTAGGGCGGTCCGGCACCACGTCGGTGGGGTCTGGGCGGACGGTGCGAACGGGCGGACGTACGACAAGCGCGACCCGTGGACGGGGGAGATCTTCGCCCGGGTGGCGGCGGGGGACGCGGACGACGCGCAGGCCGCGATCGGCGCGGCCCAGGCGGCGTTCCCGGACTGGTCGGAGACCCCGCCCGCGCAGCGGCAGGGCCTGATGCTGCGGGCGGCGGAGATCCTGGCGCGCCGCCGGGACGAGGTTCGCGGCATGCTGGCGGCCGAGACCGGGTGCGGGGTCGTCTTCGCCACCATCCAGCTGGACTTCTGCGTGAACATGCTGCGGCAGGCGGCCGGGCTGGCGTACGCGCCCGCCGGTCAGATCCTTCCCTCGGACCTGGCCGGCACGCGGGCCCTCGCCATGCGCCGCCCGGTCGGCGTGGTCGGTGCCATCGCGCCGTGGAACGCGTCGCTCGTGCTCGCCGGCCGGGCGGTGGTGGCGCCGATCGCGGTCGGCAACACGGTCGTGCTCAAGCCGTCCGAGGAGGCACCGCTCACCGGGGGCGCACTCTGGGCGGAGATCCTGGCCGAAGCCGGGCTTCCGGCCGGGGTGCTCAACGTGGTCACCCACGCGCCGGGAGAGGCCGGCGCGATCGCGGAGACCCTAATTCAAGATCCACGGGTACGCCGGATGAGCTTCACCGGCTCCACCGTGACCGGCCGCCGCCTGGCCGAACAGGCCGGCCGTCACCTGAAACGCATGGTTCTCCAACTGGGCGGCCACAACCCGCTGCTGGTGCTCGCCGACGCCGACCTGTCGTACGCGGTCGACGCCGCCACCTACGGCGCGTTCGTGCACACCGGCCAGACCTGCATGTGCGCGCGCCGCATCATCGTGGACCGCTCGATCGCCGCCGAGTTCACCGAGCGTTTCGTGGCCCGCGCCGCCGCGCTGCCGGTCGGCGACCCGTCCGACCCGGCCACCATCGTCGGCCCGGTGATCAACGAGTGGGCGCTCTCCCTGCTCGAACGGCGGGTACGCGAGGCGGTCGGCCTGGGAGCCCGGCTGCTCACCGGCGGCGTTCCGGCGGGCCGCTGCTTCCCGCCGACGGTGCTGTCCGGTGTGCCGCCCGAGGCGGAGCTGGCCTTCGACGAGACGTTCGGGCCGGTCGTGCTCCTCGAGGAGGCGGACGGCACCGACGACGCGCTGCGGCGGGCCAACGCCACCGACTTCGGGCTCACCGCCGGGGTGATCACCGGGGATCCGTACCGTGGGCTGGACCTGGCCCGCCACCTGCAGGCCGGCATCGTGCACGTCAACGACCAGCCGGTCAACGACGAGCCGCAGATGCCGTTCGGCGGTGTCAAGGACAGTGGCGCCGGCCGCTTCGGCATGGGCTTCGCCGCCGAGGAGTTCACCCAGGTCCAGTGGGTCACCGCGCGCGAGGGCCGCCGCGACTTCCCGTTCTGAGCCGCTCCCTCAGCATGCGGCCATGGCGGGCACCGCGCGTTCGCCGAGCAGGAAGGTCGCCAGGCGGGACGCCGACTCGGCCGGGGTGCAGCCGGTCTCGCGGGCGGCGCGCAGTATCCCGGCCAGGGTCTCGCCGATGCCGTCGATGCGGGCGGCGATCTGGACGGCCGACTCCCGGTGCAGCTCGGCGGCGATCGCGTGGACGATGCCGCCGGCGCTGACCACCACGTCCGGTGCCCAGAGGATGCCGCGCTCGTGCAGCAGCCGCGCGGTGCCGGGGACGTTCCCGGCCGGCCCGCTCACCCCGGCGAGCTGGTTGTTGGCCGGCCTGCTCACCCCGGCGAGCTGGTTGTTGGCCGGGCCGGCGATCGCGGAACAGGCCAGCCGGGGCACGGTGGCCGGGGTGAGCAGGCCGCCGAGCGCGGCCGGGACCAGCACGTCGACCTCGGCGGTGAGGCAGCTGTCCGGGTCGGTCCAGGTGGCGCCGTGCTGCTCGGCGACGGCACGCCGGGACTCGTCGACGTCGGCGGTGATCACGTGGCCGCCGGCCTCGGTGAGCAACCGGAGCACGTGGCTGCCGACGCGGCCCAGGCCGAGCACGGCGAAGGAGCGGCCGGCCAGGTCCGGCGAACCGAAGCGCTCGGCGGCCACGGCGCGCAGGGCGGCGAGCACCCCCGCGGCGGTGTGCGGGGAGGAGTCGCCGCTGCCGCCGGTCGCTGCCGGGCGGCAGAAGACGTACGGCGTACGCTCCCCGATCGTCTCCATGTCCGCGGGGCCGGTGCCGACGTCGGGCCCGGTGGCGTACGTGCCGCCCAGGCGTGCGATCACGTCCCCGGCGTCGTGCAGCACGGCGCGGCGTCCCGGCTCGTCAAGGACGGTCCCGGGTGGCAGCGCGATCACGGTTTTGCCGCCGCCGTGTGGCAGCCCGGCCAGTGCCGCTTTCTCGGTCATCGCGGCGGACAGGCGCAGCGCGTCGTCGAGACCGTCGCGCCAGTCCGCGTAGTGGGTGAGGCGGCAGCCGCCGATGGCCTGCCCGAGAACCGTGGAGTGGACCGCCACCACGATCGGCAGACCGGACCGGGAGCCCCGCTCGACGACGACTCGCTGATGAGTTAACAGCATGGCAATCTCCCGTACATATGAAGGCTTGTTGCCCTTGAGGCTAGGACGCCGAGCGGACTCACAATGATCTCGCCGAACGAAATTCGGCCGGCATGCCAGAATGGCGGCCGTGGACGACATTGATTCGGCACTCGTGCGGGAACTGCAGCGCAACGCCCGGCAGACCAACCGCGAACTCGCCCGGACGGTCGGCATCGCGCCCTCGACGTGCCTGGAACGGGTCCGGCTGCTGCGCGACCGCGGTGTGATCACCGGCTACCACGCGGAGGTCAGCCTCACCGCGCTCGGCCGTGAGGTCCAGGCGCTGCTGCACGTGCAGGTCCGGCCGCTGACCCGGACCGTGATCGAGGGGTTCAAGTCCTACACGTCCGGGCTGCCCGAGGTGCTGTCGGTGTTCGTCCTGGCCGGCGGCGACGACTTCCTGGTGCACGTGGCGGTGCCGAGCGTGGACGACCTGCACGCGTTCCTGATGGACCGCTTCACCGACCGGCGGGAGATCATCGGGTTCCGCAGCTCGATCATCTATCACCACGCGCGGAACCGGGTCGTCGAGCCGGCCGGCCTCACCCGCCACGTGTGACCCCGGCCGGGACCCGGGCGGCCTACGGTGTCTGTCATGGACTATCGCCGTACCTACCGATCCGCTGCCATCGCTTTCGCCGACCTGGTGTCGCGGATCCCGCCGGATCGCCTGGACGGACCCGGCCTTGGCGACTGGACGTTGCGGGACCTGCTCGGGCACACCGCCAGTTCGGCGCTGCGCCAGGTGCCGGTCGTCCTCGGCCAGCAGGCGCCGATGCTGCTGGTCCCCACACCGGAGGGCTACTTCGCCGCGGTGCGCAGCGCGCCGCCCGCGCTGGTCGAGGCCGCGGTGGCCGCCTCGACCGACGACGCGCGGGACACCGGTAAGAACCTCGGTGATCAGCCCGCCCAGGTGATCAGCGGGCTGATCGGGCAGGCGACGTCGGCGCTGGCGGTCGCCGGTGACGACGACCTCGTGGCCACGCCGGCGGGCGGGATGCGGGTCCGTGACTGGCTGCCGACCCGAACGTTCGAGCTGGTCGTGCACGGTTCGGACGCGGCGCGGGCGGCGGGCGTGCCGATCGACCTCGGCCCGGAGGCGGTGTCCGAGGCGGTGGCGCTCGCGGCGCGCATCGCGGCCGCGGTGGGAGACGGCCTGCCCGCGCTGCGCGCGCTGACAGGCCGAGGTTCCCTGCCGTCCGGCTTCTCGGTGGTCTAGCCGGCTTGGGTACGGGTCATCGTCGTCGTGTAGCCACCGCCCGGGAAGACCCATCCGCCGGTGACGGTGGCGCCGTCCGGGCTGATGGTGCCCTGATAGCGGGCCGGGCTCCCTTTCGCGCCGCCCCAGATCGTGAGCGTGTCCCCCTCGATCTCGTAGACGTAGTCGAGGGTGTTGCCCAGCGTGTCGTAGAACCTCGACACCATGTCCGCACCGGCCGGCTCGCCGAACGGCCGCAGGTGCCCGATCACCTCCAGCCCGGAGATCCGCCGGCCGTCGTGCACGATCTCGACGTGCTGGAGCAGGAAGAACCCGCCCTCCATCCATTCGTACCGGACGACCCCCTCGGCCTCGCCGGTGACCTTCCACGTGCCGGTCAGGCGGTCCAGCGCTCGCATGTCGTTCATTTGTCCTCCTCGTCGGTGGGTGCCTGCCGCTACCTCGGGGGCGGGCCGCCGTTCTCGACATCGCCAAGGTGTGACCTGTGTCACTCAAGTGACGAGAGTGAGTGTCGTAGCGTCCGGATGTGAAATATCTACTGCTCGGCTACACGCCCGTCGCGGCATGGGACACCGCCGGCTCCGGAATGGACTCGGCCGAGGCGCTGACGGCCTTCGCGGCCTATCAGGAGCTCGAGCGCGAGCTGACCGAGTCCGGTGAGTTCGTGACCAGCGAGGGCCTGGGCCACCCCGCGGTCAGCACCACGGTCCGCCGGAGCGAGGCCGGAGTGGCGGCGACGGACGGGCCGTTCGCCGAGCTCAAGGAGGTCCTGGCGAGCTTCGCGGTGATCGACGTGGCCGGGCACGAGCGGGCCGTCGAGATCGCCTCGCGGATCGTCGCGGTGCTGGGCGAGCCGATCGAGATCCGGCCGATCCTCTGCGCGGACCTCGCCGATTGAACCGGGAGGCCGAGCAGCTGTTGCGCGCCGAGGCGCCGCAGGTACTCGGCGCGCTGGTACGCCGCTTCGGCCGTTTCGACGTGGCGGAGGACGCGGTCCAGGAGGCGCTGCTGGCGGCGAGCCGGGCGTGGACGGCCGACGGGGTACCGGACGATCCGCGCAGCTGGCTCATCCGCGTCGCGTACCGAAGGATGGTCGACCTGCTCCGCGCGGAGCAGGCCCGCCGGCGCCGTGAGCAGGTCGCCGCGTCCGCCATCGCCGCATCCGCCGGCGCCGCGCCCGCCTCGGCGGCGACCGACGACAGCCTCGACCTGTTGCTGCTCTGCTGCCATCCCGCACTCAGCGCGACATCCCAGGTCGCCCTGACGTTGCGAGCGGTGGGCGGTCTGACCACGGCGGAGATCGCGCACGCTCACGGCACGAGCGAAAGCACCATGGGTACGCGGATCAGCCGCGCGAAACAGCAGTTGTCCAGTGCCGGCGCGCGCTTCACACCGCCCACCGGAGCCGACCGGGCCGAGCGGATCGACGCCGTCATGCGCGTGCTCTACCTGATCTTCAACGAGGGTTACACGGCGTCCGCCGGCGCCGACCTGGTCCGCGTCGACCTCACCGCCGAGGCGATCCGGCTCACCCGGATGCTGCACGAGCTGACCCCGCAGGACGGCGAGGTGGCCGGGCTGCTGGCGCTGATGCTGCTCACCGAGGCGCGCCGGCCGGCCCGTACCGGCGACGGCGACCTGGTGCCGCTGGAGGAGCAGGACCGGGCGCTCTGGGACCGCCGCCTGATCGTCGAGGGCACCGTGCTGCTGGACAGCGTCTGGCCGCTGGGCCGCGCCGGCGTGTACCAGCTGCAGGCGGCCATCGCCGCGGTGCACGCGGCCGCGCCGGACGCCGTGAGCACGGACTGGGCGCAGATCGCCCTGCTGTACCTCTGGCTCGAACGCCTCTCACCGAGCGCCCCGGTGCGGCTGAGCCGGGTGGTTGCGGTGGCCCGTGCGTACGGTCCGGAGCGTGGCCTGGCACTCCTCGACGAGGCGAACCGGCAGTACCGCCTGGACGAGGACCCGCTGACCCGGCACCGGGAGCGGGCGGTCCGCGCCCACCTCCTCGAGGAGACCGGCAACCCGGCGGGAGCGGCCCGGCTGTACCGGGAGGCGGCCGAGCTGGCCGGTAACGAGGTCGAGCGGCGTTACCTGCGCGAGCGGGCACGCCGCCTTTCCACCCTGCGGCCGCTTGGGCAGGATGGCGCCCATGACAACTGATCTTCCCGCTGCCGTCCGGACCGCCGTTGACGCCGCCAACGCCAACGACACCGCGGCGTTCCTGGCCTGCTTCCCCGCCGACGGGGTGGTGGACGACTGGGGCCGCGAGTTCCACGGCCACGACGCGATCCGCGGGTGGAGCGACAGCGAGTTCATCGGCGCCCGGGTCAGCCTGCGGGTGACCGGGGTGGCCGTCCAGGACGCCGACGTGGTGGTCACCGCCCAGGTCGGCGGCGACGGCTTCAACGGCCCGTCCCACTTCACCTTCCACGTGGCCGGCGACCGCGTCACCCGGATGACGATCCGCGCATGAGGCTGCCGCGCTTCCTGCTCGCGGGCGTACTCCTGTTCGCCGCCGTCCTGCTGCTCACCGCCCTGTTCGCTCAGCCGCCCTTCCACCACGCCGGCGCGGTGGCCTTCGCGGTGTTCACGCCCCTGTGGCTGACCGTCACCGTGGTGAACGCGGCACTCGGGGTCTTCTCGGCGGGTTACCGCCCTCGTGAGGAGGCGCTCGTGGCGCTCCCGGTGTTCGGGGTGCCGGCCCTCGTCGCGGGCCTCGCGTGGTGGTTCGCGGGCGACCGCCTGATCACCTCGGCGCGCCTGCCGTTCCTGCTCCTGGCCGGCGTGTGCCTCTGGGCCGCGATCGCCCTCCTCGCCGCCCTGATGGTCCCCTCCGGCGCACTCCACTTCGCCGCGGCCGTCTTCGTGCCGCTCTGGACGATGCTGATGATCGCCAACCTGCTGATCGGTGTCGTGGTCGCCGACTATTCCGTTGCCGAGGAACTGCCGATCCTGTTCCTCAACCTCGTCCCACCACTCCTGCCGGCCCTGGCAGCACCCACCCTGACCCGCCGCCTCCCCACCCGCCGCTCCTGACCGCCCTCCCTCGTCGCCCCGTCGGGATCTTGGGCGTGGAGGCCGGTGCGGGGCGGCTCTCGCGCCCAAGGTCTCCGAGCGTTGCGGGATCTTGGGCGCGAGAGCCGGAGGGGGCGATCAGAGGATCTGGCCGGCCAGCGGCAGGGGGTTGCCGAAGCGGTGGGCGGTGATGCTGATCGCCTGTTCGCGGAGGAAGGGGAGCAGTTCCACCCGACCGGCCTCGGTGACCGGGCCGTCCCAGATCGCCAGGTCGGGACGGCCGCCGGTGGCCTCGGCGAGGGACGTCGCGTCGCCGCCGATCAGCCGGACGCGCCCCGCTTCCAGGCCCTTCGCGAACATCACGTCGTCCTCGACCACATGCGCGCCGATCCACGACGGCAGCGCGGACGCCGAACTCACGCGCATCTCGGCGCCCGCGAGCGTGCCGGCGGCGAGAACGCGCACCAGGTCCACGAAAGAACCGCCGTCAGCGAGGCGAATCGTGACCGGCGTGGGGACGTAACGGAGAACATTGCGCTCGGCCTCGAGAGCGGAGACGTCCGACGGCGCGAGGGGGAAGGCGGCGTCGGAGCGGGCGGCGCGTTCCAAGGTCGCCAGCTGGGACGGGGACAGTTCGGTGCGGGCGCGATCGAGGAGCGCGCGGACACCGGGGTGGGCGATCTCGGTCGTGGCGGTGGACGGGCGCGACTCCCAGGCGGTGAGGCCGACCAGGTAGTTCGGGCCGCCCGCCTTGGTGCCGGGGCCGACCGCCGAGCGCTTCCAGCCGCCGAACGGCTGGCGCCGCACGATGGCGCCGGTGATGCCGCGGTTGACGTAGAGGTTGCCCGCCTGGACGCGGTCCAGCCACGTGCGGATCTCGGCGTCGTCGAGCGAGTGCAGGCCCGAGGTGAGGCCGAAGTCGACGTCGTTGACCAGGTCGATCGCCTCGTCCAGGGTGTCCGCGGTCATGATGCCGAGGATCGGGCCGAAGTACTCGGTGCGGTGATACGCCGACCCGCGCCGCACACCGTCGCGCACACCGGGGCTCCACAGCTTGCCGGAGTCGTCGAGCCTGCGGGGTTCGAGCAGCCAGCGCTCGCCGGCGCCGAGCTCGGTGAGGCCGTCGAGCAGCTTCCCGGCGGCGGCTTCGACCAGCGGGCCGATCTGGGCGCGCGGGTTGGCCGGGTAGCCGACCTCCAGCGACGAGACCGCGTCGAGCAGCTGGGTGCGGAACCGGCTGGAGCGCGCGACGCTGCCGACGAGCACCACCAGCGAGGCGGCCGAGCACTTCTGGCCGGCGTGACCGAAAGCGGACGAGACCACGTCCTTGACGGCCAGGTCCAGGTCGGCGCTCGGCGTCACGATGACGGCGTTCTTGCCGCTGGTCTCGGCCAGCAGCGGCAGGTCGGTGCGGAACGAGCGGAACAGCTCGGCGGTCTCGTACGCCCCGGTCAGGATCACCCGGTCGACGAGCGGGTGCGCGATCAGCTCACGGCCGAGCGTTCCCTCGTCGACCTGGACCAGGGTGACCAGGTCGGGGTCGGCGCCCGCGGCGGAGAGCGCGTCGCGCAGGATGCCGGCCAGGACGGTGCCGCAGCGCTCGGCCGGTCCGGCCGGCTTGAGCACGACGCTGGACCCGGCGGCGAGCGCGGACAGGACCGAGCCGGCCGGGATAGCGACCGGGAAGTTCCACGGCGGCGTGACCAGCGTCAGGCGGGCCGGAACCGGCTTGGCACCGTCGGTCTCCGCCAGTTCGGCAGCGAGTTCCGCGTAGTAGTGCGCGAAGTCGACGGCTTCGGAGACCTCGGGATCCGCCTGATCCACGGTTTTGCCCGCTTCGGCGGCCATCACCTCGAGAAGCGTGTCCCGGTGCGCCTCCAGGGCCTCGCCGACGCGGTGCAGCACGGCACGGCGGTCGGCGGCGCCCCAGTGTGCGGTCGCGGCCTTCTCCAGGGCCTCGTCGAGGTGCTCGCGGTCGGTGATCCGGCGGACGGCCAGGCCGAGTGCCGAGGTCTCGACACGGCCCAGGAGTGTGCGGATCCGGTCACGGTTGACCGTCACCGCGGGGTCGGTGTCCGGGGTGTTGTGGAACTCGCCCACGCGCGACTGCGGAACCGCGGCGAAACGGTCGGCGACGCGGTTCGGCTTCTGCGCGTTTTCGTCGACTTCCGCGAGCGAGTTCAGGAACCGCTGCTTCTCGCGCTCGAACAGAGCCTCGTTCGCGTGCAGGTCGAAGACGGCGGACATGAAGTTGTCACTGGACGCGCCCTCTTCGAGGCGGCGGATCAGGTAGGCGATGGCGACGTCGAACTGCTCCGGGCGTACCACCGGGGTGTAGAGCAACAACCCGCCCACCTCGCGGCGGACCGCCTCGGCCTGGCCCTCGGCCATGCCGAGGAGCATCTCGAACTCGATGCCGGCGCGCACGTCGCGCTTTCCCGCCAGAATCCAGGCGTACGCGACATCGAACAGATTGTGCCCCGCCACGCCCAGCCGCACGTTGCGGATCCGGTCCGGGTGCAGCGCGTATCCGAGGACCCGCTTGTAGTTGGTGTCGGTGGCCTGCTTGGAGTCGCACGTCGCGACCGGCCAGCCGTGCAGTTCCGCCTCGACCCGCTCCATCGGCAGGTTGGCGCCCTTGACCAGGCGGACCTTGATGCCGGCCCCGCCCTTGCCGCGCCGCTTCGCGGACCACTCCTGCAGCCGGATCATGGCGCTCAGCGCGTCCGGGAGGTACGCCTGCAGGACGATGCCGGCCTCCAGATCACGCAGGTCCTCGCGGTCCAGGATCCGGGTGAAGACGGCGATCGTCAGGTCGAGGTCCTTGTACTCCTCCATGTCCAGGTTCACGAACTTGCGCGTTTTCGCCGCCTGCTGGAACAGCGGGGTGAGCTGCTCCACGATGTCGTCGACCGACTCGTCGAACGCCCACGGGTTGTGCGGCGCGACCGTCGAGGACACCTTGATCGAGACGTAGTCGACGTCGTCGCGGGCGAGCAGCCGCTCGGTGTCGGTGAGCCGGCGCTCGGCCTCCTTGCGCCCGAGGACCGCCTCGCCGAGCAGGTTGACGTTGAGCCGGACGTTCCGCTTCCGGATGCGCGCGATGGCCCTGCCGAGCTTGCGGTCGGAGGCGTCCACGATGAGGTGCCCGACCATCTGCCGCAGCGCTCGGCGGGCGATCGGCACCACCACGCCGGGCATGATCGGCGCCAGGGCGCCGCCCAGCTTCACGGCGCCGCGCAGGTGCGCGGGCAGGAACGCGGGGACGTCGGCGGCGAGCCGGTTCAGCGCGCGGGCGCTGACCCGCAGGTCCTCGGGGCGCACGACGCCGTCGACGAAGCCGACCGTGAACGGCAGGCCCTTCGGGTCGCGCAGCACGCCGGCCAGTTGAGCGGCCGAGCCGCCGACGGGAACGTCCGCAGCCTCGCGCAGCCAGCGCCGGACAAGGGCGATCGTCTCTTCGGCGATCTCAGACATCGGGATGCTCCTTCCGGTAACCGCCTCAGTGTGTAGTTGCCCTACGGATTAGGAAAAGCAACGCTTTCTGAGCAGTAATCTTCAGTTGAGCTAATGTGTGCGGGTGCTGGAGATCCGCCGCCTGATCCTGCTGCGCGAACTCGCCGTCCGCGGCACCATCGCGGCGGTCGCCGAGGCGCTCAACTTCACGCCGTCCGCGGTCAGCCAGCAGCTCAGCCAGCTGGAGCGGGAGACCGGCACGCAGCTGCTGCGCAAGGCCGGGCGCCGCGTCCAGCTCACTCCGCAGGCCGAGGTCCTGGTCGCGTCGGTGGGCGAGGTGCTCGACACCCTCGAGCGTGCCGAAGCAAGGTTGCAGGCGGCGGCCACTCGCGTTACGGGCCGGGTCCGGGTCGCGGTCTTCCAGTCCGCGGCCCTGGCGTTCATGCCGGCCACGCTGCGGGCGATGGCGTTGCGCCATCCGGATGTACGGGTGGAGATGGTCCAGCGCGAACCCGAGGAGGCGCTCCGCGAGACCTGGGCGCGCGACTTCGACATGGTGATCGCCGAGCAGTACCCGGCGCACGCCGCCCCGCACCACCCCGGCCTCGACCGCCGGGACCTGACCACCGACGCGATCCGGCTCGCCCTGCCCTCGGAGCCGCTGTCCCTGCACCCGGTCGCGTCGCTGGACGACGCCCGGCACATGCCCTGGGTGATGGAGCCGCGCGGCGCCGCCTCCCGGCACTTCGCCGAGCAGGTCTGCCGCCGGGCGGGCTTCGAGCCGGACGTCCGCTACGAGACGGCTGACCTGCAGGCGCACATGAGGCTGGTGGAGTCGGGCAACGCGGTCGCACTGATCCCGGACCTGGTGTGGGCGGGCCGGTCGACGTCGTGCCGGCTGCTGGAACTGTCCGAGAGCCCGCGCCGGACGATCTTCACGGCGCAGCGGCTGGCGGGAGCGGCGTCACCGGCGGCCCGCGCCTTCCGCGACATCCTCCAGGAGACCGTCGAGGCGTCGCCGGCCGCGGGGAGCGGTCCGTCAGGACGACAGGGCCCCGGCGATCCTTCCGGGCGCCAGCGGCCCGACGACCATGACCCGTTCACCGCCGGCGACCGCGACGCGTGACCCGTCGGGCGAGAACACCGGTGCGGCGGTCGCGGGGCCCGGCAGGTCGATCTTCATGACGTCGGACCGGGCGTCGGCCTTCAGCACGGTCAGCGTCGCGCCGTCGCAGACGGCGACGATCGGCCCGGCCGGCGACCAGGAGGCGAGCCTGCCGGGAACGCTCGAGGCCGTGCCCCGGCCATCAACCGGATAGATCACCGTACGGTCGGTGCGCCCACTGGAGATCGCGATGTGAGCGCCGTCGGCGGACAGGCGGAACCCGGGCGCTCCGATGTTCCCGAACAGCGGCCGCCGGATGGGGTCCGCGCCGATGAAGTCGTCCGCGACGATCTCGTACGCGTTCAGGTCGACGATGATCCTGCGCAGCGGCCGCCGCTTGTCGTCGGTCGCGACGACGAGCGCGGCACACCTCCCCGGCAGCGTCTGGAAGTGGAGCACGTTGTCGTAGCGCACGTGCAGCGCGATCCGCCCACGAACGTCGTGTGTCGCGGCGTCGTAGACCGACAGGTTCACCAGTTCCTTCAGCACCGAGCCGAACACGGGAGTCAGCGCCGAGTAGAGGGTCCGGACCGGGTTCTCGCGGGCCGCCTTCAGGTCGGGCCGGAATCCGGCGGTCACCAGCCAGGCCGGATCGCCGTCCTTGGTGATGTCCCAGCGCATCACGTCGTTGGCGGCGAAGTAGTGCAGGTTGCTCTTCGCCAGCCGCTTCGCCGCCGCCGTCAGGCTGGGGCCGGTGATCGTACTGCCGTGGAGGTCCACCCGATGCCAGGCGCCGACGCTGATCACGATGGCGGCGTCCCCGGTTCCGCCCGCGCCGGGCAGGACCGAGCTGAACGTCGTCGCGGTGTGCGGGAGCGGCAGGACCGGGTGAACGACACGGTCGGTGCCCGTCAGCCGCCAGGAGGTGACGTGGATGCGGGCCGGCCAGGAACGGTCCGCCGCGCGGCGGACCCAGCCCGGTCCGCCGTCGCCCTCGCTCCGCGCTCCCTGTTGCCCCACCACCGCACCTATCGTGCCGGCACCGAAACAGACGCCCAGGACGGTTCCGTCCGCCGCGAGATCGCGAACCGTCACGGGTGGCGACTCCCGCGGGACCGTCACCGTCACTGTCGCCGCTGCCGGCTCGTCGCGGCCCCACGCGCGGTTCAGGCCGAGGGCCAGGTCGAGGACCGTGGCCGTGTTCTGCTGCTCGGGCCTGGGGCGCCCGGCCGCTCGCAACCGCCGGGTGACGCCCTTGTAGATCGTCATCATGTCGAGCAGTTCCGGACCGCCGGGCTCGCCGTTGCGCAGCACATCGAGCAGGGCCCCGGTGAAAGCCGTGTACGGCTCGCCCGCCGGCGCGTGCGCGGTCCGGTTGGCGCTCGTGGACGTCAACGTGTACGAGCCGGCGACCTCGACGTCACCGCCGCTGACCGCGCCGCCCATCGCGCTGATGGCACGGCCGCTGTAGCAGCAGTCGAGCACCACCAGCCGGTTGCCCGCTCGCGCGTGTGCGAGCGTGCGGCGCACCACCTCGTACGAAAGGCTTCGCAGTCCCGGCCGTTGACTCGACGACTTCGTGGTCGCCAGAAAGAGGTCACCGACGTCGTCGACCAGGCCGTGACCGGCGAAATAGAAGAGGATGGTGTCGGCGTCGCGCTCGGCGAGATCCAGCAGGGCCTCCTCGAGGTCGGCCGGATCGCCCGGATCGCGCACGACCACGGCGTGCTCCGGCAGGATCGCGTGCTCACCCGCCGAGGTGAGCGCCTCGAGCAGCGAGCCGAGGTTTCCCGAGACGGCCGGCAGCCCCGGCAGCGACTCGTCCGCCGAGGCCGCGGCCGTCCCGGTGAGCAGCAGCCAGGTGCGCCGCGGATCAGGCAGTCGCATCGGGAGCCTGTGCCAGACCGGTCATGGCTCCCGTCCGGCGGAGAAAGTCGTCGATGTCATCGGTCTTCATGCGAGCGTCCAGCTCGACCGACCCGTCGGGTCCCTCGACGCGAATCCTGACGTTGTTCCGGGGCCCCCGGGCGGTCAGAAAAGCGCTGATGGCGCTGAGGAGCGCCGCCCCCGCACCCGCGGGACCCAGCACCGCCATGATCATCTCTGCGTCGAGGCCCATCTCCTCCTCGCGCACGACGCCGTCGAGGCGCAGCCCCGAGCCCCGCAGGTCCGGCTCGTCGCGCAGCCAGGCCAGCAGCCTGCGAACCTCCGCCGAGCTGTCACCGTCCTCGCCGAGAACCCTGATCGTCGCCTCCACACCGCCCACCTCCACTCCCCGTCCAGCGTCCTCCCGCCCGCTGCCACCCGGAATCGCCGGAGCATCCACGGCAAGGGTCGGATGCCCGACTGCCGTTCGATAGCCTCGTCGGGGTGGATCGAGATCTTGTTGCGGCGCGGAAGCTCGCCGCCGACGTGGCGGTACGGGCCGGGCGCCTGCAGATCGAGCGGCGGGACACACTGCGGGTGGGTGCGCCCAAGGCGCACGCCAACGACGTCGTGTCGGACGTCGACATCGCCAGCGAGCAGCTCATCGTGGAGGCCGTCTCGGCCGCCTGGCCGGACGACGCGATCCGGGCCGAGGAGGGCCACGGGCGGGACGGCCGGACCGGCTGGGAGTGGGTGGTCGATCCGCTGGACGGGACTCGCAACTACATCAGCCGTACCGGCCCGTGGTCGGTGTGCGTTGCGCTCTACCAGGACGGGCAGCCGCGGATGGCGGTGGTGTACGAGCCGGTCGCGGACGAGACGTTCAGCGCCGTGGACGGCGGGGGAGCGCTGCTCAACGGTTCGCCGCTCGCGGTGACGGGCGGGCCGCCGCTGGGTGAGGCCCTCGTCGGCGTGAGCTTCCAGCCGAACGTGAAGACCAAGGAGCGCGCAGGTCGGGTGGTCCGGGAACTGCTTCCGGTGGTGGGCGACATCCGGCGCATCCCGGCCGCGCTGAACCTGGTGTACCAGGCGGCCGGCCGCCTGGACGGAGGGCTGGCCCTGGACACGAAGCTGTGGGACATCGCGGCGGGGGCGCTGATCGCCCGGGAGGCGGGGGTGGTGCTGGGCGGCCGGGACGCCGGCTACTCGACGGACCTGACGGTCGGCGCCGCGCCCGGGTTGTGGCCTTCGCTGTCGGAGCTGGTGCGCGGGGTCGCCTGAGGTCCGGCGCTGCCGGTCGGGTCAGCCGGCCATCCAGGTGACGATCTGGCCGGTTGCAGCCAGCAGGTAGCCGGTGACCAGGGCGGGAGCGCGGAACGGGCGGCCGGTCGCCAGGCCGGCCAGGCCGATGAGCAGGGCCATGGCGGCGGCCGCGCCGGGGATGGGGCGGATCCAGTCCGGGCCGCTGATCGGGCAGACGACCTGCCCCGTCCCGTCGAAGCAGGCGTTGGACATCATGTGCGCGGAGTCGACGAGGCTGTAGCCGGAGAGAAAAGCCAGGATTGCGTACGCGACCAGAGCGTTGGCAACCGCGGTGGGACCGCCGTAGCGGCCGGTCGTGGACTGTCGCGGCTCGTGGTTGCGGACGACGTCGAAGAAGCGGCGGGAGGGCCCGGTGACCAGCAGGACGACGGTCGCCACCATGAGTCCCAGCGCGGTGACGGCGGCCGGGACGGCGACCAGCACGGCGACAGTGGCCCAGAAGACCAACTGGTCGAGCCGGGCGGCTGAGTCCGCGTCCGAGGAGATCACGCTGTAGCCCACCCCGACGCCGATCGTGCCGAGACCGAGTGCGCCGGCGATCAGGATCAGGGAAAGGCCCAGGCTGGTCAGGCTCTGCCAGTACGCGCTCCGGTGGCCGCGGCGCAGACCGAACGCGGTGACGGTCAGCCACCCGGCCAGGGCGAGGAGCAGTCCACCGAGGAACAGGGTCCCGGTGATCGGCCCCACGGAGAACATCCTGCTGAGCAGGACCGAAGCGGCCACGTTCAGCAGAGCGAGAACCGCGAGCAGAGCAGCCGCGGAGACTTGACACCAGAACGCGGCGGTCACCGTTCCGGGCGGCCTGTTCTGCACTGATTTATCAGGAAACACCGGGGCACGGTACCGGTCCGGACCCCGTCCCGGGGATGGCTGGTCGGCTAGATCTGGCGGATGCGGAGTGCCGCACATCACATCGATGACGGTCCTTGGGGTGCCGTGGGTGGGGGCGTCGTGGCGGCTGGCGTCGTGGTGGCGGGTGATCTCGGCCGGAGCCTTCGAAAGTGAGCATCCGGCGTGGTGGTGGGCGCCTGGGCCGTCAGGCGGCCGGTGGTCGGGAGATGCTGGTCGGATGGGGCTCTACGTTGGCTGCCATGACGCAGGCGCAGCAGGTGGCTCGGGCGGTCGCGACGGGGGTTCTCGGGCGTGATCCGGGGCCCATGACGAGGGCGGAGAGCATCTCCCACGAGGTCTTCGTGGGTGACGAGGCGGTCGTGAAGGTGATCGGGGCGGGTGAACATCCGCGGCTGGAACGGGAGATCGGGCTGGGGCCGTTCCTGCCGGCCGGGCTCACCGCGCCGCTGCTCTCCAGTGGAGTCCACTCGATCGACGGGGGAGAGGTGCGCTACGCGTGCTATGCCCGAGTGCCGGGGGCGGCTCCGGGCATGGGTCTGCCGGGCGTCGACGAGGTGACGGCGTGTTCTCTGGCGGAGCAGGCGGTGCGGCGGCTGAGTCTGCTGCACGGGTGGGTTCCGGACGGGGACGCGTCGCGGATCTTGGCGGAGCGGCTCGACCACGGCGGATTCACGGGCAGGGAGGGGCTGCTCGCCGAGATCGAGGGTGTGGCCGTCGCGGACCGGGACGGGGTCGTGTCGCCGGTTCTGCTCGACGGGCTCAGGGGGATCGGCGAGCGCGCGTCCGCGTACGCAAGCAGAGAAGTTCCTGTCCATGCGGACTGTCACTGGGGAAACTGGCTGGCGGCGGACGGGATTCTGACGGCGCTGCTGGATTTCGAGTGGGCGCGGTTCGGGGAGCCGATGGATGACTGGTTCTTCGTGATCGCGGACAGCGGTGAGCACGTGGCGGCCGTCCTGGACGTGGTCGCCGGCCTGACGTCGATCTCGCCGGAGAGGCTGCGCGCCGAGTGTGAGGTGCGGGAGGCGAGCTACGTCACCGCCGACATCCGGCTCGCGCTCACCGACCCCGGCGCGCCCGGGTGGCTGCTACCGCAACGTCTCGCGAGGCTCAACGAGCTGATCATGGAGCGCGTCTGGTGGCGCTCCGGAGCCGGTACCCGAGCCATTTGAGCAGGTGGACGGCCTGTTCGCGCTGCATGGAGCGAAGACCGGGTAACTCCGGCACTTCCGGCAGAAGCCCCTCACGCCAGGCCCGGCCGGCCAGCCCGGCGAGCGCGACGTCGACATGTTCGCCGGGAGCGTCGTGCCAGGGCGAGTCGCGCAGGAGCTGCTCCGGGTCGTGGCCGCACGCGGCGAGGTCGGGAGCCAGCCGTACCAGGTCCATCCAGCCCGGCGCCGTCCACAGGTGAGTCCAGTCGACGATCCGCAGCCGCCCGTCCGGCTGCCGGACGAAGTTGTCGCGCCGAAGATCTCCGTGATGAAGCGCGTTTCCGCCGATCAGTGCCGGAAGCCAGCGACTCTCCAGGCCGGCCAGCACGGGGATGGGGATCTCGGTGGGCAGTCCGCGGATGTGGTCGACGTCGAGCGTGGCGGGGGTGCCGTTGAGGGCCTGCCAGGTGCCGAGCAGCGGGAGGAAAGCCACGGCGTAGGGCGAGGTGCCGGCTGTCGGGCAGGGCTCCATGAGGTGGTGCATTCGCTGCATCACGGCACGAAGTGCGAACCGGTCGGCGTCAGTCCAGCGGGTTACCGGTTCACCGTCGATCACCTCGTAGGCCGCTATCCGCCAGTCCCCGATCGCGATGAAGCCGACGAGCCGTGGGCCGAGATCACCGATGTGGCCGGCCAGGAGAGCCCCCGCCTCAACCGCCCCGATCGTCGCCGCTGTCTTGCCGTCGCCGTTGATCGTCTCAACCGTGTTGATTGTCTTGCCGTCGACTGTCTTGACTGTGTTGATTGTCTTGCTGTGGCTGTCAACTGTCTCGGCTGTATCGACTGCCTTGCTGTCGCTGTTGACGGTGTTGACCGTGTTGATTGTCTTGTCGTGACTGTTGACGGTGTTGACGGCATTGATGGACTTGACGGTCTCGCCTGTCTCGCCGTGGTCGTTGTCGGTTGGCGCGGCCTTGATGAAGAGGCGCTCGCCTCCGGTGCCGATGACGACGGAGGCGATGGACCGGGTGAATCCGGCGGCTGCCGGGTGCTCGGCGTGGAGTGGGCTGCCGAGCAGTTCGGCCACGGCGGAGCGGACGGCGGCGGGTGCTTCGCTCAGGCGGGGTCGTCGGATCACAGTCGCCGCGTTCCGTGAACTGTGCTCAGCGTTTCGTGAATTGTGCTCAGCGTTTCGTGCACTTTGCTCAGCGTTTCGTGCACTTTGCTCAGCAGGGTGGGGCGACGAAGGCTGCGCGTACCCCCTCGGTGAAACGGCAACCGAAAGTCGCCGCGGCTACCTTGCGCCGGTCCAGGATGGCGTCGCCGGCGGGGCGGTGGCCGGTTCGCACCCAGCGGACCAGGTCGTCGAAGCCGCGCTGCAATTCGGCCTGGGTGAAACCGCAGTGCGCGACGTCCCGGATGGCGCGGGACACGAACAGGTGCGAGCGGTGGTTCCGGAGCGTTTCGCGGGCGTATTCCTGTTCCATCGAGAACGGTACGAACAGGTCGCCGATGCCGTGCAGCGACAGGACCGGGACGGGCGGCTTTCCGTCGATGCGCGGCACGCCGGCCAGGCCGGGATCGGCGGTGGCGGTCCGTTTGACGCGCAGCACGGTTCGGTTGAGGTTCCAGTCCGTGTGTGAGGGCCAGGCGCTGTCGGTCGAGCGGTAGAAGGCGTGCCGGTTGTCGGTCAGATTTCCGGATGCGATCCCCGCGGTGCCGCCGCTCAGGCCCGGCCAGAGGCTCTGCAGGAACGGCAGGCCGTTCTGGGAGGCGGCGTTCCAATAGGCGAAGGCCGAATCGAAGCCGGGGCGCTCACCGCCGCTGCGCCGCTCCACGACGCCGGACCAGGTCTTTCCGGCCGCGGTGCCGTTCAGCGCGGGCATGATCTGCGCAACCTGGGCCGCCCACTCCGCCGGATAGCCGGCACCGGGCTGCAGCGGGAACGAAATGGGTACGCCGGCGAGCGCGGCGGCCGTGACATTCGCGTCGAGGAAGTAGTCGAACAGTTCGGTGTCGCCGAGCACACCGCACACGGGCATCGCACCGACGAACGATTTCGGGAACTCCTCGATGGCGACGGCGGTGATGTGGCCGCCCATCGAGGCGCCGGCCATGTAGACCTGGCGGGCGGATTTGCCGGTGACCTTTCGGAACAGGGCGATGAGGGCGTGGGAGTCGCGTACTCCCTGGCCCACGTCATAACCATTCGTCGCGTAGGAGGAGGAGGTCCAGGCGAACCCGTTCGCGATGAAGTGCGCCCGGAGCGACGGGGACTCGGTCCAGACCGTCCTGCCGGTTCCGCGATATCCGTGGGCCCAGACCACGAGACGGCCGTTCCAATTGCCGGGCACCTCGATCCGGTAGGCGGCGCCGTCCCGGATTCCGGTGTGCGTCTGGGCGTCGGGCAGTGCCTCGAAAGGCTTTCCGTCGATGTCGCAGTCCGGGTCGGCCACCAGGTAACCGTCCAGGCCGGGGGTCGGTGCGGAGCAGACTGCGGCGGCTTGAGCGGGGATCGCGGGCGCGAAGAGAAGGAGCGCGGAAGCAAGGACCAGGGCACGGCGAACGATCATGACGTTACCTCCCGGTAACATCCAATGTGGCCTGTGCGGTTGTGTCAAGGTCGCGTGTACGGCAATGCCGAAGCCCGGGTGTGGATCGTGTTTTCAGGAGAACGGGCCTCGGAGGGCGGCCCACTGGAGCAGCATGATGGTTTTGGCGTCCGCGATCTCGCCGGTTTCGATTGCTTTGAGCGCGGTGGCGAACGGCAGCTCCACGGCCTCGATGTCCTCGCCGTCGGACTCCAGGCCGCCGCCTGCGCCGGTCCGCGACCCTGAGCTGTAGGGAGCGGCGAAGCAGTGCAGCCGCTCGGTCACCGAACCCGGGCTCATCCAGACGTTGAACACCGGCCGCAACTCTCCGATGTCGACGCCCAGCTCCTCGGCTGCCTCCCGCCGGATCGCCGCCGCGGGGTCGTCGCCGTCGAGCAGGCCGGCGGCGGTCTCGACGAACATCCCGTCGGGGTGCCCGTTCACATAGACCGGGAAGCGGAACTGCCTGGTGAGCAGGACGGTCGCACGCGCCGGATCGTAGAGCAGCACGGTCGCGCCGTCGCCGCGGTCATAGGTCTCCCGCTGCTCCCTGGTCCAGCTGCCGTCCCGCCGCTGGAAGTCGTAGGTGGTCCGCCGCAACACGTGCCAGGCGGTCGCCAGCAGCTCCACATCGCGCACGATCACGGACGGGTTGCCGCTGAGGTCCCGCCCCACCTGATCGAGGCCGGTGCGGCCACGGGCGTCGGGGACGTCGATGCCGGGTGTGTTCGTCACGAGGGGGAACCTACACTGGGAAACACGTAAGAGTCGACAATAATAAGGAGAATCACGTAATGTTGGCGGCGGAGCGGCGCGACTTCCTCCTGGCCCGTCTCGAGAGCGACGGCAAGCTCGTCGCCAAGGAGATCGCCTGGGAACTCGGCGTCGCCGAGGACAACATCCGGCGCGACCTGCGGGAGCTCGCCGCTGCAGGTCTCTGCCAGCGCGTTTACGGCGGTGCGCTGCCAGTGTCACCGGCGGTCGCGGATTACGCGACCCGGACCACTGTGTCGCCGTCCAGCAAGGCGCGCGTCGCGACCGCTGCGGTCGCGCTGATCCGGCCCGGAAGCACTGTCCTGCTCGATGGTGGCACGACGGCGCTCGCGGTCACTGCCGCGCTACCCAGGGATCTGGTCGCCACGATCGTGACGCACAGTCCCACGGTTGCGGCCGCGCTGGTCGAGCATCCGTCCGTCGATGTCTATGTGCTTGGCGGCCGCCTTTTCAAGCACAGCGCTGTGACCTGTGGGGCCGCGACGGCCGAGGCGGTCCAGCGGATCAGTGCGGATCTTTTTCTCATGGGAGTGACGGGGGTGCATGCTGAGGCCGGCCTGACCACGGGGGATGCCGACGAGGCCGCGATGAAGCGCACTTTCGCCGGGCGGGCGGCTGACACCTACGTCCTGGCCAGCAGCGAGAAGATCGGCGCGGCCTCACCGTTCGTGGTGTTGCCGTCGAACGCTGTCGGCGGCGTGATCACGGACGCGCCGGGCGACCATCCGACGATGCGCTCCCTGCGAAGGGCCGGCGTCACGATCATCCCGGCCTGAACGCGGGAAAGCCGACAGAAACACGCACTCGCGGAGGAAAACTGGCAACAGTGCGCACCTCGAGCGGACGGAAGTCTGGCACAGTGCGCATCTCTGCGGGCTGGGACGGCGACAGCACTGTGCGCCGGCCGGGGGTCTCGGCGGCGCACAGTGCTGTCGTGGGAGGAAAGTCAGGCGGGGCGTAGACGGACGGAGATCGAGTCGGTGTCCTGGAAGAGGTCGGCGCGGTAGCCGGGGGTGGTTACCACGACCTTGGCGAAGCGGCCCCGGATGCGGCGAGCTTCGAGGATCGGGAACGGCTTGTCGAGCTTCACCGACGGGGTTACGGCGATCTCCAGGACCGAGTGGGCGCCCAGGACGGCTTCGCCGCGGACGACGAGGGCCGCACCGTGCGCAACGTGGGCCGAGCTGTGGGCTTCGTGGGCCGCGTCGCGGGCGCCGGGGGCCGCACCGGGGGTCGCGCTTTGGGCGGCGGGGGTCGCGCTTTGGGCGGCGGGGGTCGCGCTTTGGGCGGCGGGGGTCGCGCTTTGGGCGGCGGGGGTCGCGCTTTGGGCGGCGAGGGTCGCGCTTTGGGCGGCGAGGGTCGCGCTTTGGGCGGCGGGGGTCGTGCTTTGGGCGGCGAGGGTCGCGCCGTGGGGGCCCAGGGAGAGGGCCAGGGTGCCGGTGTCGTGGTGGAAGGTGCCGGCTGTGTGGACCGTGGGGGTGGCAAGGCGCAGGGTGCCGCCGTTCAGAACTACGGGGCCGGTGCCCAGCGCTGAGGGCGTGGCGGCGACCAGGGTGCCCTGAGCAACGGCCGTGCCGCCCCGGTAGCGGTTGGCGCCGGCCAGCGTCAGGGTGCCGGTTCCGTGCTTCAGCAGGCCGCCGCGGCCGGTTATGTTGTTGCGCCACGTGTCGGTTGCGGAGAAGCCGCCCGCGGTGGCGTCCATCGTGACGGCCACGGTCTGGTCGAAGGCGCCGTAGCCGTCGGCGGCGGTGAACAGGTCGAGGCGGCCCCACGCTTCCGGGCCGTCGAGGAGTGGGTTGCCGGCGTCCAGGGCCGTGGTGCGGAGGACCTCCCGGCGCTGCTGGGCGTCCAGATACGGCAGACGGGTTTCCAGGAGAACTTCAGCACCCTTGGGTACGACCATTCGCGCACCGGACGAACGACGAGCGGGAAGGCCGTAGGTCTGCTTCGGGCGGACGATCGACGCGTTGGTGGCGCGGCTGGCGTACGCATCGGAGGAAATGTTCGTGGAGTGCGCGAAAGTGTGCACGTCTCCACCCACCCGCTCCTGGAAGAACCGCAGCGCCTGGGCGCGCGCGTCGGCCTTGAGGGTCGCGTTCGCCGCGTCGCTCAGGATCGCGGCGGCCAGCGCGGTCCCGAGGATTCGACCCCCGATGACGTCGGCCGGTGAGTGCATTCCCGCGATGATGCGTGTTTCCGCCAGGTCGTACGCGGTGGTCACCATCTCCTGGAAGCGCTCGGGCACGGCGTAAGCGAACGCGAGCGCGGCAAGGAACAGCGCGTTGGTGTGACCGCTGACGAAACCGCCGTCCTCAGCCGGGTTGGTGCTTCGCTGACGCAGGAGTTGCGGCGCGACGATCGTGGCGGATTCGTAGACCGGATAGCCGAACTCGTCCACGGTGCCCGTGTCGGTGACCTCGCTCCCGGCGGTGAGTCGCCAGGGCCGCGGGTACTGGTAGGCGAACTTGCTCGGATTGCCGGACGACCACGAGCCGCGCAGCGTGTTGACCAGCGTGACCACCTTGCCGAGCTCGGAGGCCGGATTGCCGGCGCCCAGCGTGGAACCGGCCGGGGCGCCCGCGGGCACGGCGTCGCTGATCGTGGTGGCGGGCGTGGACGCGGGCGCCGTGGTGATGCCGGTGACGGCGAGCGCGCCCGCCTTGTAGAGATCGGCGAGCGGGCCGAGGCCGGCGATCACCGAGTAGCTCTGATGCTGGCGGTCCACGATGAACGCGCGCGCCGCAGCCTCAGCGGACCGATGAGTCGTGGTTTTCACGCAGTACCGGATGTTCGCGCGCAGAAACTGTTCGTCCCGGGCGGAGCCGGTGTTCCAGGCCGTGCCCGTGGTCCAGACGCGCTGCATCCCGGAGAGGATGCGGACAGCCGCGTTGGTCTCAGCGGTCAGATTCGCCGTGACGTTGGTCTTGTAGTCGTCAACGAAGGAGGCGACTACAAGACCGGCGCCGGAAGCGGCGCCAGAAGCGGCGGCGGGTGCGGCGACCAGGCCGACGGCGCCGGCGGCGGAAGCGCGCAGCAGAGTACGGCGGCTGACGTTCATGTAGGAAGCTCCGTTGACGAGGGCATGATCGGCGATCACAGCCTTCGGACGGACGGCGACCCGGAAGCCACATCCCCATGTTGTGAACGTGAACATCCTTCGAATCCGTTGCGCGCAAGACTTCGAAGGTCTCCAATGTGTTGCGTGAAGCGAACCCTCGCCGCCCTCGCCCTCGCCGCCTCACTGATCGCGATCCCCGCGCCCGCCGATGCCGCCGCAAGCGGCACGTTCGACCTGCTCACCTACAACATCGCGGGTCTGCCCGACCTGATCTCCAGCGCGGAGACCGACCGGCAGAGCGCCACCACCGCGATCGGGCAGCGCCTCGGACCGTACGAAATCGTGCAGGTTCAGGAGGACTTCAACTACCACGCCTACCTCTACGCCGCCGACACCACGCACCCCTACCGGACCCCGACCAGCGGTGGTGCGGGCATCGGCTCGGGGCTGAACAGCCTGTCCACACTCGCGTACGACACCGACGACTTCGAGCGCGGCGACTGGAACTCCTGCCAGTGGGACTCCGGCGACTGCCTGACGCCGAAGGGCTTCACGTTCATGCGCGTTCGGCTGGCGGAGGGCGTGTACGTCGACTTCTACGACCTGCACACCAACGCCGGGACCAGCAGCGGGGACCAGGCGTCACGGGCGGACAACCTCAATCAGCTCTCGGCATTTCTCGCCACCCACTCGGCCGGCAACGCGGTCGTCGTGGCGGGTGACACCAACACGCGGTACACGCGAGCAGCCGACACGATCCGCGAGTTCACCGCTGCCAACGGGCTCACCGACGCGTGGCTGAAGGTGGAGCGCGGCGGTGTCGCACCGGCGGCCGGGTCGGAGGCGATGCTGTGCGACGCCGCGGCGATCACCGACACCTGCGAGGTGGTGGACAAGGTCCTCTACCGGAGCAGCCGGTTCGTCACACTGAACGCGACCGCGTACGCCAACGAGCACCTGGGTTTCCGCACCGCAGGCGGGCTGATGCTCTCCGACCACTTCCCGATCAGCACGGCGTTCAGCTGGTCGACGAACACGAATTACGAGTTCAGCGAGCAGTTCGGCGGCCCGCACGGGAGCTACTTCAACGACATCGGGGCGGTGGCGGCCGGTGCCCGGGCGACGTCGATCGGCATCCGGGCCGGGTCACGGGTCGACCAGGTGAGCATCGCGCTGTCCGGGGGAGTGGCCCTCGCCCACGGCGGTACCGGTGGAACGGCGAGAACGTTGACACTCGGCGCCACCGAGTACGTGACCGGTGCCGAGTTGTGCCGGGCGAAGTACAGCGGAACGACCAGGATCTTCTTCGCGAAGTTCACGACCAACCTCGGCAACAGTGTGGCCGGCGGGACGACCACGAGCGACTGCGTGACCCGTACCGCGCCGAGCGGGTGGCAGATCGCGGGATTCCACGGAAGAACGGGCGGCGAAGTCGACAAAATCGGGTTCATCTACACGCGTCGCTGACTCGTACGTCTCATTTCCGCGTGCTGCGGCACCGGGCCGGGTACCCCGGTGCCGCATCGGCCAGGGCCGGTCCGGCCCGGCAAGCGCGGGAGGCGCACATGAAATGGCAACGAGTCTTTCTCACCGGCCTCGGGCTCTGGCTGCTCACGGTGGTGGTCACCTTCGCCACCGGCAACCCGAACCTCATCCCCACGATCGTGCTGCTCGGCAGCTTCCTGGTCCCCGTGACGTTCGTGGTCTGGGCCTCCGGTCGCAGGCACAGCAGTGAGGTCACCTCGGAACGGCTGTTCAGCACGTTCGTCACCGGCGGCGTTCTCGGTGTTCTCGCCGCCTCGCTGCTGGAGGCGTACCTGCTTCACCCTTCCCCGGTCTTCTACCTCGGTGTCGGCCTCATCGAGGAGGCGGCGAAACTGGCGGCACTGGTCTTCCTCACTCGCCGGTTGCAGCACCGGTACGCGATAGACGGCGTGATCCTCGGCGCCTCCGTCGGCTTCGGGTTCGCGGCGTTCGAGTCAGCCGGGTACGCCTTCACCGCCCTGTTCACCCAGCAGGGCCTCTCCCTCACCACCCTCGTCGAGACCGAGTTGCTGCGCGGCGTGCTCACCCCTGTCGGGCACGGCCTGTGGACCGCGATCCTCGGCGGTGTCCTCTTCGCGACGGCAGCGAAGTCGTCGCGCCGGCGGGTGTTCGCCGCCTACCTCGGTGTGGCGGTGCTGCACGCGCTCTGGGACGGCATGGACGGGATCGCGCGAGTGGTCACGCTGGTGCTGGCCGGGAACGAGACGACCGCCGCGCAGGCCCACCTCTTCACGATCATCTCCTGGGGCGGCCTGATCCTCAGCTCACTGATCGGCGTGGCCTGGCTCATCGGCGTGCGACACCGCGCCGCCCGCCTGGAAGCGGCCGGCCTGGGATCGGGCGTCCAGGGAGCGTCCGGCCTGGGATCGGGAGGCCAGGGAGCGGTCGGCCCGGGAGTGGGACGTGTGGAAACGGGCCCCCTGGAAACCAGGCGCATGGAAGCGGGACGCCGGTAGACCCACCACTCCCGAACTGGCCCGCGACAGCCAGAACCCACCAGACCTAGCGTCAAGACGTGCATCCACGACTCTCCGCCGACCTCACCGACCTGCCCGAACTCCTCCAGTCCACCCGCGACTACGCCACCCGCGTCCTGGCCGCCCTGGACGACCGCCCCGTCGCCGCCCGCCCGACCCCGTCCGAACCCACTCCGGTGCCCACGGACGGGGTCGGGACAGCCGGCGCCCTCGAGCAGTTCGACGAGCGATGGGCGCCAGGATTCTCCGGCAGCGCCGGCCCGCGCTATCTCGGCTTCGTCACCGGCGGTGCCACTCCGGCCGCCGTCGCCGGGGACTGGCTCACCAGCGCCTTCGACCAGAACGCGTCGAATCGGTCCGGTTCGTCGGCGGCCGCACTCGAGGACGAGACCGTCTCCTGGCTCGCGGAAATGCTCCACCTGGGTTCCGCCACGTTCACCGGTTCCTTCGTCAGCGGCGCCACGATGTCGAATCTCGTCGGGCTCGCGATTGGCCGGGAATGGCTCGGGGACCAGGCCGGGATCTCGATCGCGCGGCAGGGTGTGGCGGCGCTGGGCGCGGTCACGGTGTTGTCCGGTACGCCACACTCCAGCATTTACAAATCGCTGTCGATGCTCGGGCTCGGCCGGGATTCGGTGCGCTCAGTGCGTACGATCAAAGGCCGCGAAGCGGTTGATCTTGAAGAATTGGAAGCGGAACTCGTCGCCCTGAACGGTCGCCCGGCAATCGTGGTGGCCAATGCCGGAACCGTCAACACGGTCGATTTCGACGACCTGCGAGCCATCGCCGCGTTGCGTGAGCGACACCCGTTCTGGCTGCACGTCGACGCCGCTTTCGGCGGGTTCGCGGCCCTGTCGCCGGAGCACGCGCACCTGGTCGACGGCCTGGCCGAGGCCGACTCGATCTGCGTCGACCTGCACAAATGGCTCAACGTTCCCTACGATTCGGCGGTGCAGTTCACCCGGCGGCGGGATCTGCAGATGCGGGTGTTCCAGAACGCGGCGGCCTATCTTCCCGCCCCCAGCGACGAGGCTCCCGACTATTTTCACCTGACCCCGGAGAACTCGCGCCGCCTGCGGGCCCTTTCCGCCTGGTTCGCGCTGACCGCATACGGTGTGGAAGGGCACCGGGAAATCGTTTCCCGCACCATCCGGGCGGCCCATCGGCTGGGCGTGCGTCTCGCGGCGCTGCCCGGCGTGCGCCTGCTTTCTCCGGTACGCCTGAACGTCGTCTGTTTCACCATTACCGCCCAGGTCCCGGCTGTCGTCAACGCGATCGCGGAATCCGGCGAGGCATTCCTGACGCCCACCGTTTACCAGGGACAACCGGCATTGCGGGCGGCGTTCAGCAACTGGCGAACCGTCGAGGCCGACGAGGACCGCGTGTTCGAGGTGCTCCGCGAACTCCTGAGCTGACCCGACCCATCCGCGCCCCGCGGCACTGCGAATCCATGTCGATGTCAGCGCCGGGGCCACTCCCGGCCGAGCTACGGGGAGGCAATCATGAACCGCTGGATCATCGCCGGCTTCGGAGCCGCAGCGGTCGCCGCGCTGCTCGCGGTGGCGGTAACGACAGTGAGCAGGGCCGGCCATTCCGAGGACGCGGCAACGAACACCACGCTGTTCGACGTCAACGCCGAGGTGCCCGTCACCCAGGCATGACACACCACCCGGACGTCCCGCGCAGGTGCGGGGCGTCCGGGCAAGCCCATCGATGCTCTTGACTGCGATGCCCCACTCCGGTAACTCTTAACAAAATTTACTGAGGAGTGGGATCGTGCGGAAGACGGCTTTTGCGATGGCACTGGCACTCGGGCTCGCGGGAGGCGCGGCGGTGACAGCGCCCGCGGCGACGGCCACGCCCGGACACTCCCGCGAGTGCGCGACGCCGTCGATCGACCGCCTCCAGCAGTGGATCGCCAGCGGCGAGGGCACCACCGTCCCGGCCACCGGCAGCCTGCTCGTCCCGGCCCACCGAGGCCAGAGGTACGCCGCCCGCGTCTCCTTCCTCAACGACGAGTGGCACGTCGTCGTGGTCTGGCTCGGCAATCAGTTCGAGGCACAGGCCGACCTCACCAGGTCCGCCGGGTTCCGCCTCACCTACAGCGCCACCGACGACCTCTACGTCCAGCTCCGCTCCGCCTCGCACTGGAGCGGCGGCGCCCAGTGGCTCACCAGGATCCCGTCGACGCACGGCCGCACTGTGACCCGCTTCTTCAGCTTCCGGCCGCAGGCGTGGACCTCCCTGCCCGAGCTGGGCGCCCCGGCCCACCCGTTCGACGAGGCACTCAGCGAGGCCCGGGGCTTCGTCTTCGTCGGCAAGACCGCCAACGAGATCGAGTTCCGCAGCCTCCGCGTCGACCGCTACACGCCGCCCTGCCTGTGATCGCGGCTGTTGGAGGGCGCCGGCGGGAAGCCGGCGCCCTCCACGGACGAGGCTAGGCCGTGATGTTCCACTGCTGGCAGTTGTTGCCCAGCGCGCCCCACTGCCGCACCGCCACACCGTCGCCGGTGCCGCAGTTGGTCACGTCCAGGACCAGCCCGTTACCCCGGTTCGCGATGAGATATCCGCCGCTGATCGGGGTCAGGCTCCACTGCTGGCAGACGTTGCCGAGGGAGGCCCAGAGGTTCAGGGCCGTGCCGTTCGCGGTGCCGCAGTTGACCGAGTCAAGGACGGTTCCGCTGTTGGCGTTGGTGATGCGGTAGTAGTTGCTCGCCAGGCGGGTGAAGGTCCACTGCTGGCACGCGTTGCCGAGCGACGACCACTGCTGGATCGCCGTGCCGTTCGCGGTGCCGCAGTTCTGGGCGTCGAGGACCTTGCCGCTGTTCTGGTTGATCAGGCGGTACCGGGTGCCCGCCACCGGGAAGGAGACGCTGCCGCCGGGGTCGCCGGACGGTGCGGTGAGGGTGGCGCCGACGGCGTCGGGGGTGCCGAGGTTGGGTGAGCCGTCGGAGTTCCAGCTGATCTTCTTGATCCGGGTGGTGCGGGTGCCGCCGCAGCCCTGCGAGGTGCTCTCGTTGGCGTGGTAGACGAGCCAGGTCTCGGCGCCGTCGGGCGAGGTGAAGAAGCCCTGGCCGCCGGGGCCGTAAACGCCGTTGCCGTCGCTGCGCTGGAAGATCGGGGTGCTCTTCTTGGTCCAGGAGGAGGCGGAGAGCGGGTTGCTGCCGGTCAGCGTCAGCATGCCCAGCTTGTAGTCGGGCGTGTTGCAGGAGCTGGCCGAGTACGTCAGGAACGTCTGCCCGTTGCGCTGCAGCACGTACGGCGCCTCCTGCGTGTTGCCGCCCTGCATCTCCCAGGACAGCGTGGGGTACGAGATCCGCGTGCCGTACGCCGAAACCGTCCACGGATTGCTCATCGGCGCGATGAACGTGCTCTGCAGGTTGCCGACCCACGACGAGTACAGGAAGTAGTTGGCGCCGTTGATCGTCGCCACGCTCCCGTCGATCGCCCAGCCGTTGCCCGACTGCACGTTGAGCTGGCCGCGGTACGTGTACGGCCCCATCGGGTTGTCGCCCGAGCTCTCCAGGACATAGGAACGCTGGCCGTCACAGCAGGCCGGGGTGCCGGCGCTGTAGTAGAGGTACCAGCGTGTGCCGTTCGGCCCGGCCAGCCGGTGCAGCGACGGCGCCCACACGTTGCAGCAGTTGGTGGATCCGCTGCCGGTGTAGACGACCGAGTAGGTGGCGCCGGGCAGTGCGGCCACCGACGTCGCGCGCTTGACGACGATCTGCGAGTTCCAGGTCGTCGCCGCGATGTAGTAGTAGCCGTTGTGGTAGCCCATCCACGGATCGGCTCCGTAGGGGGCGGCCGCCAGCGGGTTGCTGAACGTGACGGCGGCTTGTGCGGGGGTGGCGGCCTGCGGGAGGACCACCGCGAGGACGGACGCGGCGGCCAGCAGGACGAAGGCGGCGGCCGAACGCGCCAGGCGCGCGGCCACCGACCGGTACGGGGGCATGATGCCTTCCTTTCGGGGGAGCGGATGGCACACGGGGATTGTGTTTCGTAAATGTGAACGATCACAATTCGTGTGTCAAGAGCCCAGCTCAGACCTGCTGGGTACGCTCCACCAAGGCCTGCGCGACCTCCCGCAGTTTGCGGTTGGAGCTCTGCGAGGCGCGGGACAGGATCGCGAACGCCTCGTCGGCGCCGCACCGCCGCTGGCTCATGATGATCCCCTTGGCCTGCTCGATCACCGCCCGGGACTCCATCGCCACCTGCATCTGCTGCGCGAGGGTCGCCGTGGTGTCATAGACGTGGGCGTTGGCCAGGGCGACCGCGGCGTACCCGGCGAACGTCTCGGCCAGCACCACCGCGTCGTCGTCGAACGCCCGCACATCCGTACCGTAGATGTTGAGCGCCCCGACCACCTGCTCCTGGATGGGCAGCCCGACCGAGAGCGCGCTGTGCACGCCGGCCGTGTTGGCGTTCTCCTCCCAGCCCGGCCAGCGGTACTCGGCGGCCACGTCACCGACCAGGATCGTCCGGTGCTCCGCGGCGGCGTCCAGACAGGGGCCGCGGCCGTTCTCGTACTGCCACTTGTCGATCAGCAGGGCCGCGTCGCCGGTGTGCGCGACCGTTCGCGGGCGGTCCGCCCGGACCAGCGTCACCGAGACCTCGTAGGCCCCCGGCACCGCGCGCCGGGCGATCGAGGCGACCTGGCCGAGCACACCCTCCAGGTCGCTCTCGCCCAGGTGGATCCGGCCGAGTTCGGCGAACGCGTCCAGGGACATGAGGAATCTGTACCCAGGCCCGGCCGATTTCATCCTTTGACCGTGACACCCCGGGGACTAGGTTGGGTGCGGGTCAAGCAGGCGCCCGCACCATCGCGTTCTCGCCGACGGTAAGGGCTGGTTCATGCCTGATTCGTGTCTGAAGGTGTGCACTCGGCGCGTCACCGCCGCCGACGGCACATCCGCCCGCCTGGTCACCGTGACCGGCGAGATCGACGCCGACACCAGCCCGGCGCTGAACGCCGCCCTGCTGCACGCCGTCGAGGAGTGTGTGCTGGTCTACTGCGATCTGGGCGGCATCGGCTTTTTCGGCGCGGCGGGCGCCAACGTCCTCGCCTCGGCCGCCCGCCGGGCGGCGTCGCTCGGCCACCGGCTGGAAGTGCGCGGGGTGCGCGGTCTCACCGAGCAGATCGTCCGGATCGCCGGTCTCGACCTCATCGTGCGGGTCTCCGGCTGACGGGCCGATGCCACTTCGGTATTATCGGCCTCCTGCGGGCCGGAGTCGTATCGACACCGGCGAACCAGCGTCAAGCAGCGGCGCGGGTCCGTGGGCCTTACCGCCCACAGGGCAGCACCACCGGCAAACCCAACGCGAGCCGCCCGACGGCGGCTTGCGGTCCGCTGCGGGGATCCTCTGACGTTGATGGCGCACGACCCGACCGACTTCGCCGCCGAGCTCGGTCGTATCAAGCTCGGCGAGACCGACCTCAACGGTGTCCTTGACCGTGTCGCCGGTCTGGCGCACCGGACCCTGCCGCAAGCCGGCCAGGTCTCGATCACACTCGTCCGCGAGGGCAGCGCGTACACCGCGGCGTACGTGGGTGCCGACGCGCTGCGCCTCGATCAGCAGCAGTACGAGCAGGCCGCCGGGCCGTGCCTGGAGGCGGCCGCCGCCGGGACGACGGTCTCGATGCCGGACGCCGCGAGCGAGTCGCGGTGGAGCGGGTGGGGCCGGCACGTCGCCGGGGCCGGCCTCGGCAGCGTCCTCTCGGTGGGGCTGCCGATCGAGGAGAGGGTCGCCGGGGCGCTCAACATCTACGGCGAACGGCCCGGTGCCTTCGACGACGAGGCCGTGCGGCTGGCGCAGGCCTTCGGGCGGTACGCGACCGTCGCTCTCGCCAACGCGCACCTCTACGCCAGCACCGCGAGCCTCGCGCAGCACATGCAGGTGGCGATGGAGAGCCGGGCGGTGATCGAGCAGGCCAAGGGGATCATCATGGGCGAGCGCCGGTGCACGGCCGACGAGGCGTTCGCCATCCTCACCAAGGTCTCCCAGGACTCCAACCGCAAGGTACGTGACGTGGCCGCCGCCCTGGTGGAGCGCACGCAACGAGGACCGGGCGCCTGACCGTTCACGGGGACGGTCAGGCGCTCACATCGATCCGGTTGCCCCCGCCGCCGTGCTGGGACAGGTAGCGCAGCGCTGGCTCCAGGTATCCGCTGATCGGGTTGCGGCCCGTCGGGCTCTGGTCGTACCGGCGCTCCAGGTCCTTCAGGTACAGCGCGGTGATCTCCTGGCCCGGCGCCAGCCTGCCGGACGCCCGGTCGGCCGCGACGGCTGCGGCGAGCGAGTTGATCCAGCCCTGGTTGGTGCCGGTGCCGATCCGCTGCCCGGTCGCCTGGAGAATCAGCTCGCGGTCCCGGTCGGTCAGCGACGCCGAGTCCTCGCGGGCGTTCTGGTTCCGTTCCCGGGCGGGCGAGCGGGCCGGGGTGACCGGCGGGGTCTGCTGAGTGCGGTTGAGCCGGGAAACGGACATGGCGGACTCCACGAGGACGGTGGTCGCTCTTCCCTCTCCTGATCGGCGGTACGGGGGCTGACCTGAGAACTTGTGGGTATTCCCTGGTCATGACCACATGGACAACTGAGGAGCGCATCGACGTCGGGCCGGTGCGCCTGGACGCCGACCTGACCCTTCCGGAGCACCCGGTCGGGGCGGTCCTGTTCGCGCACGGCAGCGGCAGTTCACGCCACAGCCCGCGGAACCAGGCCGTGGCCCGGGAGCTCAACCGGCGCGGGCTCGCCACCGTCCTCGCCGATCTGCTCACCGCCGAGGAGGAGGCACGCGACACGCGTACCGGCGATCTGCGGTTCGACATCGGGCTGCTCGCCGACCGGCTCGTGGGCATCGTCGACTGGATGCGGCAGAACCCGTCCACCGCGGCGCTGCCGATCGGGTTGTTCGGCGCGAGCACCGGCGGGGGAGCGGCCCTGGTCGCCGCGGCCGCCCGGCCCTTCGCCGTACGCGCGGTCGTCTCCCGTGGCGGCCGTCCCGACCTGGCCGGCCCCGCGCTGCTGGAGGTGCGCGCCCCGGCGATGCTGATCGTGGGCGAGAACGACCCGAGGGTGCTGGAATTGAACGAGCAGGCCCGCAACACCATGCGGATCCGCGCCGAGCTGCGGATCATTCCGGACGCCACGCATCTGTTCGAGGAGCCCGGCGCATTGGATCAGGTGGCCGAGGAGGCCGGCGGATGGTTCAGCATGCATCTGGCCGCGGCGATGCGCGATCCGGTGAGGTGACTCCGATGATCTTCCGGGATCGCGTGCAGGCCGGACGGCTCCTGGCCGAGAAAGTGGCAAATTATATCGATAAATCGGACACCATCGTTCTCGCTCTGCCGCGCGGCGGACTGCCGGTCGCGGAGTCGGTCGCGGACCGGATCAAGGCCGACCTCGACATCGTCGTGGCCCGCAAGATCGGCGCACCCGGCCACCCGGAGTTCGGCCTCGGCGCGATCGCCGAGGACGGGCCGCCCGTCTACGACCAGGCGAACCTGCGCTATGCCGGGGTCCGGGAGGCGGACCTGTCCGGCATCCTGGCCGCCGAGCGCGCCGAGCTGGAACGCCGGATCCGGCGGTACCGCGGGCACCGGCCGGCGCCGCCGGTGTCCGGCCGGGTCGTGGTTCTGGTCGACGACGGGCTGGCCACCGGGGTCACCGCGCACGCCGCGCTGCGCTGGATCCGGCAGCAGGGCCCGGCCCGGCTGATCCTGGCGGTGCCGATCGCGGCGCCGCAGGCACGCGACGCGCTGGCGCCCGAGGTGGACGCGGTGGTGTGTCTCAGCGCACCTGACGACTTTCTGGCAGTCGGCCGCTGGTACGAGAACTTCGCCCAGCTCACGGACGAGGACGTGTACGCCGTCCTGTCCCGTCATCACCCGGCAAACGTCTGACATAAGCGGGGCCCGTTGTGCCCGCCCAAGGAATTCATCTAGCGTTGAGTTCAACACTTGATGAGTTTCCCTGGGGAGGGACAGATGGACACCGCGATCGAGGTCGAGGGCCTCGTCGTCAAACGGGGGAAGCGCGTCGTCCTCGACGGCTTCTCCTGCGTGATCCCGCGTGGCAGCGTCACCGGCCTGCTCGGCCCGAGCGGCAGCGGGAAGACCACGCTGATGCGCGCGATCGTCGGCGTGCAGGTCGTCGCGGGCGGCACGGTCACCGTCCTCGGCCACCCCGCCGGCTCGGCGCCGCTCCGCCGCAAGATCGGTTACCTGACACAGGCGCCGAGCGTCTACGCCGACCTGACGGTCGCTGAGAACACGCGCTACTTCGCCAGCCTCTACCGGCTGCGCTCCGCCGACGCGGACCGGGCGATCGAGGCGGTCGGCCTGGCCGACCACCGCAACCAGCTGGTCGCCAACCTCTCCGGCGGCCAGCGCAGCCGGGCGTCGCTCGCCTGCGCGATCGTCAGCCGCCCCGAGGTCCTCGTCCTCGACGAGCCGACCGTCGGGCAGGACCCGGTGCTCCGCGACGAGCTGTGGGACCACTTCCGCAGGCTCGCCGCCGACGGCGCCACCGTGCTCGTCTCCAGCCACGTGATGGACGAGGCGAACCGTTGCGACCGCCTCCTGCTGATCCGTGAGGGAGTGCTGATCGCCGACGACACCCCCGCGGCGGTCAAGACCGCGGCGGGCACGCAGGACCTGGACGAGGCGTTCCTGCGCCTCATCAAGCAGCAGGCGGTGGCGGCATGATCCTCGCGAGCACGATCCGGCGCATCATCACCCAGCTGCGGCACGACCCGCGGACCATTGCGATGATCATCGTGGTGCCGACGCTGCTGATCACGCTGATCTATTTCATGTACGAGGGCATGCCCAACATCTTCGACCGCATCGCCCTGACGATGCTGGGCATCTTCCCGTTCATCGTGATGTTCCTGATCACGAGCATCGCCATGCTGAGGGAGCGCACCACCGGCACCCTGGAGCGCCTGTTCACGACCCCGGTCGGCAAGCTGGACCTGCTCTTCGGCTACGGCGTGGCCTTCGGGCTGGCGGCGGCGGTCCAGGCGGCCGTCGCGGCCGGGTTCGCCTACTGGGTCCTCGACATGCACACGGCCGGCAGCGTGAGCCTGGTCATCCTGATCGCGGTGGCCAACGCCGTCCTCGGCGTGGCCCTGGGCCTGCTGTGCAGCGCGTTCGCGCGGACCGAGTTCCAGGCGGTCCAGTTCATGCCCCTCGTCGTCGCGCCGCAGCTCCTGCTCTGCGGGTTGTTCGTGCCGCGGGAGGAGATGGCAGGCTGGCTGCAGGCGATCAGCAACCTGCTCCCGATGTCCTACTCCGTGGAGGCGCTGACCGAGGTGGGCGCCAACGCCGAGCCGACCGGCATCATGTGGCGGGACCTCACGATCGTGGTCGGCGCGATCGTGGTCGCGCTCATCCTGGGAGCGGCGACGCTGCGCCGCCGGACGCCGTAAGGAGCACATGTGGTGGTGAGACGGACCGGGCGCCGTCCCGGCAACCCGGACACCCGGGAAGCCATTCTCGACGCGGCGCGCACCGCGTTCGCCGAGAAGGGGTACGACGGCGCCTCCATCCGTGCCATCGCGGCCGGCGCCGGGGTCGACCCGGCGCTGGTGCACCACTACTTCGGCACCAAGGACAAACTGTTCCTGGCCAGCATGAACTCGCCGATGGACCCGCTCCAGGTGATCGCCGAGGCGACCGAGGGCGACCGGTCCGAGCTCGGCGTCCGGCTGGTGCGCACGTTCCTGCGGATCTGGGACGGCCCGGGCGGCGCGGCGGGGGTCGCGATGCTGCGCTCCGCGGTCGGCAACGAGTGGGCCACCAAGCTGTTCCGCGAGTTCATCGTCACCCAGATCCTGCGCCGGGCCGTCGCCAAGGCCGGGCTCGACCCGGTCCAGGGCCGGCTGCGGGTGACCCTGGTGGCCTCCCAGCTGGTCGGCCTCGCGATGGCCCGTTACGTGATCAAGGTGGAGCCGCTGGCGTCCGCGCCGCCCGAGGCCATCGTCGCGGCGATCGGCCCGACGATCCAGCGATACCTCACCGACGACCTCCCGGGCGTGTTTCCGCCGGAATGATCGTGGGAACTCCGGGGGCGTGCCCCGGCTCATCGTCCTGATTTGTCTGGTGATGCTGGCCGGCTGTGGCTCCCTCGGTGAGCGGGAGGACGCGGCCGCCGAGACTGCGACCGCCTTTCTGCGCGCGGTCTCCGGCCAGGACGGGGCGGCCGCCTGCGGCGTCCTTGCCCCGGAGACGATGGCGGAGGTCGAGCAGGGCGCGGGCCAGAGCTGCGCGGTGGCCATTCTGAGCGAGAATCTTCCGGCTCCGTCGGCCGTCCAGGACATTCAGGTGTACGGGCAACGCGCTCTGGTCCGTCTCGAGGACGAGTCCGTGTTCCTGGCTGTGTTCCCCGGCGGCTGATATGCGGTTCCAGTACTACTTTCTCCTGGCGGTGGTCTCGGCCGGCCTGGTGTACTTCGCCGCGCTGGGGGTGCTGCACCGATGAAGCGGTTCCTGCGGGAGAACTCGCTCGGCCTCGTCTTCGGTGCGCTCTTCCTGATCGTGCTGGTCGGCCAGGGGCTCGCCGGTCACGCCGACTTCAACCAGCAGCAGATCGCCGCCGGCATGGAACCGGTCCCGCTCGGCCGCTACCTGACCTCGGCCAGTTTCGGCGCCGACGTGGCCGAGAACTGGCAGTCCGAGTACCTGCAGTTCTTCCTCTACATCTATCTGACCGTCTGGCTGGTCCAGAAGGGCTCGCCGGAGTCCAAGAAGATCGGCGAGGAGGGCCGCGAGTCCGACCGCAAACAGAAGGTCGGCGCGTACGCCACCGGCGAGTCGCCGCGCTGGGCCCGGTACGGCGGCCTGCGCGGCACCCTGCTGGCCAACTCGCTCGGCCTGGTGATGGGCATGCTCTTCCTCGGCTCCTGGCTCGCGCAGTCGCTCGCCGGCGTGGTCGCGTTCAACGAGGAGCAACTGCGCGACCTGCGGGAGCCGGTGACCTGGGAGCGGTACCTGACCGAGCCGGACTTCTGGAACCGCACCCTGCAGAACTGGCAGTCCGAGCTGCTCGCCGTCGCGTCCATGGTGATCCTCTCGATCTACCTGCGGCAGCGCGGCTCACCGGAGTCGAAACCGGTAGGCAGCTCACACCTGTCAACCGGCGTCGAGGGCTAGGCAGTCCACCAGCCTGGGCGGGCCGCCCGCTGCGCGGGCGGCCCGCTGGGCGCGCAGCGGTCGAGCTCGGCCTTCGCGGTTCGGGCCGCCGGAGCGGCCAGAAAGAACGTTCGTTCTATCGCCCGGCGGAAAGAACGTTCGTTCTATCAACCGGCGGCCCGAACCGTCCCGTCAGTCCTTGAGGACCGTCTCGATCTGCTCCATCGCCAGGCGCAGGCCCTCCTCCATGCCCATGGCCGACATCCGCTCCAGCTGCTCGGCGCTGATGAACGTGGAGACCGAGGTCATCCGCGTCCCCGAGCCGTTCGGCTCCAGGGTGACCACGCCGTGGGTGATGTCCTTCGGGTCGACCGGGTCGCCGTTGTCGTCGGCGAAGCCGTCGTCGAACTCGATGCGGTGCGGCGCGTCGATGGCGGTGATGGTCCACCAGCCGTGCGACTTCTCGCCGCCCGGCCCGGTCATGTAGTAGCGGACCTGGCCGCCGGGCTCGAACTCGAACCGCTCGAACGTCGCGGGCCAGGTCGGCGGGCCCCACCAGCGCTCCAGCTTGCGCGGATCGGCCCAGACCTGCCAGACCCGGTCGACCGGTGCGTCGAACTCGGCGACGAACGTGAGCGTCAGCCGCTCCACGTCCTTGTTCGAACTGATCACTGTCATGTCCTACTCCTCGTCCAGGATGTCCGCGATCCGGCCGGCCCGGTGCCGCCAGATCTCCTCGTAGGCGTCGAGCAGCAGCGCCACCCGGCGCAGTGCGCCCACCTCGCCGTTCACGATCTGCTCCCGTCCGCGCCGGGTCTTGCTGACCAGCTCGGCGCGCTCCAGCACCGCCACGTGCTTCTGCACGGCGGCGAAGCTCATCGGGTAGTGCCGGGCCAGCTCACTGACGGACTGCCCGGACCGGATCACCCGGATCAGGATGTCGCGCCGGGTGGCGTCCGCCAGGGCGTGGAACACGCGGTCCGTCGCCGGTCCGGAAAGCGCACCTACAACCATGTGGTTGTACGTTAGCCGTCCTAAGGTCCTCCCGCAACCGGTCCATGGGCCGTGCCGGGCGCTGCTTCCCCGGAACTACCGTCCGAATATGGGCGCTTACTTGGCAGCCGGGATCGACGGCTCCCGGACCCACCCGGCGACCGTCGACCTCGCCACCGACGAGGCGGTACGCCGTGGCGTACCCCTGCTTCTGCTGCACTGCTGGCCCGGCCGGTACCGCCGCCGTGCCCCGATGCCGGCCGAGTCCGACGCGCGCCGCCTCCTGGAGAGTGCCGCCCTGCGCGCCCGGAGCCGGGCCCCCGGCCTGCCGGTCAGCACCGAACTGCTCACCGGCGACCCCGTCGCCCTCCTCGCCGGCCGTACGGAACGGGCCGAGCTGCTCGTCATCGGCCACCGGGACGAGGGCCCCGGCCGGCCCGGCTGGGGCACCACCGCCGCACGGCTGGCCCGGGACTGCCGGTGCCCGCTGCTCGTGCGGCGCGGCGGTGCCGACCGGCGGGGGCCGGTCGTGGTCGCGGTCTCCGGGCAGGACGGCTCCGCCGAGACGGTGCGGCAGGCCTTCGACGAGGCCCGGCTCACCGGCAGCCGGCTGGTCGCGGTGCACGTCTGGGCGCCCGGGAACGAGGACCGGCGCGCGGCTCAGCGACGGCTCACCGAGACGGTTGCGGCGTGCGCCCGGCTGTGCCCGGAAGTGCCGGTCGAACCCCTCGTGGTGCCGGAGCTCGAGTTCGCGTACACATTGGATCGTGCCTCCCGGCGTGGCCGGCTCCTCGTCGCCGGAACCGGGCGCAGAGGCCGCCTCAGTCTGCTCCTGGCCCGCGCCGGACTTCCGCCGGCCCGCACCGCGCAAAGCCCGATTCTGCTGGTCCCGGCACTTGCGGCGATATCGGGGAGGTGATTTCCTTCACGATCACCAGCGGTGGCCGATAGGCGGTGCACTCAACCACTGGGAGCCCGTCATGACCATCAGCATCGGAACCGCGACACAGTCCTCGGCGCGGGACACCCACGTCGCGTGGCTGCGCCGCCGCGAGGACAGCCGGCCGACGCTGGCCGAGCTCCTCGCCGCCGACCGCAACCGTGAGACCCAGCGCCCCGCCGAGGACTGACCGGTCCGGATCAGCGCAAAGGTGATCAGCGCAGCGTGATCAGTGCCTCCGCCAGGGCGTCGGTGGCGTCCTGGACGTCGACCTCGCGGCTCTGCAGCGGCCCGCCGGTCTCGGTGAGCCGCGCCGCCTTCGCACCACCGGCGTAGAACGGGGCGAACCCGAGCTCCTGCACGATCCGGCAGGCGGCCTCCCGCGCGTCCCGCTCGTCGGTGCAGACGAACTCGGCGAGCAGCGGATCGTGCCCGCGCCGCCGGCTCAGCACCTCGGCCGGGACGTTGTTGAACGCCTTGACCCAGTGCGCCTCGGGGGCCCACTCGATGAGCCGCTCCAGGCCGCTCTTGCCGCCGGCCCGCGCGATCATCCGGTCGGTGGCGTCGGTGGGCGGCCCGGTGACGGCCGCGGCGACCATCTCGGGACTCTTGCTGCTCGCGCCGGAACTCATCCCGGCCGTCCCGGCTGTGCCGGGCATCATGTCCTCCGGGTTGGTCACGTCCATGACGACCTTGCCGTCGAGGCCGTGGACGGACGCGTCGATCGCCTCCTTCGCGGACGCCCAGTTCGGCGCGAAGATCACCATGTCGCCGAAGGCGGCCGCCTGCGGGACCGACATCACCCGCATCTGCCAGTTCATCCGGTCCACCAGCTCACGCACCCGTTCCGGGTGACGCGAGGTGACCGCCACGTCATGACCGCTTTCGGCGCACCATGCCGCGAGTGTGCCGCCGATCCGGCCTGCCCCGATCACACCGATACGCATGATCTCAGGGTGCCCGCCGTATCAGGGGTCCGCGTGGCGAATCGGGAAATGGCCGCGTCGCGATCACGGGCCTACTGTCGGGTAACAACGACGACCGTTTGGGAGACCGCATGAGAGAGATCCGCCTCGCGTCACGTCCGGCCGGCTGGCCCACCGCTGAGAACTTCGAGGTTGCCGAGACGCCGGTGCCGGTTCCGGGCGAGGGGCAGGTCCTGATCCGCAACCTGTACATGTCGGTCGATCCGTACATGCGGGGGCGGATGAACGACGCGAAGTCGTACATCCCGCCGTTCCAGATCGGGCGGCCCCTCGACGGCGGCGCGGTCGGTGAGGTCGTCGAGTCGCGTGCCGAGGGCGTGCCGGCGGGGTCGATCGTGTCGCACGGCCTCGGCTGGAGGGAGTATTCAGTTTCGGACGCCACCAAGGTGCGGGTCGTCGATCCGGCCGCAGCTCCGACACTGTCGGCGTACCTCGGGCTGCTCGGCATGACCGGCCTCACCGCGTACGTCGGGCTCCTCGACATCGCCCAGTTCCGCTCCGGTGACACCGTGTTCGTCTCCGGTGCCGCGGGCGCTGTCGGCAGCGTGGCCGGCCAGATCGCCAGGTTGCGCGGGGCCAAGCGCGTGATCGGCAGCGCGGGCTCCGCCGAGAAGATACGTCACCTGGTCGACGACCTCGGCTTCGACGCCGCGTTCAACTACCGGGACGCGCCCGTCCGCGACCAGCTGCGCGCCGCCGCACCCGACGGCATCGACGTCTATTTCGACAACGTGGGCGGCGACCACCTCGAAGCGGCCATCAGCTCACTGAACAAATTCGGTCGCGTGGCCCTGTGCGGCGCCGTCGCCCACTACAACGAAACCACGCCGCCGGCCGCGCCGCGCAACCTCTCCGCGGCCATCGGCAAGGAACTCAGCCTGCGCGGCTTCATCGTCACCAACCACAACCACCGCATGACCGATTTCGTCACCGAGGTCGGCGGCTGGCTGCGCGCGGGCCGCATCTCCGCCCGCGAGACCGTCGTCGAGGGCCTGGAGAACGCGGCCGAGGCGTTCCTCGGGCTCCTGCGGGGCGAGAACACCGGGAAGATGGTGGTCAAGCTTTAGACCGAGCGAGGGTACGGGCGATCGCGCTCTGCCTCCTCCAGACCCGCGATCGCCTGCCCCGCAGGGCCGTCCGGCGACCGCCGGCGCCCTGTGCAACTCAAGCTCAAACCTAGTGACAGTGCCCGTCGTGACCGATCGTGTCCGGGGTGGTGACGCCGGGGAGGGTCCACTGCGCCGTCGGGCGGCTCTCCGGGCCCCACGACGGGTTGCCCTCGACGTCCGTCCGCCAGTACCAGCACGGGTGACTGCCCTCGGGCCAGCCCTCCGGAGTGTCCTGCCACTGCTCGCCCCGGCCGTACGGCGTCATGTCGAGCAGGTTGAAGAAGCCGGCGGCCGGTTCGTTGCCACGGGCGGTGGTGGAGTACGTCAGGAACGCGCGGTCGCCGTCGCGCAGGTAGCAGGCGGTCGAGGCCATGCTGTCGCCGATCGGCGCCTCCAGGCCGCGCACCGAGTACCACTTCTGGGTGTATCCCATGAAGTCGACGTACGGCGCCACCTCGTCCCAGGCGCCTGCGGTGAGGATCGCGAACGACACGCCGCGGGCGTTCAGGTACGCCGCGTCCTTCATGTTCCACACCATCGCCGTGCAGCCCTCGCACTGGCCCTGGTGCGGCGCGCCGTCCGTCCACATGTGCTTGTAGACCAGGAGTTCGTCGCGGCCCTCGAACAACTCCAGGAACGGCACCGGGCCGTCCGGCCCGACGACCTTGGCGCCGGCGTCGAACTCCACCATCGGCAGCCGGCGGCGGGCCGCTGCCAGGGCGTCGCCGGCGCGGGTGTGTGCCTTCTCGCGGACCAGGAGTTCGTCGCGGGCCGCCTGCCAGGTGGCCATGTCGACGACCGGGGGACGGCCCACGGTGGCCGGATGATCCTGCGTGGTCATGGTGTCCTCACTTCTTCTTCTGTTCCTTCTTGAGCTTGCGCCAGCCGCCGGCCCGGTTGTTGGCGATGATCTGCTTGAACATCGCCTTGAGGGCCCGCTTCTTCACCTTCTCGCCCTTGCCGACGGCGACCGTGCGGGAGGTCTTGTTGCCCTGCCCGCCGGTCACGATGCCCTCGGGGTCGGGCACCAGGCCGCCGTCGTACAGGAAGACGTTGACGTGGTCCTTCGCCGCCAGCAGCGCGCAGATGTTGCCGTCGAGCACGAAGTAGGGCCGGTCGGAGAACTTGATCGTCTCCTCGACCTCCGGATCCGCGGCGTGCACCAGGTCGCGAATCTCGCGGCAGACGGCCTGCTGCCAGTCCGGCAGGCGGTCGATGTAGGCGTCGACCCGTGGTTCGGTCTTGTAGGTCATCGGTTCTCACCTCGGGGAAGCGCAATTCAGGAGTGGAGGAGCCGAAGTCGCCCGGACAAGGATCTCGGGAAACCTCGGCCGCCACCCTGGTACCCCGGCGGCGCCGGTCCTATGCTAAAACAACTTCACTTGCAAACTGCAAGTTAGATGGGCTTCGTTTCGTCGCGCGGCCGCCCTTCTTCCCCGGACTTGGGGTGGAACCGCACCTGGATGGAGACTCGACATGACAGCAGTCAGGACCACGGCCATGCCGGTGGCGGACGCCGGCGCCGAGGAGCCGGGCCATGTGATCTCGCTGCGTGGGCTGGTCAAGCGATTCGGTGACACGGTCGCCCTGGACGGCATCGACCTGGACGTCCGGGCCGGCACCGTGCTCGGGTTGCTGGGCCCGAACGGCGCCGGCAAGACCACCACCGTTCGCGTTCTCGCCACACTGATCGACCCGGACGGCGGCACCGCCACCGTCGGGGGCCACGACGTCGCCACCGACCCACATCGCGTCCGCGAGATGATCGGCATGACCGGGCAGTACGCATCGGTCGACGACATGCTCACCGGGACCCAGAACCTGGTGCTCGTCGCGAGGCTGCTCGGCGCCAGCAACGCCGAGGCACGCGAGCGGGCCGCGGAACTGCTCGAGCGGTTCCGCCTCACCGACGCCGCCGGAAAGGCCGTCAAGTCGTACTCGGGTGGTATGCGCCGCCGCCTCGACCTGGCCGTCAGCCTGGTGGGCCACCCGCGCCTGCTCTTCCTCGACGAGCCGACCACCGGCCTGGACCCGCGCAGCCGCCTGGAGCTGTGGGACCTGATCCGCGAGCAGGTCGCCGCCGGTGTCACCGTGCTGCTCACCACGCAGTACCTGGAGGAGGCCGACGCGCTGGCCGACCGGATCGTCGTCATCGATCACGGCAAGGTGATCGCCGAGGGCACCCCGGACGAGCTGAAGGCCACGGTCGGCGCGCAGCGGCTGGTCGTGCGCCCGGCCGACGCCGCGCAGGTCGACGCGGTGGCGGAGGTCCTCACCGAGGTCTCCGGCTCCGAGGCCGAGACCGTCGGCCAGGAGGTCACGGTCACCGTCACCGACTCCGCCGTGCTGCCCGAGGTGGTCGCGCGGCTCACCAAGGCGGGCATCGAGATCGAAGACCTGGCCCAGCGCCGGTCCAGCCTGGACGAGGTGTTCCTGACCCTCACCGGCAAGGCCGGCGACGACGAGACCACCGACGAGAAGGACAAGACATGACCGCCGCAACCGTCACCGCGCCGGCCGCGTCCCGGACCCGGAAGGTCGGCCTGATCCAGGGCCTCGGCCAGACCAAGACCCTCGCCTGGCGCACGATCGCCAGGATCAAGGAGAACCCGGGCGAGCTGGGCGAGCTCGCGTTCCAGCCGATCATCTTCACGCTGCTCTTCACGTACGTCTTCGGCGCCGCCATCTCCGGTGACCGCTCCGCGTATCTGCAGTTCATGATCCCCGGCATGATGGTCATGACGATGCTCTCCACCACGCTGCAGGTGGGGCAGGGCCTCAACACCGACCTGTCCAAGGGTGTCTTCGACCGCTTCCGGTCGCTGCCCATCGCGCGCTGGGCCCCGCTCGCCGGCCGCATCCTCGCCGACCAGACCAAGCAGATCTGGGGCATCGTCCTGGTCCTGCTCGTCGGCCTGATCCTGGGCTTCCGGCCGGGCAACGGGTTCCTCGGCTTCCTCGGCGCCGCCGCGCTGATGCTGGTCTTCGCGGCCGCGTTCTCGTGGGTCGCGGTGCTGATCGGCGTCACCTCGCCGGACGCCGAGCGGGTGCAGATGTTCGGCATGGTGGTCGTTCTGCCGATCAGCTTCATCAGCGGCGTCTTCGCGCCGACCGAGACCATGCCGGGCGTGTTCCGGGTGTTCGCCGACATCAACCCGGTCGGCAACCTGCTGGAGGCGAGCCGCGGCCTGGCCAACGGCGGGCCGGTGGCGGAGCCGCTGACGTGGACGCTCGCGTGGTGCGCCGCCCTCGTCATCATCTTCGCGCCACTGTCGATCCGGGCCTTGAACAAGAGAGTGTGACGGTCTTCCCCGCCACCGTCACCACCAAGCCGGTACGCCGGCCGGAACCACCGGCCGGCGTACCGGCGCACCGGCACGATCACCGCGAACGACGTGACCGACAGCGCATGTACGAAGACGCCACATGCGCCGGTCCCGCCCATGATTGGCCGTTATGAACACGGATTTGCTCAGCCGTACGGAGCCCGTCGCTCCGGTGACGACCACGACCGAGACTCCGGCCCGCCGATCCACGCCGTGGTGGTGGGTCGCCGGTCTGGCCGCCTGCGTGCTGCTGGCGGCCGTGCTGCGGTTCTGGGGCGCCGCAGCGCACAGCGGTGTCGGCAACAGCTACTACGCCGCCGCGGCACTGAGCATGTCGCGGGACTGGGGCGCCTTCTTCACCGGTGGCCTGGACACCGAGACGTTCGTGTCGATCGACAAACCCGCGCCCTGGCTGTGGCCGTCGGCCCTGCTGATCAAGGTGTTCGGCGTCAGCTGGGCGAGCATGTTCCTGCCCAGCGTGCTGGCCGGCATCGCCTCGGTGCTGCTGGTCGGGCTCGCGGTCCGGGAGGGCTTCGGCGACCGGCCCGGCGCCCGGGCGGCGGGGCTGCTTGCCGCGGCCGGTCTGGCGATCAGCCCGATGAACATCGTGGTGGACCGCAACAACGCGCCCGACGCCATCATGCTGATGTGGCTGCTGGCGGCGGCCTGGATGACCATGCGAGCGGTGCGGCGGGGCCGGATGCTCCCGCTGGCCATGGCGGGTGCTCTGGCCGGGCTGGCGTTCAACGCCAAGTACGTGCAGGCGTACATCGTGGTCCCGGCCATGGTCGCCGCCTGGCTGATCGCCGCCGGCCTGCCGTTCGTGCGCCGCCTGGCCGGGCTCGGCGCGATGGCCGTTGGCGGTCTCGTGACGTCCGTGGCCTGGCCGCTCGCGTTCGCGCTGATGCCGGCCGGGCAGCGCCCGTGGATCGCCGGCACCACCGACGGCAGCATGCTGGCCCGCCTGACCGGCATCGTCGACGTGCACGTCGCGCCGCCCACCTTCCCCGGCAACTCCCAGTTCGCACTCGTCAACGCGTTCCTGACCGGTGAGGTCTTCCACGCCGGCCCGGCCGGCAAGAGCCGGCTGCTCACCGGCGTGCTCGCCGATCAGATCTCCTGGTGGCTGCCGATGGCGGTGTTCGCCGGGCTGATCATGGCGATCACCCCGCGCCCCGACGGCCGCCGCGGTGCGGGCGGGCTGGTGCTCTGGTCCGGCTGGGCGCTCGCCTGCTGGCTGGTCTTCAGCTTCATGGGCGGCGTGCTCCACCCGTACTACACGAGCATGATGATGCCGGCGATCGCCGCGCTGGCGGCCAGCGGGCTGGTCACCTCGTGGACGCTGTGGCGCCAGGGCAGCCTGTTCGGCGCCGCCACGCTCGCCACCCAGATCGCGCTGGTCACCGGATGGTCGGCCTGGGTGCTGCTGAGCACCCGCGCGATCCATCCGGACTGGCTGGCGCCACTGGTCATCACCACCGGCGCCCTCGCCGTCGCGGTGCTGCTCGTGCTGCGGTCCCGCGCCTCGGCGGCCGTCGCCGCGCTCACCGCGGTCGCCGCGCTGGCCGCACCGGCGGTCTGGGCCGTGCGCAGCCTCGACCAGCCGCTGCTCGGCGGCAACCCACTGGCCAACCAGGAGGGCCGGTACCGTCCGGCGGTCCTGCCCGAACCGATGGCCGAGGGGTTCATGAACCAGCTGGAGCCGAAGTTCGACCCCGGCCTGGTCCCGTACCTGCAGCAGAACCGCGGCGGCACCCGCTGGATGGCCGCGACGCTCACCGCGCTCATGGCGGCGCCGCTGATCGTCGCCTCCGGCGGTGAGCCGGTGATGGCGATCGGCGGATACGACGGCCGCGATCCGCTACCCACACCGGACGAGTTCCGGGAGCACGTCCGCAACGGCGACGTGCGCTTCGTCCTGGCGCCGCCCGAGGGCAACGGCACCAACTCGTTCCTGCAGGGACCGGCCGTCGACACGATCACCTGGGCGAGGAGCGCCTGCCGGCCGGTCACCGAGCCCGGCGTGAACCACCCCGCGGGACCCGTCCTGCTCGACTGCGCACCCGCGTCATGACCACCCCACCCGCTATGTGAACCGGCAGCACGCCGGGCGACATCCGATCGAGGAGGAACAGATGGCAACGCGCCGTGAGGCTCCGGCCGCCACCGAGCGAGACATCAGGATCGCCGGGGCACGGGAGAACAATCTCAAGGACGTCAGCCTCTCCATACCGAAGGACCGGGTCACTGTCTTCGTCGGCGTCTCCGGATCGGGCAAGTCGTCCATCGTCTTCGACACCGTCGCGGTCGAGGCGCAGCGCCAGCTCAACGCGACGTTCCCGTGGTCCATCCGCAACCAGTTGCCGCGCTACGAGCGTCCCGACGTGGACGCCGTGGAGAACATCACCACGCCCGTGGTGATCGACCAGCAGCCGCTGGGCGGCAACTCGCGGTCCACGGTCGGCACGATCACCGACATCTACGCGATGATCCGGACGCTGTTCTCCCGGTACGCCGAGCCCAGCGCGGGGCGGCCGGGGGCGTACTCGTTCAACGACCCGTCCGGCATGTGCCCCGAGTGTGACGGGCTCGGGCGGATGCTGCGGCCCGACCCGGACCTCATGCTCGACCGGACCAAGTCCATCGAGGAGGGCGCGATCCAGCTGCCCGGGCACACCAACGGCAGCAACTCGTACCAGTTCTACGCCAACTACCCGGGCATCGACGCGAAGAAGAAGATCAGCGCGTACAGCGACGAGGAACTGCAGACGCTGCTGTACGGCACCGAGGGGCACACCGAGATCTTCTTCAAGAACGGGCGCACCCAGAAGCTGCGGTTCGAGGGCCTGGTCACCGGGTTCGTCCGGCGCAACCTCAAGGTCGACGAGGCCACCCGCAGCGAGAAGTCCCGCGCGGCCGCCGAGAAGTTCATCGCCGAGGGGGAGTGCACCGCGTGCGACGGCGCCCGGCTCAACGCCGCCGCCCTCGCCTCCCGGATCGGCGGGAAGAACATCGCGGAGTGGACCCGGATCGAGGTCAGCGACCTCATTCCGTTCCTGGACGGGCTGAAGGAGGAGCACGCCGCGGCGCCGCTGATCGAGACGGTGCGCACCGCGCTGGGCCGCATCGACGCGATCGGGCTGGGCTATCTCTCGCTGGACCGGCCGACCGCCACCCTGTCCGGCGGTGAGGGCCAGCGGCTGAAGCTGGTCAAGCACCTCGGCAGTGACCTGACCGGGCTCACGTACATCTTCGACGAGCCGAGCATCGGGATGCACCCGCACGACGTGGGACGGCTCAACGACCTGCTGCTCGCCCTGCGCGACAAGGGCAACACCGTCATCGTGGTCGAGCACGACCCGGACGTGGTGCAGATCGCCGACCATGTGGTGGAGATCGGCCCGCGGGCCGGTGTGCACGGTGGCGAGATCGTCTTCACCGGCACCCTGGCGGAGCTGCGGGAGGCGGACACCGCGACCGGCGCCGGCCTGCGCCTGCGCGGCAAGCTCAAGACCACGCCCCGCAAGTCGGAGGGTAAGTTCGCGGTCAAGGACGTGACCACGCACAACCTGAAGAACGTCTCGGCCGAGATCCCGGGCAAGGTGCTCACCGTGGTCACCGGCGTGGCCGGGGCGGGCAAGAGCTCGCTGATCGCCGAGGCGTTCCGCGCCGCGCACCCGCAGGCCGTCCTGGTCGACCAGTCGCCGATCCCGGCGTCGTCCCGGTCCACCCCGGCGACGTACCTGGACCTGATGGACACCATCCGCAAGCTGTTCGCCAAGGCCAACGGCGTCGACGCCGGCGTGTTCAGCTTCAACTCCAAGGGCGCCTGCGAGGAGTGCCAGGGCCGCGGTGTGCTGATCACCGAGATCGCCTTCATGGACCCGATCACGACCCGCTGCGAGGCCTGTGAGGGGCGCCGGTTCAAGGACAGTGTGCTCGCGCACGAACTGCGCGGGAAGTCGGTCGCCGACGTGCTCGAGATGAGCACCGAGGAGGCGATCGGGTTCTTCACCGAGAAGCCGATCCGCGGCAAGCTCGAGGCGCTCGCCGAGACCGGGCTCGGATACCTGAACCTCGGCCAGTCGCTCGGCACGCTCTCCGGCGGTGAGCGGCAGCGGCTCAAGCTCGCCGATCACCTCTCCGGCACGGGCGACCTGTTCATCCTCGACGAGCCGACCACCGGCCTGCACCTGGCCGACGTGGACGTGCTGCTGAACCTGCTCGACGGGCTCGTCGACCGCGGCAACACGGTGGTGGTCATCGAGCACGACCTGGCCGTCGTCGAGCACGCCGACTGGATCATCGACCTCGGCCCCGAGGGCGGCCGCAACGGTGGTGAGGTGATCTTCGCCGGGCCGCCGAAGAAGCTGCTGGTCGCCGAGAACTCACTGACCGGCGAGTACCTGCGCCGCCGGCACGCTCCCGCGTAACGGCGCCGGCGCCGGCGCCACGCCGTGAGCGGCGCGGCGGCGCCGGAACGGCGGGTCAGGGGCGGTCGGCCCGGGGTGCGGGCGCACCGGCGGTCAGCAGGACGCCGGTGCGCCTCTCGCCCTCCATCGCGGCGGGCCACTCGGCGGCCAGGACGAACAGGGTCCGGCCGTCCTCGCCGCCCAGCTCGCAGGCGAAACAGCCGCGGTCGGCGTCCACGGTCGCGAGGACCTCGCCGCCCTCACGCACCCGTACACAGCGCTGGTTCGGCACGTCCGCGTACCAGACGGCGTTCTCCGCGTCCAGGCAGATGCCGTCCGGCGCGGCGTTCTCGCCCAGGTCGGCCCAGACGCGGCGGTTCGACAGGCCGCCGTCCTCGTCGATGTCGAACGCGGTCAGCCGCGCGGCGTTCGACTCGGCGACGATCAGCGTGGATCCGTCCGGGGTGATCGTCATGCCGTTCGGGAACGCCAGGTTGTCGGCCACCTTGCGGCCCCGTCCGTCGGGCGTGAAGACGGCGAGGATGTCACCGTCGGGCTGCGGTCCCTGGATCGATCCGATGGCACCGACGTACGCGTTCCCCCGCCCGTCCACCACGATGTCGTTCCACGGGTGATCGGACACGGACCGCAGATCGGCGTGCCGGACGAGTTCACCGCCGGGCTCGCGGCGCAGCAGCTCACCGTGCTCGGAGTCGACGATCAGGAGCCGGCCGTCGGGCAGGCGGTCGATGCACAGCGGGAACGACTTCACCTGCGCGACCACCTCGGAGGTCCCGTCGGTGCCGACGGCCAGGACCTCGTTGGCGCCCCAGTCGGAGAACCACAGGCGCCCGTCGTGCCAGCGCGGCGACTCACCCAGCGCGATACCGGTCATCAGCGTCTCGGTTGCGGTCACAGTCGAAACTCCCAGCCTGGTCCGTCGGCACGGTCGCGCCGAGGTTAACAGGCTGGGAGTCCCTTTAGTCTGATTCGGGCGGGAACGTCATCCGTGCGGTCAGATCGGGCTGGGCCGGTGCTCGCCGTGCAGCATCCGCAGATACTCGTAGTGGTCCGGCATGCTCGCCGACAGCTCGGCCCGCTCCTTGTCGATCTGGCGGAACCGCTGCGCGGCGGCGGCGTCGTCGAGCAGGTCGATCCCGGGCGGCGTCTTGCGGAACGGGAAGCCCATGCCGGACAGGATCGCCCAGATGCTCTGCGTCTCGAACAGCCGCTGCTGGGTGCCGTCCGGGGTGATGACGCTCTCCGCGTACTCGGCGAGCTTGCGCTGCAGGCTGTCCGGGATCGGCGCCTCCTGGACGGCACGCCAGAACTCGGTGTCGGTCCGGTCCGTCAGGGTGTAGTGCATGACGATGAAGTCGCGGATGTCCTCGTACGCGGAGAACATCAGGTCGTTGTAACGGCTCATCCGCAGTTCGTCGAAGTCGCGGTCGGGGAAGTGCAGCAGCAGCAGCGCCAGCTCGTACTCGATCAGCGCGATCGTCGTCGACTCCAGCGGCTCGACGAAGCAGCTGGAGAGCCCGACCGACACACAGTTGCGCACCCACGACCGCTTCGTGTAGCCGACCCGCATCCTGATGTGGTTGGGCTCCGCGTCCTCGAACTCGCGGCCGCCGAGGAACCCGCGAAGTGTCTGCTCGGCCTTCTCCGGGGTGGTCGTCCGGCTGCTGTAGACGTATCCGGTCCCGTCCCGGTGGTACAGCGGGATCTCCCAGATCCACCCGTCGCCCATGGCGTTGGCCGTGGTGTACGGGCGCAGTCCCTCGTTGGCCGGGTCGTTGCGGGACGGCAGCGCCACCGCGCTGTCGCAGAGCAGGTAGTCGTTCTGGCTGATGAACGGCTCCTCCATGGCCTTGTTGATCAGCAGCCCCCGGAACCCGGTGCAGTCCAGGAACAGGTCGCCGGTCACGTCCACGCCCTGCTTCGTCGACAGGCCGGTGATGTAGCCGCGCTCGTCGAGGCGCACCGAGGAGACGTCGGCCAGCACGTGGTGCACGCCCCGGCCGACGGCCAGCTCGCGCAGATACTTGGCGATCAGCGCGGCGTCGAAGTGGTAGGCGTACCGGAACCGCACGTCCGGGCCGGCCGTCCCGGGCAGCGGCCGCGGAGCCTTGTTGAGCTCCAGGAGCCGTTGCAGGGGCATGCCCGCCTCGCCGTACGTCGCCGGCATCGACGCGTCACCGGCCAGCCGCCCGCGCAGCCAGAAGTGCGGCAGCGAGAACCCGCCGGAGTAGCGGTAGTGGAACGGGCGCTCGTGGGTCTTGAGCATCGGCTCGGGCACCGTGAAGAACGGGTGGTAGTACGAGTGCGGTGTGCCGTCCGGGGCGGGGTTGCGCCAGTTGTTGAACCGCACCCCGGACTTGTAGGCGGCGTTGCACTTGGGCATCCACTCCTCCTCCTTCATGCCGAGGAAGGCGAACGTGGTGCGCAGCGTGGGCACGGTGGCCTCACCCACCCCGATCCGGGGAATCTGCGGCGACTCCACGAGGGTGACCCGCAACCGGTCACCGAAGGCCCGGTTGAGGTATGCCGCGGAGAGCCAGCCGGCGGTTCCCCCGCCGACGATGACGACATGCTCGATGGGCTGGGGCACGACGAACCTCCGTTGCTGAGCGGGACGTTGATCGGGATCAGGCTTGGCGGGACTGGCGCAGCACCCGGGCCACCATCGAGGGGCGCATCATCGAGGCCGGCGACGCGGCGAGACCGGCGACCTTCATGTACGCGCTGGTCACCGCCGGGTCGCGCATGGCGGCCCGCTGCACCTTGGCCATGAACGCGTTGCCCACCCGGACCTTGACGGTGCGCTTGCCCTCGACCTCCGGGAAGTCCAGATCGCCGCTGGTGGAGATCTCCCACGGCACGTCGATGACGGCGGCGATGCGGCGCTGGAAGGCGAGCGGCTCGGGGGCCGTCCCGTCCGCCAGGCAGTCGCGCAGCGCACCGGCCTCCAGCGCGGAGACACTCATGCCCTGGCCGTACACCGGGTTGAAGCTGCACACCGCGTCGCCCATCACGAGCAGGCCGGCCGGCATCCGGCGCAGCAGCTCGTAGCGGCGGCGCACGCTGGCCGGGAACGTGAACGAGACCGGCTCGGTCAGCGGTTCGGCGTCCCGGACGGCCTCGTAGACGCGCGGCACCGGCAGCGACCGGACGAACTCCAGGAAGGCGCCCGGTTCGGTCGGCGGCCGGTCGCCGTTGATGCCGGTCAGCGACAGGATGCACTCGTCCTTGGCCACCTGGCCGAAGAAGCAGCCGCGCGGGAACCGCGGTGTCGCGATCAGGTTGACCGACTGCACGCCGTCGAACATCTCCGGGCGTTTGCGGTAGATCCGGGTGGTGTACGCGAGCCCGATCTTCATCCGGTCCTCGGACGGCCGGTCGTAGCCGAGTTCGGCGAGCCAGGCCGGTGTCCGCGAGCCCCGGCCGGTGGTGTCCACGACCAGATCAGCGGTCAGCTCGGACTCGCCGGACTCGTCGCGTACGCGTACGCCGGTGATCCGCTGCCGGTCCGGGCTGGTGATCGGGGCGAGGATGTCGGTGTGCTGCCGGTACCGCACGTTGGGCAGCGTGGCGACCCGGTTGCGCAGGTAGTTCTCCAGGACCGGGCGCTGCGGGGTGACCGAGAGCAGGCCGGTCTTCGCCGGGGCCAGCAGGCGCCCGTTGACGTACCAGTGCATCTCGCCCAGGTCGCCGACGGGCAGCTGCGCGGCCTGCAGGTCGTCGAGGGTGCCGGGGAACAGCTCCTCCACCATGAGCAGGCCGCGGGCGTGCAGGCCGTGGGCGTGTGCGGTGTGCGACGCGCCCTTGCGGGGCTGGTCGACGCCGAGGACGGTGTCCCGGTCGACGACCACGACCTCGGAGTAACGGGTGGCCAATACCGACGCGGCGAACGTGCCGGCGATGCTGCCGCCGAGCACGATCGCGCGTTCGCCGAGAAGAGGTTTCATCGGGCAGCCTCCAGCTTGGTGGTCTCCGCCCTGGTGCGGGGCCGCAGCACGATCCACTCCACGATCACCAGGTGCAGGACGACGGCGGTCCACATGGCCGCGGTCAGGGCCTCGTTGTAGGTGAGGTCGCCGGCACCGCCGTACTGGTCCGGCCAGATCGAGGCCATGGCGCCCCAGTGCACGCCGGTCAGCGGGCGGGCGCTGATGATGGCGGTGGTCAGCGCGACGCTGCGCAGCATCCACCGCCGGTGCAGCTGGAACCGGCGCAGGCGGGCCGACCGGTATCCCTGGTATGCGCTGATCAGCCAGAGGACGGCCAGGACGAACAGCGACATACGGTACGCGTGGCCGACGCCGGCCAGCAGCGACACCGGGATGGCGAGCAGCCCGGCCGGCACCACCCCGCCGAACAGGTAGACCAGCCCGATCCGGCGGTGCAGGCGGGGCCGCTTGGCGCGCAGCCGGGGCCAGACCTGCAGCCACGCCAGGCACATCGCGATCGCGCCGAAGACCACGTGCCACATGAGCAGCTGGTAGAAGCCGAACGGGACGCGCACCTGCAGGGACGGATCCTGGATCAGGACCCGGGCGAGCGAGGCGAGACCGAACCCCAGGCAGTAGATGGCCAGGAGTACGAGCCAGATCGGGCGCCGTCCGCGCGTACCCTCAAGATCTTTTGGTCCTGGCGCCCGGTCCGACGGCTTGTCCACAACGGTCATCGCGGCCGCCCACCGACCGCCGCACGTGCCTCGTCGCGACGGCGCAGGCGGCGCTCGCCCCAGTTCATGAGCGGGCGTTCCATCAGGTAGTAACTGATCGTCGCGAGCAGGACCGCACCGGTCAGCGTCACCAGCTGCAGCTCCCAGAAGCCCGCCTCACGGTAGAGGCCGAGGATCATCTGGCTGTCCCCGCCGAACAGGGTGTCCGGCTGCAGGTAGAAGTGCATGACCGCGAAGTGCCACAGGTACACCCCGTAGGAGATGCGGCCCAGGTAGACCATCGGCGCGTTGCCCAGCAGGCCGTCGCGGACCCGTGAGCTCGCGCCCGGCGCCACCAGCGGCGTGACGATCGCGATGCTGAAGAGCCCGAGGATGACGTAGAAGAACACCAGGCCGGAGACGGTGTAGATGTCGTCCATGCCGATCTTGGCGAACGGCCGGGCGCAGTTGACCAGCACGATGACCAGTGCGCTGAGCAGGAACAGGTTCGGCCGGGCGGCGGCCGCGCGGAACAGCTTCGGGGTGTCGGACGGCGAGGCCTGCGTCAGCGCCAGCAGGATGCCCAGCGCCATGCCGATGCCGATCTCCGGCAGCAGGCCCATGGGCCACCAGAACAGCGCCCGCGTGCCGAGGTCGTTGGCCTTGACGAAGAAGAGCCAGGCGAAGCCGGACGCGATCAGGAACGGCACCGGCAGCATCAGGCGGTACGCGCGCTGCCTCATCGTGGCGCCGCGCCCGGCCCATCGACGGGTCGCCCAGGCCAGCAGCGGGAGCAGCAGGTAGAACTGCGCCATCGCGGGCACCGTCCAGCTGACCTCCATGCCGTCCATCCACACGAAGTCGTAGATGTGCAGCAGCAGCAACGGCCGGACCACGTACCAGACGCTGTCGATCGACTCCAGGTTGAGCGCCAGCAGGACGACCACGTACATCAGGTAGTAGGCCGGCAGCAGCCGCAGGGCGCGGCGGGCGAAGTTGTGGCGGCCGGAGGGTTTCGGGCCGCCGGTGATGACGGACTTGGCGAACGGCCGGTAGACGTACAGGCCGCTCAGGGTGAAGAACACGCCGGCCGCGATCTGCAGGCCGCCGGCGAAGAAACCGCCGAGGTAGTGGCTGGGGCCCACTTCGGCGCCGGTCTCCCGGGTGCCCAGCAGGCCGGACACCATCGCCACGTGGGTGATCAGCAAGGCCAGGGCACACAGGCCGCGGACCCCGTCGACGACCGGGATGCGCTTGTGGTCCCGATCGGATCCCGCTCCGACACGACGGTCAGACTCTGTCACGCTCATTTTTCAGCGTCCTTTCTCCGCGTGCCTCTCACATGCCGGAACTTCTCGGGTACGCACGCCCTTGCAGACTCGCACCGCGGGAAAGCGGAATCTTCCTCGAAAATGCGCTGCCCACGGGGCCCGCCGGAGGCCCTGCGCCCGACAGCACGATCGAAGATCCGCGATCGGTTGAGGCGGTGCGATGCTCCGGAAACCTTCGGTGCTGCGAGGAGGCCCCCATGCCGGTGACGGTCCAGATGCTGCTGTCCGTGTCGATCGTGATCATCGCGGTCCGGGCCGTGGGGCAGCTGCTCATCAGGATCGGGCAGCCGAGGGTGATCGGCGAGATCATCGCGGGGATCCTGCTCGGCCCCGGCGTGCTGGGAGTGATCTGGCCGGAGGCGCTCGAGACGCTGTTCCCGGACGCGATCATCGGCGCTTTCCGGTCGCTCGCTCAGATCGGGCTGATCCTGTTCATCTTCCTGATCGGCGTGGAACTGAACGTGGCCGGACTGCGCCGGGTGGGCCGCCGCGCCGGTGTGATCAGCGGCGTGTCGGTCGTGGTGCCGTTCCTGCTCGGCGCGGGCCTCGGCGCGCTGCTGTACCAGCGGTTCGGCCAGGGCGTCGGACTGCTCGGGTTCAGTCTCTTCCTGGGCGCCGCCATCGCGATCACGGCGTTCCCGGTGCTCGCCCGGCTGCTGCAGGAGACCGGCCTGTTCCACACCAGAGCCGGCGTGCTCGCGATCACCTGTGCGGCGATCGACGACGTGGTCGCCTGGTGCCTGCTCGCGACGGTGGTGGCGGTGATGACCTCGGCCAGCCCCGCGGGCGTCGTGGTGCTGGTGGTGCTGGCCGCGACGTACGTCGTGTTCATGGTCGCCGCGGTACGCCCGGTGCTGGCCCGCCTGGCGCCGCTGCCGCTGTGGCTGGCGCTGGTGGTCACGTTCGTCAGCGCGTGGATCACCGAGGCGATCGGCATCCACGCCCTGTTCGGCGCGTTCCTCGCCGGTGCCGTGATGCCCCGTGACGAGCGCTGGCGGCGGGCCGTCCAGGAGCGCCTGCAGGCCCCGGTGGAGATCCTGCTCCTGCCGCTGTTCTTCGTGATCGTCGGGCTCTCCACCCGCGTCGACGGTCTCGGCTCCTGGGCGCTGATCGGCGTCTTCCTGCTGGTGACCGCGGTCGCGGTGGTGGGCAAGCTCGGCGGTGCCACCGTCGCCGCCCGGATCAGCGGTGAGCCGTGGTCGCGATCGGTGGCGATCGGCGTCCTGATGAACACCCGCGGGCTCACCGAGATCGTGATCCTCACCGCAGGACTGGAGCTGGGCGTGATCGGCACCGAGATGTTCACCATCATGGTCCTGATGGCGATCGCCACCACGGTCATGGCGCCGCCGTTGCTGCGCCGGCTGGGCCGCTATGACGCGGTCTCCGCGGCGGACACCGCTTTGGCCGAAAGTGCAGGACCGAAGCTTACTGCGAAAAAACACGGATAGTGCGGCATCCGCCTGCTGGTATATTTTTCAGGGTGACCAAGAGGGCGTATGGGCAGTACTGCGGGTTGGCGCGCGCTCTGGAACTGGTTGGCGAGAAATGGGCGTTGCTCATCCTGCGTGACCTGTTCGTGGGCCCGCGACGGTTCTCCGACCTGCATCGCGGCCTTCCCAAGATCTCCACCAACATCCTCGCCTCCCGGCTCCGCGAGCTGGAGGAGGGTGGCCTGATCCGCCGGCGGGTGCTGCCCCGCCCCGCTTCCGGGGTGGTCTACGAGCTGACGGAGTACGGCGCTGATCTCGAGGACACCCTCCTGAGCCTGGGCCGCTGGGGCGCCCGGTCGCTCGGCGTCGTCGGAGTCGGCGAGGTCGCCACCGAGGACTCGTTGGTGATGGCGCTGCGGGCCACGTTCCGCCCGCCGGCCCAGCCCGAGCGCATCGGTTTCGAACTGCGCTTCGCCGACACGGTCGTGCACGCCGTGGTCGAGGATGATCAGCTGCGGGCCGGCACCGGCGGGCTGGACCGGCCCGACCTGGTCATCATCACCGGCCCGGAGATCCGCGACCTGATGTCCGGCGAGCTCAGCCCCGACGATGCCGTCGCCTCCGGCCGCGTCCGCATCGACGGCGACTTGAAGCTGCTGAAGCGATTCGTCGAGCTGTTCGTCATCGATCCCTCGCCGCGACCTTAGTGACGCTTCAGTAGCTCAAGCGAACGGCGCGGATACGGAACGTATGGTTGATCGCCCTCGTCCGTACGGGTGAGGTGACTGACGGAAAGCAGACACTAGCGTTCCCGTGTGGCGAATCGGTTCCAACTTTGGGGACAAGCGGGCTGGGCAAGTGCCGAGGTGGTCGGCGAGACGCACTACGCCAAGGCGATACGTGCACTCTTCGGCAGCGACTTCGACCCCAAGGGAACCGACATAACCGTACCCGTGCAGTTGATCCCCGACCGCAACAACCGCCACGACCGCAACGCCGTCGGGGTCTGGTCCGGATCCAGCCTGCTCGGTCACCTCCCGCGCCCGGAGGCCGCCCGCTACGTCCAGGTTCTCTCCTCCCTGACCAGCCGCAACCTGGTGCCCGAGGTGAACGCTCGCATCCACGGCCGGGAGTGGGGCGCCTACGACGGCCGCCCGGCCGCCTTCGACGCCACCGTCCGCCTCGACCTGGCCGAACCGCACATGCTGGTGCCGGCCAACTCGCCGCCCGTCCAGGAACACCGGCTCCTGCCCAGCGGCTCGGCCGTCCAGGTCATCGGCCAGCAGCAGTTCCTCGACGCGCTGCGGCCGGTGCTGCGGCCGGAGGGGGAGTGCTGGGTCTATGTGACGCTGCACGAGATGGCCGACCACCTGGTCGAGGTGCGCGTCGGTGACGCCCGGGTCGGCGACCTGAGCACGAAGATCAGCACGGAGCTCCTGCCCGCCCTGCGCCATCTGGCCGAGCAGGGCCTGGTCACGGCGGCCCGGGCGATGGTCAAGGGCAACGACGGCAAGGCCGAGGTCATGCTGTACGTGGCCCGCGCCCAGGACCTCCCGGAGAGCCTCCAGGGTGCCGCCGCACGGCAGGCCGCGCTCGCGTCGGTCTCGCCGGCCGGGGGGTTCGGGTCGGGCGGGTTCCCCGCCGCTCAGCCCGCGTCCGCCGGGTTCCCCGCCGCTCAGCCCGCGTCCGCCGGGTTCCCTGCCGGCCAGTCCGGGTCCGGCGGTTTTGCCGGCGGTCAGGCCGCTTCCGCGGGTTATTCGCCCGGGCCGGCCAGTTTTCCGTCCGGACCGGCCAGCGCTCAGGCTGGCGCCGCTGCGACCGGCCGGGCTTCGGCCAGCGTTCCGACCTCCGGCGTGGCCAGCACGGGACCGGCCACGACCGGCTCGGCCTCGGGAGGCTACGTGCCGGGCCCGGCCGGTTCCCCGTCCGCCGCGCCCGCCGGTGTGCCTGGCTGGGCGGCACCGAACGAGCCGGTGCCCAGCTGGGCGGCCCCCGCACCCGCCGACGCCGAGCCCTCGCGATCCCCGGGCTGGACGTCCCCGCTCGAATCCGACTCCGGCCGCAACTGGGTGATTCCCGGCGAATCCGACTCCGGCCGCGGCCGGACCCTGCCGGGTGAGTCCGAGTCGGGCCGTGGCTGGGCCGCGCAGGGTGAGGCCGACGCGGAGTCCGGGCCGGCCTGGCCCGGGCAGGGTGACCCCGACGCGGTGCCGAGCTGGGCGACCGCCGGTGAACCGGCGTCGAGCTGGGCCGCGGCGAGCGAACCCGAGCTGCCCCGCGGCGGCGCCATGCCGAGCTGGGCGGTTCCCAGTGGCGGCATCCCCAGCTGGGCGACCTCGTCGCACGAGCCCCTGCCGACCCTGCCGTCCACCGGTGCGCTGCCCGGCGGTTCCCTCCCGCGGCTGGACCCGCCCGGCTCCACCAGCGGCGCCGTCAAGACCGGCGCACCCGGCCTCACCGAGCCCGTCGGCGCCGTCGCCACCCCGGCCGCCTCCCCGCTCTCCACACTCGGTGCGGCCGCCCGCGCCCCGCTCGCCCCGGAACCGGTCCATCCGATCAGCCCCGCTCCCGACCGCTCGGCCGCGCTCCCCGACCGCTCGGCCGCTCTCCTCGACGGCGCCGCCATCGCCGAGACCACGGTGATCCCCGCGCTGACCGCCGTCGTCAAGAGCAACGCCGCCCGCCGCAGCGGCGTCGCACCGGTCTCCGCGGCCCCCGAGAACAACCCGCACCCGCAGATCCCGCCCGCACCCACCGGCATCAAGTTCGCGGTCCCGCCCGGCTGGCCCGTCCCGCCCGACGGCTGGTACCCGCCCGAGGGCTGGCGCCCGGACGCCGGCTGGCCCCTGGCCCCGGCGGGCTGGCAGTGGTGGATCCCGACCTGGGAGTAACTCGGCTGCCTGACCCCGGCCCGAAGTGAGCCGGATGGCCGCGGCGGGACCCAACGGGGACCGGCAAACCGTAGAAAACGGGTCGAAAAGCAGCGGTTGGCGTCCGGAACGTCGGATTAACCCGGAAAATCGCCACGGTGACCCACCTCGCCTTGCTGGAATGTGCAAATGCGGTGGGATGATGCGGATGGTCTGACCGGGCGCCCCGATGCGCGCGTGCGTGGCGTGCTCGAGACCTGGCGTAACGGCCTGCTCGATCTCACCGGCGCGAACCCCTTGATGGACGTGGACCCGGAGGGGCCGGGCGTCGTCGCGGTGATGAGCCCGTCGCCGCGCAGTGTCGTCGAGGCGCTGCAGCAGGGGCGGGAGTGCGGGTTCCTCGGGATCGAGGAGCAGGCGGAGGGGCCGCGGCCCCGGGCGGCGCACGTGTTCCAGACGCGGATGGCCGACGCGGACATGGACACGACGCTGCACGCGCTGCGGCGTACCGACCGGCGGGATCAGCTGGAGCACGGGTCGGCGGGGCTGTACCTGGCGATCGGCACGCTGCACTGGCGGGACGGCGAGCACGAGTACGCGAGCCCGATCCTCCTGCTGCCCGTCGAGCTGGTGCACACCGATCCGCTCGACTACCCGCGACTGCGGGCCCGCGCGGACGACCCGATCGTCAACCCGGCGCTGACGGTGCGGCTGCGGCTGTACGGCGTGGAGCTCCCCACCGTCGACGGGCTGGCCGGTCTCGACGTGACCGTGTTCTGGGCCCGCCTCGACGCCGCCATCGGTGAGCACCAGGAGTGGCGGACCGACGAGGCGATCCTGCTGTCCCGGTTCGCCGTCGATCGCGAGATCATGTACGGCGACCTCGTCGACAACGAACGCCAGATCCTCGCCCACCCGGTCATCCGCGCGCTCGCCACCGATCCGAAGTCGCAGATCGAGGCGTTCCGGTTCGAGCCGATCCCGCCGCGCCGCATCGACGAGCTGGCGCCGCCGGACGACGTACCCCTGGTGCTCGACGCCGACGCCGCCCAGCGCGCCTGTGTCTCCGCCGCGCTGGCCGGCCGCAGCTTCGTGATGCGCGGCGCACCCGGCACCGGCAAGACGCAGACCGTGGCCAACATGATCGCCTGCCTGCTGCACGCCGGTAAGCGCGTTCTGATGGTCTCCGAGAAGGCGGCCGCCCTCGACACCGTCCGGGAGCGCATGGCGCGTACCGGTCTGGAGGACTATCTCCTCGAGCTGCACAGCGGGCGCACCGGCCGGGTCCAGGTGGCGTCGACGCTGGCCGCGGCGCTGGACTACATCCCGCTGCCGCCGCCGAGCCTCTCCACCGACGAGCGTGAGGAACTGCGCGAGCACCGGCGGAGGCTCAACGCGTACGCGGAGGCGATGAACGAGGTACGCGAGCCGCTCGGCCATCGGCTGCACGACGTGCTCGGCATGTGCGCCCAGATGATCGACGTGCCGGCCGCGCCGGTCCCGCCGACGCTGCCGGTGCCGCTGACCACCCAGTCGCTGCAGAAGGTCCGCGACGCCGCCGAGCGCCTCGGCAAGGCGTGGCGCCCGGCGCTGCAGGGTGACGACTTCCTGTGGCGCGACGTCATCGACCGCAACCGCCTCGACGCCCGGCTGCACCAGGCACAGACGGCTCTGGAGCACCTCACCGAGGCGGCCGCCGGCGACCCGCTCGCCGAGGCGTTCGACGCGCACGCGCTGACCGACGCGATCACCCTGACCACGCTGGTCGGGCACGCCGCCCGCCGCCCGCCCGAGGCCGCCGACGAGTGGCTGACCCTGCCGAGCCTGGAGTCGGTCGCCCGGTCCGCCGAGGGGCTGCTGCGGCACCTGAAGGCGCTGCACCAGGCCGAGGACGCGGTCCGGTCCCGGGCCGGTGTCACCTGGTCGGCGCTGCCCACGCCGAGCAAGCTGCCGATCGTGCCGAGCCTGGCGCAGCTCGACCCGCCCGCGGTGGAACTGCTGCCGATCACCGCGGCGCAGGCCCGCGGGCTGGCCCGGCGCTTCGCCGACGAGGCGGACCGCCTGGAGCAGCACCAGCACAGCCTGGACCGGGTCACCGCCCGGCTGGGCCTGCCGAACGTCGTGGCGTTCACCGACATCGGCCGGGTCGCGGCGATCGTGGACCTGCTCTCCCGGCCGCACAAGCCGGAGGCGGGCTGGTTCGACACCACCGGGATGGCGGCCGCGCAGACCGCCTCGCGGATCCTGAAGCGGGCCGTGGAGGCGGCACAGGCGGCCGAGTCGCGGGCGCGGGAGTACTTCAACGAGGCGGCGCTCAACGAGCCGGTGGACGAGCTGGCCGAGCGGTTCGCCGCCCAGCACAAGGGGATGCGCAAGCTGCGGGCGCCGTACCGGCGGGACAAGAAGGCCGCGGCGGACATCGCCCGGCCGGACGTGAAGCGGTCGCAGGCGGTGGCCAACCTCAGCGCGGCCGCCGCGTGGAAGCGGTCGATCCAGGAGCTGGAGGAGGCCGAGGCCGAGCACGCCAAGATCCTCGGGCGGCACTGGCGGCGGCTGGAGACCGACTTCGACGCGATCCAGGAGGCGCTGCGCACCGCCGAGGAGGTGCTGCAGGTGACCCCGCCGGAGGCGCTGCCGGCGGTGATCGAGCGGGTCAGCGCGCCCACCCCGAACAGCGCGATCATCCGGATCGTCACGGAGGCGCGCAAGGAGTTCGACCGGTGGACCGCGGCGCTGCGCCCGCCACCCGAGCCGGCGCCGCGCCCGCAGCTCGCGGCCGGCCCGATCCACGACGCGGTGACCTGGCTGCGGGCGCACGTCGAGCCGTTCACCGCGGTGGCCGAGCTGGTCCAGGCGTACAGCGCGGCGGCCGGGCGCGACTTCACGCTCGCCGAGTCGGCCGCCATCGGCATGCTGCGCGAGGCCGCGTCCGACGCCGCCGCGGCGCTGTCGGCGAACGCGAGCGAGTACGCCAAGGTGCTCGGCGGCGTCTACCGCGGCACCCAGACCGACGTGGAGGCCCTGGCCACCGCGATGGCGTGGACGTCCGAGGCGCGCCGGGTGCGTACCGGCGGGGACATCGCGTTCACCGCCGAGCAGGCCGAGGTGCTGAGCAGGGCCCGGCCCACCGACACGCTGCCGTCGCGGGTGGCCGAGTGGCAGGCCGCCCGGGACTGGATCCTGCGCGCGTTCGCGCCGCGCCGGCACCCGTCGCTGACGGCCGCCCTCGACGACTACGAGCACGCCAGGGAACTGCTGAAGGCGCTACTGGAGGACAGCCGCGGCCAGCAGGAGTGGTTCGAGTACCAGGCCGCGCGCTCGGTCCTGTCCGAGCACGGGCTGGACACCGTGGTGGACTTCTGCGCCCGTGCGGACCTGCCGATCGAGCAGATCCTGCCGGTGCTCGGCCGGGCCCTGTTCCAGTCCTGGGCGGACACCGTGATCCGCGAGGACGACCGGCTCCCACCGCTGGACGCGTCCGGCCACGACCGGCTCGTGCAGGAGTTCCAGCTCTGGGACACCCGGTTGCAGCGGGCCGCGGCCGCCGACGTGATGAACGCGGTCGACGCCCGGCAACCTTCCGACACGGCCACCTCCGAGGCCGCGCTGCTGCGCTCGACGGCCGCGCAGCAGGGCCGCCGCCTCGCCGTACGCGACCTGATCGCACAGACCCGGCACGCCACCACGGCGGTCAAGCCCTGCTTCCTGACCGTTCCCGCCGGGGTGAGCCGGCTGCTCCCGCCCGACCTGCAGTTCGACGTCGTGATCGTGGACGAGGCGGCGCGGATGCCGATCCCCGACGCGATCACCTGCGCCTACCGGGGCGCCGCTCTGATCGTGGTGGGCGACGACCGGCAGGTGACCTCGGCGACGCTGCCCTCCGGTGAGGCCCAGTCGATCCTCGACCTGGCGATCGGCTGCGGCGCGTTCCGGGTGATCGACCTGCCCATCCACTACCGCAGCCGCCACGAGTCGCTGATCACCTTCGCCAACCACAGCTTCTACGCGGGCGGCCTCAGCACGTTCCCGGCCGCCGGCGCGCCCGGCCCGGACGCGGGCGTGCAGCTCTTCCCGGCCGGCGAGGGCACGCTGAGCCAGCTGGTCGCCAGCCGGGTCGCGCACCACCTGGTCACCCGCCCCGACCTCACGCTCGGCGTGGTTGCCTGCTCGCCCGAGCAGGCACACGAGATCGAGGCCGCGGTCGCGGACATGGTGGCGACCCAGGACGGCGACCGCCTGCGCGGCTTCTTCGTCAAGGACCTGGACACCGTGCAGGGCGACGAGCGTGACGTGATCATCATGGCGATCGGGGAGGACCTGGGCGGCCTGCAGGGCCCGCTCGGCTGGCGGCGGCTCAACACCGCCACCACCCGGGCCTCCCGCCGCCTGGAGGTGGTCTCCGAGGTACGCGGCCGGGACCTGCCGGAGAACGAGGAGTTCCGGCACCTGGCGGCGTATCTGGACTACGCGGTACGCGGTGAGGCCGCCCTCGGCATCGAGGACGTCCGCCCGGACCAGCAGGTGCCGTTCGAGGACTCGGTGCGCGACGTGCTCCGGGCCTGGGGCTACCGGGTGCAGACCCGGGTCGGCGCCGGCTCCTTTCGGATCGATCTGGCGATCCGCCGCAACGCCCGGCGCAACGCACCGTTCGCGCTCGGGATCGAGTGCGACGGCACCACGTACGATTCCGCGCCCGCCGCGCGGGACCGCGACCGGTTGCGCGAGCAGGAGCTGCAGGGTCTCGGCTGGCGGCTGCACCGGGTCTGGGGGACCGCCTGGTACCTGGACCGCCAGCACGAGGAGGACCGGCTCCGCGCGGCGCTGGACGCGGCCTTCGCCGAGTTCCCCGCCGAGCAGGCGCCGGAGCTGACCGTCACCGTCACCGAGACCCCGGCGGCCGAGCCTGAGCCGATCATCGCCGAGACGACGGCGCCGGCGACGGAAGCGGAGATGGAGATGGAGGCGGAGGCGGAACTCGAGCCCGAGCCCGAGCCCGAACCGGCCGAAGTCCTGACGCTGGCGGAGGAGCCGGTCCTGGACGAGGAGCCGGTACAGGAAGAGGAGGCAGTCCCGGAGCCGGAGCAGTCGTGGGACGCGGTCGAGGAGCCTCAGTACACCGACGACGATCTGATCGACGAGGACTTCGAGATCGGCGCCGAGCAGGCCGGCGCCTACCTGGCGGGCGTGGAGGACGTGAACCGCGAGACCGTCGAGGAGACCCCGGCCGCCTCGACCTGGCCCGCCGCCACCGGCATGGAGTTCGACGACGACCTGGAACCGCCGATGGCCACGGCAGAGGAGCAGGCGGCAGAGGAGCAGGCGGCAGAGGAGCAGGCGGTCGAGGAGCAGGCGGCCGAGGAGCAGCAGGTCGCCCCGGTTCTGTTCGAGCGGCTGAGCCGGGCCGAGGTCGCCGCCGACCTGCATCCTCATCAGCACGCCGAGGAGCGCCCGTTCGTGGCGCCGGCCGTCGAACCGATCCCGCCGGCCGAGCCCCTCGAACCGATAAGCGCCACCGGGATGGAGTGGACGACGGCACCCCGGCGCCGGCCGTCGCGCAGGCCCAGGGCCGAGCCGGTCACCGCGGACGTACCCGAGGCTGTCGACCGCAGCAGCGAGTGGGCTTTCCCGTACGAAAAAGTGGTTCTGAACCCGATCTCACCCGGCGCCGGCCTCACCGAGCCCGGCATGCGCACCCGGATCGCCGAAGCCGTCGCCGAGCTCGCCCGGGTCGAAGGCCCGGTGCACATCGACCTGGTGCTGCAGCGCATGCGGGAGCAGTGGGCGCTCACCCGGATCACCAAGCAGGCCCGCACCGTGGTGGAGGGACTGCTCGAATCCGGCGAGACCGGGATGACCTGGGACGGTGCGTTCGTCAGTGACCCCGAGCGGACCGTGCCGGCGATCCGGCTGCGTGCCGAGGGTGTGTCCCGCAAACCGGACCAGATCGCCGACAGCGAGCTGCGCCTGGCGATGGAACACCTGGTCCACGACGGCGGCGTGCTCACTACCGAGGACCTGCTCGCCGCGACCGGCCGCCTGTACGGATGGGCCTCCCGCCGCTCCGCCGAGCTCGACGCCCGCCTGACCGGACTGATCGCCGAGCTGGTCGCCGAGGAGCACCTGAGCCGGGTGGGCGACGGTCTCACCTACCGGCACGGGCTGCCCGACGTCGCGTCGCTGCCGCGTCACGAGGCCGCGCCGAAACGTCGCCGGAAGTCCACCGCCGGACGCAAGTGAGCTGCCTGATGTTCACCCGTGCTCCCTAGTGTCCGGCCACATGAGAAAGATCGGTTTCCTCGCCGGCGCCGTGGTCGTCACCATGGCGTTCGGCGGCACCGCCTCCGTCGCCGGCGGCCACTCGAAGATCACCACGCCCACGCTGACCGCTTTCGCCTCCCTGCCGGCCGGTACGTTCGTGCCCGGCAGCGAGCCGTCCGGCAGCCTGGTCACCGGCAACCTCAACGGCTTCGTCGCGCCCTTCGCCGACCAGCCGGTGCAGGGGTTCTCCGGCATCGCGCGCAACCGTGACGGCACCTACGACGTGCTGTCCGACAACGGATACGGCAACAAGGCCAACTCGGGTGACTTCCTGCTGCGGATCCAGCGGCTGGCCCCGGCGTTCGCGACCGGCACCGTGGACGTTCTCGGCGGCGTCAACCTGACCGACCCGAACGGCAGGGTGCCGTGGGCACTCACGCGGGAGGACCGTGTCCTGACCGGCGCCGACTTCGACGTCGAGTCGATCGTCAAGGCCGCGGACGGCTCCTACTGGATCGGCGACGAGTTCGGCCCGTACATCCTGCACTTCGACCGTGCCGGGCGCCTGCTCGCCGCACCCACGCCGCTGGACGGTGTGATCGCGCCGGAGACCGCCGCCCGCACCGGCGCGACCGCGACGATCGGCAGCAGCAAGGGCTTCGAGGGTCTGGCCGGCTCCTCGGACGGCCGCTACCTCTACGCCCTGCTCGAAGGGACCGTGGCCGGTGACCCGGCCGGGCAGCTGCGGCTCAACGAGTTCGACACCCGGACCGGGCAGTACACCGGGAAACGGTGGACGTACCAGCTCGAGTCCCCGGCCAACGCGATCGGCGACGCGATCGTGGTGGACCGGGACCGTTTCCTGATCATCGAACGGGACAACGGCCAGGGCGCCACCGCCGTGTTCAAGCGGATCTACGTCGCCCAGAAGAAGCGTGACGGCTCGCTCGCCAAGACGCTGCTGGTCGACCTGATGAACATCGCCAACCCGCGCAAGCTCGGCGGATTCGGCACCACGTTCACCTTCCCGTTCCAGACGATCGAGGACGTCGTGATCATCGACGACCGGAAGATCGCCGTTCTCAACGACAACAACTTCCCGTTCTCCTCGGGCCGCACCGCGGGCGTCGCGGACAACAATGAGTGGATTGAGATCGCCCTGCCGAAGTCGCTCAGGTAAACGAACGGTTTATTGCGTCGCGGTTCTATTTTGACGACGTGTCGGTAATGGAGACACCAGCCCGGTTGCGACTCTGGACCGGGCTGGTGATCGCACTCGCGGCCACCCTGATGGTGAGCCTGGCCCTGGTGATGTCCCAGGTGCGCGAACAGGTCCGGGTGATCGGCGAGGAGGCGGCCCCGCGCGGGGTCGTCGCCGCAGATCTGTACTTCGCGCTGAGCGACCTCGACGCCCAGGCCACCCGGGTCCTGCTGGCCGGTGACGCCGACGAGAACGCCGGCAGCCGGATCGACGCGCTCGGGCGCTACCGGGAGCGCGGGCGGCAGGTCGACGCGGACCTGCGTGACCTGACCGCCACGGACTCCGGCGTCGTGGTCGAGCTGATGGACGGGCTGGCCGTCTACCGCCAGCTCGTCGGGCAGGCGCAGATCGCCTCCGACCGTGGCTATTACACGCAGGCCACGAACGTGCTGCACCAGCGGCTGCTGCCCGCCGCCGAGCGGCTCCTCGATCAGAGCGAGGAGGATCTCGATCGGGCGTACGAGGCGAAGCAGCAGACCGAGTCGACCGCCGCCGCGCTGCTCGTGCTGGTGGGCGGTGCACTGGTGGTCCTGCTCCTGGCGCAGCAGGTGTGGCTGGCCCGCCGGTTCCGCCGTCTGCTCAACCCGGCGCTGCTCGCCGCGACCGGCATCGTCATGCTGCTGATCGGCGCGGCGACGGTGGTGCTCGACGCGCAGCAGGACCGGATGGCTGCGGCTCGGGTGGAGGCGGTCGCGCCCTACCTGAAGCTGTCCCGGTTGCGGGCGGTGAGCTATGACGCGGCGGCTGACACGAGCCGTTACGTGGTCAGTGGCAATCTCGCCTACTACCGGGACGACTTCGTGGCCAAGTCGGCCTGCCTGGCCGGGGAGGCGGTCTGCGATTTCTCATCGGCCACGGGGCTTGCGTCGCTGGCCGGGCCGGAGGCTTTCGCGCGGTGGCAGGCCTACGAGCGGGGGCACGCGCGGATTGTCGCGCTGGCTGATCAGGGGCGGACAGCGGAGGCGATCGGCGCGCTGACCGGGATCAAGCGGGGCGACGCGACGTTCGACTTCGCGTACTACGACGCGGCGGTCGCGGCGGTGACCTGGCGTCAGGAGCGGGACTTCGACGCGGCGCTTCGCTCCGCGCAGACCACCCTGACCGGGTGGGTGGTCCTTCCTCTGACGGGCCTCGCGCTTGTCGTCGCTCTGGCTCTTTCGGGCGTACGCAGAAGATTGGCGGAGTATCGGTGAACAAGCTCGCGCTCCTGGGCGTTCTCGGTCTGGCGCTGGCCGGGTGCTCGTCGCCGCCCACCCCCGACGTGGAGCGGATCGCGTGCGCGGCGGGTTCGGTCAGCGGGCAGGGGTCCTCGGCGCAGACCAACGTCGTGCACGCCTGGATCATGGACTACCAGATCTCGTGCGCTGACTCGGCGATCTCCTACGAGAGCGTGGGCTCGGGTGCCGGGGTCCAGGCGTTCGCGGGTGGTGCCGGGGACTTCGCGGGGACTGACGCGTTCCTCAGCGCCGGGGATCAGAAGAAGGTGGACGCGCGGTGCGACGGGCCCGCGGTGCATCTGCCGCTGGTGGTCAGTCCGGTCGCGCTCGCCTACAACGTGGCGGGTGCGGAGATCCTGAATCTGTCGCCGGCCGTGGCAGCGAAGATATTCTCGGGTGCCATCACGGTCTGGAACGATCCGACAATTGTTGCGGACAATAAGGGGGTGGCGCTGCCGGCCACTCGAATTCGGCCGATTCATCGATCCGACAACTCCGGCACCACCGCCAATTTCACGAAATTCCTCTCGACGTCCCCTGAATGGTCTTTTGGAAGTGGCAGCACCTGGCCGGTCAAGGGCGGCGCGGAGGAGCGGGGGAGTCATCGGGTGGCGGCGGCGATCGCGCGTACGGACGGGGCGATCGGCTACATCGAGGCCTCCTTCGCGCGGGCCGCGGACCTGCCGGCGGCGTGGCTGGGCGACCCGTCGCGGGGCTTCTCGGGGCCGAGTGACTACGCGACCGGGCGGGCTCTGGAGAACGCGTCGATCGACGAGGACCTCCGGATCGCGATGAACCCGTCGGCTGAGGGATATCCGCTGGTCGCTGTCACATATGAGGTGGTGTGTGCGACCGGGACGTCGGCGGCGGCGCGCAGCTTCCTGGCCTACGCCGCCGGTACGTCCGGGCAGCAGACCGCGGTGAGCGCGGGTTACGTCCCGCTGCCGGAGGCGCTGCGGGCCCGGGTTGCGCAGGTCGTCGCCGGTCTGAGGTGAGACTCGGCTATGGTTAGCGTTAACATCGCCGGGTCGAGGAGAGCGAAGTGACGTACGGTTCGAAGGCCCTGCGCGAGGCCGTGCTGCGGGCGAACCTCAGGATCCCGGAGGCCGGGCTGGCCCAGCTGACCTGGGGCAACGTCAGCGGCATCGACCGTGACGGCGGCTACTACCTGATCAAGCCGTCCGGAGTGGCTTACGCGGACCTGACCGAGGACTCGCTCGTCCCGGTCTCCCTGGAGACCGGCAAGGTCATCGAGGGCGACCTGCGGCCCTCCGTCGACAGCGAGAGCCACCGGGCCTTCTACCTGGCGTGGCCCTCGATCGGCGGCGTGACGCACACCCACTCCACGAACGCCGTGGCCTTCGCGCAGGCGGGCCGCGACATCCCGCTGCTCGGCACCACTCACGCGGACACCTTCAACGGCCCGGTCCCGGTGTCCCGGGGCCTGACCGCCGCCGAGTGCGCCACCGACTACGAGCTGAACACCGGCCGGGTGATCGTCGAGCTGATCGGCGACGACGAGTCGGCGGCGGCGATGCCGGCCGCGCTGGTGGCCAACCACGGCCCGTTCACCTGGGGCGCCACGCCGGGCAAGTCGGTCGAGCACGGCATCATCTGCGAGGCGGTCGCGGAGATGGCCCTGAAGACCCTGGCCGTCAACCCGGCCGCGGCGATCCCGGCTCACCTGGCGGAGCGGCACTTCAAGCGCAAGCACGGACCGGGCGCGTATTACGGCAACCCGCGCCCCTGATCCTCGGTCACTCCGCGGACCATGTTCCGCAGCCGCCGGCGCAGGCCGGCGGCCGGGGGTTCGTCGCGGAGGTTGAGGGACTTGGCCGGCTGCGAGCGCTGGTTGCGCGGGAAGTCGCTGCCGGAGCGCTGCTGCGGGACGGCCGGGACCGGTGGTGGGTGCCAGGTGAACTCGACCTTGCCGAGCGTGATGGTCTCGCCCGGGGCGCAGAGGCCGGACTCGCGGCCGTCGGCGGGGCCGTCCGGGCCGTAACTGATCATCAGTGCGGTCTCGGCGGAGGAGGCGGTGGTGTGCACCGCCCAGACTTCGCCGTAACCGGTCAGGCCGGTGCCTCCGGCGGTGAGCACCGCGGCACGGCCGCGCAGCGGGACGGTCAGTTCGTGGCCGGTGGTGTCACGGATGTGCAGCGTGCCGGAGAGTCGCGGGTGCCGGCGGCGGCGCAGCCAGCCCGAAGATCCCACGGTCATCCCGGTCACCGGCCGGTGGTCTCGTCGTCGAGCACCCCTCGGACTGTAACGGTGCGGGCGGTCGATGCGTCCGTTCGTCACCGAGGAGTGTCAGTCGGATAACGGACGGTTTCAGAGGTGCGAGAGGGCGAAGGACGCGAGGAACCCGAGCACGATGATCAGGCCGGTCAGCAGGTGGGCGTTCTCGTACGCCTCGGGGATCATGGTGTCCGCGACCATCGTGAGGATGGCGCCGCCGGCCAGGGCGGTGATCCAGCCCAGGAGGACAGCGGGCGCTGAGCCGAGGACGGTGTATCCGAGGATCGCGGCCAGAGCGCTGATCAGGGCGATGCCGGTCCAGAGGGCGAAGACGTACGTCTTGGAGCGCCCGGCGGCCCGCAGGCCCGCGGCGCTGGACAGGCCCTCGGGGACGTTGGAGATGAAGACGGCGGCCACCGTGGCGGCGCTGACGCCGGTGCCGCCGAGAAGACTGGTTCCGATCACTATGGACTCGGGGATGCCGTCGAGCAGGGCGCCGAGCGCGAGGGCCAGGCCGGAGCCGTCCTGATCGCGACCCGCCGACCGTTTCCGGTTACGGGCGCCGCGACGGGCCAGCAGCACGTTGCATCCGGTGTAGATCAGGGCGCCGGCGACCGCTCCGGATGCGGTCCAGGGCATGCCGGCCTGGTCGTACGCCTCGCCGATCAGCTCGAAGGCGACGGCGGAGAGCAGCACGCCGGCACCGAACGCCATGATCGAGGCGATGATCCGCTGCGGGATTCGGGTGAGGTAGACCGCCGCCGCGCCGACCAGCAGCGCGGATCCGGCGAGCAGACCCCACCCACCCGCTTGCATCCAGCCCGGCATGACCTGATCCTGTCAGGATGCCGGGCCGGAAAGCGACCCTGTCAGCGGAAGCCGCGGGCCAGCCGGTGGTACGCCTGGTTCCAGCGCACCTCCTTGACGAACGACCGGGTCGTGGTCGCCTCGTCGATGACCAGCAGTTCCGTGTTCACCATCTCGGCGAGGTCGGCCAGTTCCTCGGCGCCGACCGACTTCGACATGACGGTGTGGTGCGGTCCGCCGGCGGTCAGCCAGCACTCGGCCGACGTGGACAGCGACGGCGCCGGCTTCCAGACGGCGCGGGCCACCGGGAGCTTCGGCAGCGGCGCCGTCGGCGGCACGACCTCGATCTCGTTGGCCACCAGGCGGAACCGCTCGCCCAGGTCGGCCAGTCCGAGGACGATCGCCGAGCCGGGTGCCGCGTCGAAGACCAGCCGGACCGGGTCCTCGCGGCCGCCGATACCGAGCGGGTGGATCTCCAGGCGCGGGGTGCCGGCGGCGATGGTCGGGCAGACCTCCAGCATGTGCGCGCCGAGGATGACCTCGTTGCCGGGGGTCAGGTCGTACGTGTAGTCCTCCATGAAGGACGTCGCACCGCCGGGGACCATCGCCTTGAGCGTGTGCACCAGCACCGAGGTCTTCCAGTCGCCCTCGCCGCCGAAGCCGTACCCGTCGGCCATCAGCCTCTGCACCGCGAGCCCGGGTAGCTGCCGCAGTCCACCCAGGTCCTCGAAGTTGCTGGTGAACGCGCGGAATCCGCCCTCGGCGAGGAACTGCCGGAGCCCGAGCTCGATCCGGGCACCATAGCGGAGAGAATCATGCCTTTCGCCGCCAGCACGCAGTTCAGGCGAAATTTCGTAAATATCGGAGTATTCCTGGACGAGCTTGTCGATCTCGGCGTCCAGGACCTGGTCTACGACGGCAACCAGGTCGTTGACCCCGTACGTGTTGACGGAAACCCCGAAGCGCAACTGCGCCTCGACCTTGTCCCCCTCGGTGACCGCGACGTCGCGCATGTTGTCGCCGAACCGTGCCAGCTTGAGGTTGCGCATCGCGGCGTAGCCGCGCGCCGCCCGCACCCACGTCGCGATCCGCGCGACCACCGCCGGGTTGCTGACGTGCCCGGCCACGGTCTTGCGCGGCACACCGAGCCGGCTCTCGATGAAGCCGAACTCACGGTCGCCGTGCGCCGCCTGGTTGAGATTCATGAAGTCCATGTCGATCTCGGACCAGGGCAGCTCGACGTTGTGCTGGGTGTGCAGGTGCAGCAGCGGGGCACGCAGCGCGTCCAGGCCGGCGATCCACATCTTCGCCGGTGAGAACGTGTGCATCCAGGTGATCACGCCGAGCACGCCGGGCGTGGACGAGGCGCGGCGGCAGATGTCCAGGATCTGCTCGGCGCTGGTCAGCACCGGCTGCCAGACCACGTCGGCGTCGAGCTGCCCGTCCAACTGGCGGGCGATCTCCTGGGACTGCGAAGCGACCTGCTCCAGGGTCTCCGGACCGTAGAGACCCTGGCTGCCGGTGAGGAACCAGACTTCCCCGTTGCTCATGTGTCACTTCACCTTTCTGGTGACGAGGCGCTGCATGACGATGAAGGCGAAGAGCAGTACGCCGACGATGATCCGGGTCCACGCCGAGTTCAGGTCACCCTGGAAGATGATGATCGTCTGGATGAGACCGGTGACCATCACGCCGAGCAGCGTGCCGACCACGTAACCGGCGCCGCCGGTCAGCAGCACGCCGCCGATGACGCAGGCGGCGATCGCGTCCAGCTCCAGGCCGTTGCCCTGCAGGGCCCAGCCGGAGGTGGAGTTGATGCTGAACAGCACACCGCCGAGCGCCGCGCAGAACCCGCTGAGGGTGTACACGGCGATCCGGGTCCGGCCGACCGGCAGGCCCATGAGCAGCGCGGAGTCGGCGTTGCCGCCGATGGCGTAGACGTTGCGGCCGAACCGGGTCCAGGCCAGGACGGCGGCGGCGATCAGCACCGAGGCGAGCGCCACGATGGCGATCGGCTTGGTGACGACGCCCTCGGCCAGGACGATCCGGTATTCCGAGATCGCCTTCCAGGTCTCGTCGCGGATCGGGATCGACGACTGGTTGATGAACAGCGCGATGCCCCGGGCGAGGAACAGGCCGGCCAGGGTGGCGATGAACGGTTCCACCTTGAAGTAGTGGATCACCGCGCCCTGCCCGGCGCCGAGCAGCGAGCCCAGCAGCAGGACCAGGACCAGCACGACGTACGGGGGCCAGCCGCCCTGCAGCAGGGTGGCGGTCAGCGTGGTGGTCATCGAGATGACCGCGCCGACCGACAGGTCGATGCCGCCGGTGAGGATCACGAACGTCATGCCGACCGCGACGACGAGCAGGACGGCGTTGTCGCGGAACAGGTTGACCACGACGCTGGGCTGGCCGAAGTTCTCGTAGTTGCCGACGCCGGTGCCGTACATGATCAGCAGCAGGGCGAGGGTCGCCAGGATCGGGATGTACTTGGCGTTCGGCCGGTACACCCGGTGCCGTGGGTTGGCCGGGGAACCGGGCTTCTTGCCGGTCTCCGGCGTCATGTCGATGGCGGTCATGCCGGGACCTCCGCTCCAACGGGACGTGCTTTGAAGCGCCCGAACACCTTCGCCCGGAACGTCGGGGACTGCGACAGGCAGAGGGCGACCACGACGACCGCCTTGAACAGCAGCGTGAGGTCGGACGGTACGCCGATGGCGACGACGGTGACGCCGAGCGCCTGGATCAGGACGGCGCCGAGCACGGTGCCGGCGATCGAGAACCGGCCGCCGATCAGCGCGGTGCCACCGATGACCACGGCCAGGATGGCGTCCAGCTCGATCAGGTTGCCGGCCGCGATGCTGTCCGCGCTCTTGATGTTCGCGCTGTAGATCAGGCCCGCCAGCCCGGCGAAGCCGCCGGACAGCACGTACACCATGATGGTGAGCCGCCGTGCGCCGATGCCGGCCAGGCGGCTGGCGGTCGGGCTGCCGCCGACCGACTCCAGCAGCAGGCCCAGCGCGGTGCGGCGGGTCAGCAGCAGGATCAGGGCCACCGCGGCGGCGGCGACGAGGAAGGCCACCGGCAGGGTGAGGAAGAAGCCGGAGGCGATCGTCGCGTACGGGCGGGACTGCACGTTGATGATCTGGCCGTCGGTGATCAGCTGGGCGATGCCGCGGCCGGCCACCATGAGGATCAGCGTCGCGATGATGGGCTGAATACCGATCATCGCGACCAGCGCGCCGTTCCACAGTCCCATCACGAGTGACACGGCGATCGCGATGCCCATGATCAGCAGGACCGGGCCGACCGCGTTCTGGTCACCGAGGTCGCTGATCAGCAGACACGCGACCGCGCCGGAGATCGCCATCACCGAGCCCACCGACAGGTCGATGCCGCCGGTGGCGATGACCAGGGTCATGCCGAGCGCGACCAGGACGAGCGGCGCGCTGCCGCGCAGGATGTCGATCAGCGTCCCGAACAGGTGCCCGTCCCGGATCGTGACGAACTGGTTGGAGGTGAACATGTTGATGACCAGCAGCACCACGAGGATGGCGGCCGGCCAGAACAACCTGTGCTTGAAGATGGTGGTCATGAGGTTGCTCCGCTGGCGATGGTCTGCATGATGCGGTCGGCGTCGACGTCGGCCGTGTTCTCCAGCTCCTCGACCAGCCGCCGGTCCCGCAGCACCTCGATCTTGTGACTGAGCCGGAGGACCTCCTCCAGCTCGGCGCTGACGAACAGCACGGCCATGCCGCCGTCGGCGAGTTCGGCCACCAGCCGCTGGATCTCGGCCTTGGCGCCGACGTCGATACCGCGGGTCGGCTCGTCGATGATGAGCAGCTTCGGCTCGGTGATCAGCCAGCGGGCGAGCAGCACCTTCTGCTGGTTGCCGCCGCTGAGGTTGCGTACCGGGCGCTCGGGATCGGCGGGCCGGATCTGCAGCGCCTTGATGTACTTCTCGACGATCTCGTCCTGCCGGCGGCGCGGGATCGGCCTGGTCCAGCCCCGCGAGGCCTGCAGCGCCAGGATGATGTTCTCCCGGACGCTGAGGTCACCGATGATCCCCTCGCTACGGCGGTTCTCCGAGGAGAAGGCGATCCCCCGCTTCATCGCCACCTGCGGATTGCGCAGGTTCACCGGCTTGCCGTCGATGCTCAGCTCGCCGTTGTCGGCCTTGTCCGCGCCGAAGAGCAGACGGGCCAGCTCGGTCCGGCCGGATCCCAGCAGACCGGCCAGGCCCACCACCTCACCGGCGTGGATCGTCAGGTCGTACGGTGCGATCGCCCCGTTGCGGCCCAGCTGCCGCGCCTCGACGATCGGCTTGGCCTCGGCCGCCTTCTCACGGGTCCGCTGCGCCTTGTCCTCGACGTCCTCGAGCGCGGCCAGCTCCTTGCCGATCATCTTCTCGACGAGCTGGACCTGGGGCAGGTCGGCGGTCCGGTACTCACCGATCAGCTGGCCGTTGCGCAGCACGGTGAGCCGGTCGGAGACCTCGTAGATCTGGTCGAGGAAGTGCGAGACGAACAGGATGGCCACGCCGTCGGCCTTGAGCCGTCGCATGACCTTGAAGAGCTGCTCGACCTCCGACGCGTCCAGGCTGGACGTCGGCTCGTCGAGGATCAACACTCGTGCCGAGACGTCCACGGCGCGGGCGATCGCGACCATCTGCTGGATGGCCAGCGAGTACGTGTTCAGCGGCGCGGACACGTCGAGGTCCAGATCGAGCCGGGCGAGCAGTTCGGCGGCGCGGCGCCGCATCGTGCCCCACTGGATCTTGCCGAAGCGTCGCGGCTCACGCCCGATGAAGATGTTCTCCGCGACCGAGAGGTTGGTGCAGAGGTTGACCTCCTGGTAGACCGTGCTCACGCCGGCCTGCTGCGATTGGAGCGGGCCGGAGAAGTTCACCTGCTCGCCGCCGAGCGTGATCGTGCCGCCGTCGATCGTGTAGACGCCGGTCAGCACCTTGATCAGGGTGGACTTGCCGGCGCCGTTCTCACCCATGAGGGCGTGGATCTCACCCGGCAACAACCGGAAATCGACGCCGTCGAGGGCGACGACGCCGGGAAAGACTTTTCTGATTCCGGTCATCTCGAGGACCGGGGACTGGTCGCCCATTCTTGCTCCGTTTCGAGCTCCGCGCGTTGCCCCGGCCGGGCCGGCCGGGGCAACAGCGGTATCGATCAGTGCGGTATCGATCAGTACTGACGGGTGGGAAGGGCTTCCTTCGCCTGCTCCTGGGTGAAGGTGGTCTCCTCGGTGAGGACCCGCTTCTCGATGGTCTCGCCGGCGTTGACCTTCTTGACCAGCTCCATCAGCTGCGGGCCGAGGAGCGGGCTGCACTCCACGATGAAGTTGATCTTGCCGTCGGCCAGGGCCGTCATGCCGTCCTTGACCGCGTCAACGGTGATGATCTTGATGTCGGTGCCGGGCTTCTTGCCGGCCGCCTCGATCGCCTCGATGGCGCCCAGGCCCATGTCGTCGTTGTGAGCGTAAAGCACGTCGATGTCCGGGGTGGACTGCAGGAACTGCTCCATCACAGTCTTGCCGTCGGAGCGCTTGAAGTCACCGGTCTGCGACTTCACGACCTTGATGTTCGGGTTCGCCGCGATCTTCTCGGCGAAGCCCTTCTGGCGGTCGATCGCCGGCGCCGAGCCCGTGGTGCCCTGCAGCTCCACGACGTTGACCGGGTCGGTCTTGCCCTCGTACTCCTTGACCAGCCAGTCGCCGGCCTTCTGACCCTCCACCACGAAGTCCGAGCCGATGAAGCTCTCGTAGAGGGAGGTGTCCTGCGAGTCGACCGCGCGGTCGGTCAGGATCACCGGGATGCCGGCGTCCTTGGCCTCCTTCAGCACGGCGTCCCAGCCCGAGGTGACCACGGGGGAGAAGGCGATGACATCGACCTTCTGCGTGATGAAGTTACGGATCGCGGTGATCTGGTTCTCCTGCTTACCCTGTGCGTCGGAGAACTGAAGATCGATGCCGGCCGCTGTCGCCGACTCCTGGATGGACTTGGTGTTGGCGGTCCGCCAGCCACTCTCGGCACCCACCTGGGAGAAGCCGAGGGTGATCTTGCCGTCGTCGGAGCCGGAGCCGGAGTCGCCGCCACCGCTGTCGCCACAACCGGCGAGCGCCGAGACGGCGAGGACACCGCTCAGCACGGCCGCGGAGAGCTTCGTACGCACTATAACCTCCCGAAACTGTTACCGTTCACAAATTGAGCAGCGGATGGCTGACCTGCCATGACCGCATGAATCTGCGTACCGCTGCGACCGGGGTCACAGCTTGCGTTTCGTGAGTGTTACCGTTCTCATCCCGGTCGTCAAGAGATCTGGATCAACGTTTCCAGCCTGTTGCAAGAACGGCGCTATCGCTCATGGTCATCGAACCGTCACCTGATACACATCGTCCAATGGCGACCCCCGCACCAGCGCCGGACACCGATCCGGCCGATCACCAGCCCGATCTCCGCCCGCTGCGAGCGCCCCGGGCGGCCAAGGAACGCGGCACCGTCATGCGCGACGTGGCGAAGCTGGCCGGGGTCTCCCACCAGACGGTCTCGCGGGTGCTCAACGAACATCCCAACGTGCGGGCCGAGACCCGCGAACGCGTCCTTGCCGCGATGCGGTCGCTCAACTACCGTCGCAACCTGGCCGCGCGCACCCTCGCCACCCGCGAGTCGCACACGCTCGGCATCATCGGGTTCGAGACCACCCTCTTCGGCCCGGAGTCCATGCTCTACGGCATCGAGAGCGCCGCGCGGGCAGCCGGATATCTCGTCAGCGTCGCCACCGTGCGCGAGCTGGCGCACCGGCTGGTCCTGGAGGCGGTCGACCGTCTCGCCCAGCACGACGTGGACGGGATCATCGCGATCGCGCCCAAGCCGTCGGTGATCACCGCGCTGACTCACGCGCCCGCGGGCCTGGCGTGCGTCGCGGTGGGCGGCGCGGGCTCAGGTGGTGATCCTTTTCCTACGGTACGCGTGGACAACACGGCCGGCGCCCGCCTGGCCACCCGCCACCTGCTGGACCTGGGGCACGCCACCGTCCATCACGTCGCCGGCCCGCCGGACTGGCCGGAGTCGCAGGCGCGGGTCGACGGGTGGCGCGAGACGCTCTACGCCGCGGGCGCCGTCGTCCCACCTGTCACGGCCGGGTGGTGGGACGCCGCGGCGGGCTACGAACAGGGGCTGCGGCTGGCGGCTGACCCCTTCGTGACCGCGATCTTCTGCGCCAACGACCGGATCGCGCTGGGCGTGTTGCGGGCACTCCACGAGGCCGGCCGGCGCGTGCCGGAGGACGTGAGCGTGGTCGGCTACGACGACATGCCCGACTCCGGCTACTTCATCCCCCCACTGAGCACCGTCCACCAGGACTTCGGCGAACTCGGGCGCCGCGCCCTGGCCGTCCTGCTGCGCCACATGGGCCGCCCCTCCGACGACGCCCCACCCGAGGCCGTCCTGGTCGCCCCCCGCCTGATCCCGCGCAGCAGCACCTCCACCCCCCGCCTCCTCATCAGCTGAAACCCAAACCAAACCTTCCGTGTGGAGTTGGGGTGCGGAGGGGGGCCGTACTTCACACGCAAATTGAGTGGGGTTGCAATGGCGCGAGAGTCGCCGTGTGGCCTTGGGTGGCAGGTGGTCGCGAGTCATCTGGAGGCAGAGCGCGACTCGCGTACCCCTGGGGGAAGAAACGGCTCGGCGCCGTCTCGCTCGGGGTGAGTGAGACGGCGCCGGGGTGATGGACGGGTCAGCGGGAGGCGACAGTGTCGGCCGGGACCTCGTTCTCCGGGGCGGCGTGGCGCGGTGCCGGAACCGGCGCGGGGGGCTTGCGTTCCAAGGCTGCCCCCTCGACGTCCAGCTCCGGGAGCCAGCGCAGCCAGCGGGGGAGCCACCACGCGGAGCGGCCGAGGAGGGCCAGGGCGGCGGGGACGGCGATCATGCGGACGATGAAGGCGTCGAAGGCGATGCCTACGGCCAGGGCGAAAGCGATGGGCTTGATGGTGTCGTTGCCCTCGGGGACGAAGGCGGCGAAGACGGCGAACATGATGGTGGCGGCGGCCACGACGACGGGGGCGGCCTGACGGAAGCCCGTGACGATGGCGTCGCGAGGGGTGGCGCCGTGGGCGTGGGCCTCGTGCATGCGGGAGACCAGGAAGACCTGGTAGTCCATGGCCAGGCCGAAGAGGATGCCGACGATGATGATCGGGGCGAGGCTCAGGATCGGGCCGGTGGAGCCCGCGTTGACGGCTGCGGCGGCCCAGCCCCACTGGAAGACGGCGACCGTGGCGCCGAAGGCGGCGCCGATGGTGAGCAGGAAGCCCAGGACGCCGACGACCGGGACCAGCAGGGAGCGGAAGACCAGCACGAGCAGGACGAACGCGAGGCCGACGACCAGGGCTAGGTAGACCGGGAGGGCGTCGTTGAGCTTCTGCGAGACGTCGATGCTGACCGCGGTGTTGCCGGTGACGTAGACGGCGTCGTCGGTGACCTGGTCGCGGATCGTGTTGACCAGGTTGACCGTCTTCTCGTCCTCGGGGCCGGACGCCGGGATGATCGTGATCAGGGCGGCGGACTGGTCCTGGCTGGGCCGGGGCGGGGTCACGAAGGCGACGTCGGGCAGGCCGGCGACCTGCTTCTGCACGTCGGCCGCGCGGGCCGGCGCGTTCGGGCCGTCGACGAGGATCAGCAGCGGGTTGCTCACGCCGGGGCCGAAGCGGGTGTCCATGACGGCCTGCGCCTTGGCCTGGGTGCTGCCCTCGGCGGCGCGCTGGTTGAGCGTGGTCTCCATCGAGAAGAACGGGATGGCGATCACCGCGAGCGCGGCGACCGCAAGGACCAGGCTGAGGATGCGCTGGCCGGTGACCAGGTTGGACCAGCCGCTGATGAAGCCGCGCGGCGCGCGCTCCTTGCGCGGGAGGACGCGGTGGCCGATGAAGCCGAGGATCGCCGGGACCAGGGTGATCGCGACCAGGACGGCGATGACGATGGTGGCGGCCGCGGCGATGCCCATCTCGCTGAGGAACGGGATGCCGACGACGGACAGGCCGGCCAGGGCGATCACCACGGTGAGGCCGGCGGTGACCACGGCCGCGCCGGCGGTGCCGACCGCCATGGCGGCGGCCGCCTCGACGTCGAGGCCGCGGCGCAGCTCGTGCCGGTGGCGGGTGACGATGAACAGCGCGTAGTCGATGCCGACGGCCAGGCCCAGCATCACCGCGAGGATCGGGGTGGTGGACTGCAGGTCGACGAAGCCGGTGAGGGTGACGATGCCGGCCGCGCCGATGCCGACGCCGACGATCGCGGTCAGCAGGTTCATGCCGGCGGCGATCAGGGAGCCGTACGTGAGGGCCAGCACGATCAGCGCGACCACCACACCGAGGATCTCGGATGCCCCGCCGATGTCGGCCGGGTTGCTCAGGGCCTCACCGCGTGCCTCGACGGTGAGACCGCCGGCGCGACCGGCGTCGACCGCGCTGAGCACGGCGGCCCGCTGGTCGTCGGTGACCTCGGAGGGCTGCACGCCGTAGGAGACCTGGCTGTACGCCGCGCCCTGGTCCTGGGAGACGGCCGGCGCCTGCGGGTCGAGCGGGTTGCTGGCGGCCACCACGCCCGGCAGCTTGCCGAGGTTGCCGACCACCTGCGCGATCTGTGCGGCGTTGGCCGGGTCGGTGACCTTCTGCCCGGCCGGCGCCTCGAACACCACCTGGACGGTCGCGCCCGCCGACGCCGCGCCGAACTTGTCCTTCATCAGGTCGAGCGCGGTGGTCGACTCCTGGCCGGGAATGCTGAACGTGTTGGCGGTCGACCCGGAGAGCGTGGCCGCGCCGACACCGACGGCCACGAGGGCCAACAGCCAGGCGAGCGTCACGATGATCCGGTGCCGTACCGATGCCAGACCGAGACGGTGCAGCAGCGTTGCCATGGGGGATCCCTTGTTAGTGGTGGTGCCCGAGGGCGTCGTAGCCGACCTCGACCAGGACGGCCGTCGCCTCGGGGGTCATGTGGTCGCGCAGCGTCACGCTGGCCACCGCGAGGGCACCGAGCGCGCCGGTGACCCGCAGGGTCCGGGTCTGGTCGCAGAGGAACTCGATGCCGAACGCCGCGCCGACCGCGTCCCCGACCACCTGCAGTGCGGCGCCCATCTCCCCGTCCGGCTCGCTGACCAGGGAGGAGAGGAGCAGCTGAACGGCACCGGGCTGGGCCAGCGCGAGCCTCGCGAACGCCGTGATCACCGCACGGTCCCGCTCCGGGCCGGGCGGAAGGTCGGCGACGCCGGTGGTGGTCTCGTGGATCTGCTGGACGCACCGGTCCACGACGGCCTGTTGCAGTGTCTCCTTGGTGGGGAAGCGGTGCAGCAGGCCGGTCTTGGAATAGCCCACCGTGTCCGCGATGCGCTGGACCGACGTCTCCTTGAAGCCGTGCCGCGCGAACAGGTGCGCGGCCGCGTCGATGATCTCGTCGTCGATCTGCTGCTTGGTGGGGCGCGGCATAGGACCACCGTAGACCGTAGAGGACCAACCTGGTCCGTCAGGGACCGTGGCGGTCCCCACACTTCGGGATGCGAGGGTCTGATTACCCAGCGATGGGGCGGGAAACCATCAAACGGGCGAGGTACGGGTCCGGCCCGTCCAGCGCCCGCCCGAAGACCAGCGGCTCGTCCTCGCACTCGACCAGGTAGACCGGCAGCCACAGGGGGCGTGTCCCGTGCTGCTCGGCCTCCACCGGCTCGACCGGGCCGGTGAAGTCGGCGAGGTCGTCGCGGGCCAGCAGAGCGGCCACCGCGTCGCCGGGCAGCGCCGTCCCGCCGTCCACGAGCTGGAACGCGGTGCCGTCGGAGAGGGTCAGTTCCGGCGCGCGGAGCCAGACGGAGCCGGCCGAGCAGGAATAGGGGACCGGTGCCGCGGTGAAGCCGTCGAAGCGCAGCAGCAGGCGGCGGCCCTGGAACAGCTGATAGCGCCGTCCGTCGGCCAGCGAACGGCGGCCCAGGCCGGTGAGCGTGAGACGGCCCCTGTCGTCCCGGGCCAGGTGCCCGATGCCGGCCAGGAAACGCAACGCGCGGGAGACGATCGCGGGCTCCACACCGAAGAACGTCGCCAGCTCCTCGATGTCGAGAAGGCCGGAGTCGATCGCGCGGGCCAGGTAGCGGTCGAGGACGTCGTAGGGCTGGGACTCGCGTACCGTCGCGACCACCTCGGCCGCCCACATCGGCAGCAGCAGCGGCAGGATCCGCAGCGGGCGCACGTCGGGCAGCGCCTCGACGCGGCGGGTCACCTCACGCAGCGGCAGGTGGGCGCCGTCGCTCACGGCAGGTGCGCCCGGTTGGCCTCGGGTGCGTGCGCCAGCACGTGGTCCAGCACGCTGCCCCGGGCGGCGGTGCCGGCCAGCACCGCGCGGCGGGCCCGGACCAGCGGGACCAGGGCCTCGGCGGTGGTCACCCGGCCGGCGTCCTCGACGACGAGCAGGTCGAAGTCCAGGTCGGCGTGCTCGGGACGGCCGGCGCCGAGGCAGGTGGTGACGACGATGTCGGCGTAGCGCAGCAGCTCGGCGTGCAGCTGCCGGCTCGGGCGGGCGGCCCGCTGCCGCCACTCGCGGATCAGGCCGGCCCGGGCGCGCAGGGTCGGCTCCAGGTCGCCGCAGTGCCCGGCGAAGGCTTCCAGGCCGCGGAGGTCGGCGGTCCAGTGCGGCACCGGGACGACGCCCGTGAGCATGCGGGCCAGCTGGTGCGCGGAGCGCTCGGCGGACTCCAGCGCGCGTTGCGCGGCGAGTTCGGTGAACGGCGTGCGGACGGTGACGCACTGTTTCCGTGCCCGTCGCGCCTCGTCCAGGGTGAGGTTCAGGCGCCGCAGCCGGCCCTTCGCCGGCGACGGCTCACCGAGCCAGGCGCCCAGGTTCTTCGAGGAGCTCTCGGACCTCTCCAGAATCCGTCGCTGGAGCCGGGCGGCGACCGTGGCGAGATGTCCGTCGCGGTCGGTGCGGATCACCGTGGGCCCGTGCGGCAGCCGGGAGACGACGGTGTCGAGCGCGGCGGCGGTGGGCGCGGTGATCAGGATTCGCTCACCGCGCTTCGCGGCGGATCGCACGATCTCCAGGACGGTCTGCGCACGGTTGACGCCGGGTTGCGCTATCAGGCAAAACATATCGGGTACGCGTAAAGCGCGCTGAATCACGTCGGTGCTTGCCGATCTCTCGCCGGGTTCGGCCCACCGCCCCTCGGACAGCAGCGCCAGCAGTCCCGGGCTGGCGCGCAGCCGGACGATCGCGTCCCGCTGGATCCGCGCGTCGAGGCCCGCGGCGTTCCGCGCGACGGCAGCCTCCAGGCTCGCGCAGAAGTCCGCAGGGCCCTCGTCGCGTCCGTCACGGCCCTCGTCGTGTCCGAGATCGACAGAGGTCGACGCCATTCGGCAAAGATACCGGCGCCCGGCTCGAAAGGGCACGATCATGTTCCTATGACCACTCCGTACGCAGACCTCATCCTCACCGGCGGCCCGGTGTTCACCGCCGACCCCGCCCGTGGGCACGCCACCACGGTCGCGGTCCGCGACGGCCGGATCCTCGCCGTCGGCGCCGACCAGGTTCGTGACCTGGCCGGCCCCGGCACCGAGACCGTCGACCTGCGCGGCCGGCTGCTGCTGCCCGGCTTCCAGGACGCCCACGTGCACGCGGTGATGGGCGGGGTGGAGCTCAACCAGTGCGATCTGACCGGGACCACGGATCTCGGCGAGTACCTGTCGCGGGTGCGGGCGTACGCGGACGCGAATCCGGGCGACGGGTGGATCGTGGGCGGCGGCTGGGCCATGGAGGTCTTCCCGGGCGGGGTGCCCGGCCGTGAACTGCTCGACCGGGTCGTGCCGGGGCGTCCCGTCTACCTGGTCAACCGGGACCACCACGGCGCCTGGGTGAACGGCCGCGCCCTGGAGCTCGCGGGCATCACCGCGGAGACCCCCGACCCGCCGGACGGCCGGATCGACCGGGCGGCCGACGGCTCCCCGGCGGGCGGGCTCCAAGAGGGTGCCATGCGGCTCGTGACCGGCCTGCTGCCCGAGGTCACCCCGGCCGACCGGCTCGCCGGGCTGCTGCGGGGACAGGATCTGCTGCACTCGCTGGGCGTGACGGCCTGGCAGGAGGCGATGATGTGCGGGGCCAACGGCTATCCGGACGTGTCGGACGCGTACCTGGCCGCGGCCGTGGACGGAACGCTGACGGCGACCGTCGTCGGGGCGCTCTGGTGGAACCGGGACCTCGGCGCGGAACAGATCGCCGGCCTGCTGGAGAAGCGGGAGCGGTTCACCACCGGGCGGCTGCGCAGCGACAGTGTGAAGCTGATGCTCGACGGGGTGGCGGAGAACTTCACGGCGGCGATGACCGCGCCCTACCTGGACGGGTGCGGGTGCGCCACCACGAACGCCGGGCTGTCGTTCATCGACCCGGAGCGGCTCGGCGGATACGTCACGGAGCTGGACGGGCTCGGGTTCCAGGTGCACTTCCACGCGCTGGGTGACCGGGCGGTGCGCGACGCGCTCGACGCGGTGGCGGCGGCGCGTGCGGCGAACGGCCACCGGGACACCCGGCCGCACCTGGCGCATCTGCAGGTGGTGCACCCGGACGACGTGCCGCGGTTCCGCGAGCTCGGCGCGACGGCGAACCTGCAGGCGTACTGGGCCTCGCACGAACCGCAGATGGACGACCTGACGATCCCGTTCCTCGACCCGGAGCTCGCCGCCCGGCAGTACCCGTTCGGCGACCTGCGGCGGGCCGGCGCCCACCTCGCGGCGGGCAGCGACTGGCCGGTGACGACGCCGGACCCGCTTCAGGCGATCCACGTGGCGGTGAACCGGGTGCATCACGGCAGCGACTACGAGCCGTTCCTGGGTGCGCAGGCGCTGGACCTGGCCACCGCGCTGACCGCGTACACGGCGGGTTCGGCGTACGTGAACCGGCTCGACGACACCGGCACGCTGCGGGCGGGCAACCGGGCGGACCTGGTGGTGCTCGACCGGGACCCGTTCGCGGCACCGCCCGCCGAGATCGGTGAGGCGCGGGTGGCGCTCACCTATGTCGACGGGCGGGTCGTGTACGCGGCTTAGTTCTGCTGCTGCAGCTCTTCGTCGTCCTCGAACTCCTCGTCGTCCTCCACCGGCTCGGCCGCGGCCTGCGCGTGCCGCGGCGGGGCCGCCTCCAGTTCCTCGGCGATCGGCTCCTCATCGAGGACCTCGCCGGTGACCTGCGGTGCGTCCATCCAGAGGGCGCGTAGCTGGCCCTGCATGAACGCGGTCAGCCGTCCCCGGTACTCCCGGTCGAAGTCCTCCAGGGCCTCGATCTGCTGCTGCAGGGCCTCACGCTTGACGCCGAGGCTGCCGACCACGTCGTCGTAGCGCTGCTGAGCCTGGTGCCGCAGCTGCTCGGCACCGGCGACAGCGTCCGCGCCGATCGTCTCGGCCCGCGCGCGGGAGTCGGCCACGATCTTCTCGGCGGTGCGGCGGGCGTCCTCCGCGTGCGCCTGCGCGTCCCGGGCCATCTGCTCGGCCGCGGCGCGCGCCTCGGCGAGGACCCGGTCGGCCTCACGCCGGACGTTGTTGGCGTGGGCCTGGGCGTCGCGGGCGATCTGCTCCGCCGCCGCCAGGGCGTCGGTACGAATCTTGTCCGCGTGGTGCTGGGCGCTCGCGACGTGCTCCTCGGCGGTGCGCTGAGCCAGCGCGAGCACCTGAAGAGCCTGGTTCGGAAGGCCGGGGTTGGGCGCGATCACAGCATGCTCCGAGGTCTCACCATTCGTCCCATTGAGCAGCACTTCGACACGATCCTTCACTGGTTGCCAGTCTTGCTTACGCACCGGTCTCATCGGTGCCGCTCCGGCATTCTTCTGCCGGTGCGCAGCGCATGATCGGCGGATGCTACCAAGCCGTTGCGGACTGTTGCGAGAGATCCTCAGTAAACGAACGGGCACACCAAGCAGCCGTTTCGGCCGTTGAGGACAAAAAGTACATCTAGCCCATTAAGCTCGATTTGTACCTGCCCTACGCCCCTCGAGGATTTTCCATGGGATGTCGCCGATCACTGGCCCTGCTGACCGTCCTGGTGCTCACCGCCGTGTCCTACCCGGGGAGTGCCTCGGCGGCCGTCGTGTCCCCGTACGAGGTGGCCGTCTGGACCATGGACGAAGCACCCGGCTCCACCCGCATGATCGACAGCAGCGGCCGCGGGCATCACGGCCGGATCGGCAGCGAGGTCGGGCTGCACTCCAGCGGGTACCGCTTCGAACGGCTCGAACCGGACACCCCGCCGACCCATCCGCAGCATCTGGTCGTGGTGCCGCACAGCGACGCGCTCAACCCGGGCAGCCGGAACTTCTCGGTGACGGTGCGGCTGCGTACCACCAACAAGTTCGGCAACATCATCCAGAAGGGCCAGGCGACTGTTGCCGGCGGCAGTTTCAAGCTGCAGATCCCCAACGGCCGGGTGGAGTGTACGTATCGGGGCAGCAAGGGGACGATGGAGCTGTTCGCGCCGTACCGGATCAATGACGGGGTCTGGCATGTGGTCCGGTGTGTTCGGGTGAGCAGTGGGATCGCGATGTTCATTGACGGGCGGCAGGTGGCTTCTCGGGCGGGGTGGACCGGGCCGATCGCCAATACGTGGCCTGTGTCCATCGGGGGGAAGCTGGATTGTGATCAGCGTGAGGTGGGGTGTGACTACTACGCGGGGGATCTGGACTACATCCTGATCGAGGCTGTGGATCCGCGTTGGTAGAACGAACGTTCTCTCTTTCGTTCTCCCTCTCTTCGAGAGGGAGAACGTTCGTTCTCGCGGCGCGAGGGCAAGAAGCGGGTCCGCGGGCGGGCTCTGCGTTCGGCCTCTCTGCCTTCGTTCTCTCTGCCTTCGGCAGAGAGAACGTTCGTTCTCGGAGGTAGAACGTTCCTTCTCGCAGAGAGAACGTTCGTTCTGACAGAGAGAACGTTCGTTCTCGCGGCGGCGGTGCCACAGCCTGGCGCCGCCGCTTGCCGTTTCGGCGCCGGCCGGCAGGGAGTCCGGCTTCAGCGCCCGCAAACCTGTCTCAGCGCCATCTGGACGGTGCGGGCCGGCACTGAGGCGAGTTGGCAAGGCGTTCAACGCTGCCTCAGTGCCAGCCGGTGGGGGATGCGGGGACGGGCTGCCCGGTCCGGCGAGGCCGGACCGGGCAAGAGGGGTTACGGGGTCCAGCGGATGTTGGGGTTCACTCGGCCGGTCCAGTCGAAGACGGCCATGTTGTCCCAGCCGTCGCCGGTGCCGTTGATGTTGGCGGGATCCCAGCCGTTGCCCTTGATGGCGTACCAGGTGGGTTCCCAGTAGAAGACGCCGACGGCGCCGGCGTTGCGAGCGGTGTTCTGGACCCAGCTGAACTGTTGCGCCTGCCCGGCCCAGCTGGAGGGGATGTTGTCGCAGAGGACGGTTCCGGGGATGGAGTTCGCGGTGCTGTCGGCGTCGGCCGAGGTGAACTGGTAGGCGGTCTCGGCGATGACGACCGGCTTGCCGTACCGATTGCGCATGTCGGTGATGACGTTGTAGAGGTTGGCCAGGGTGCCGTGCCACATGCAGTAGTAGGACAGCGCCGTGATGTCCCAGGTGACCCCGGCCGCCCGGATGCCGTCGTAGAACCAGCGGGCGTTGGTCATGCTGTCCGCGTCGGCGGTGTGGATCAGCACCTGGGTGCCGCTGTTGCACGCCTTGGTCGCGTTGTAGCCCTGCTTGAGCAGCGACGCGAGCGGGGCGAAGTTGCTGTTCACGACCTGGCCGCGGGGCCAGAGCATGCCGACGTTGATCTCGTTGCCGATCTGGACGCTGTCCGGGGTGGTGCCCTGGGACTTCAGGGCGGTGCATACGTCGTACGTGTAGTTGTAGACGTCGCTCTGCAGCTGCGTGAGCGAGTGTGAGGCCCAGGCCGCGGGCGGGTACTGCTTGCCCGGGTCGGCCCAGGTGTCCGAGTAGTGGAAGTCGATCATCAGTTTGAGGCCCTTGGCCTTGATCGCTCTGGCCTGTTGCAGGACCTTGGCCTTGTTGTTGTAGCCGCTGGCCGGGTTGTTCCAGATGCGCAGCCGGGCGTAGTTGACGCCGGCCGTCTTGAGGATGTCGTACGGGTCGGCCTGTGCTCCGGAGGCGTTGTAGTACTTGCCGCCGAGGTCGAGCGTGCGCTGCAGCGTCGACACGTCGGCGCCGAGCATGGTGAGGGAGGCGGCTTGTGCGGGGGCGGGGGTGATCGCGACGGTGACGGCCAGGACGGCGGTCGTCACCAGGGCGCGCAGGGACGGTTTCATGGCGCTCCTCGGTGAGAAGGGGGGATTAGCGCTGCCAGCGGATGTAGGGGTTGATCCGGCCCGAGTCGTCGAAGGTCGCCATGTTCTCCCAGGCGTTGCCCGACGTCTCGATGTTCTCGGTGTCCCAGCCGTTGCCGTCGATCGCGGTCCACGTGGGCTCCCAGTAGAAGACGCCCAGCGCACCCGCCTCGCGGGCGACCTGCTGCACCTGGTTGAACTGCTGGGCCTGGCCCAGGGGAGTGGCCGGGATCCCGTCGCACGGTGCGTCCGAGGTGATGATGTTCTCGAGGTGGTCGAAGTTCTCGGTGGTCCAGGGGTAGGCGGTCTCGGCGATCACTGTCGGTTTGCCGTACCGGTCGCGGACGTCGGTGAGGGCCGTGCGCAGGTTGTCCAGGCTGCCGTGCCACATGCAGTAGTAGGAGAGCGCGGTGATGTCCCACTTGACGCCCTGCGCGGTGATCCCGTCGTAGAACCAGTGCGCCGCGTCGATGTTGCCGGCCAGCGCAGTGTGGATCATGACCGTGGTGGAGCGGTTACAGGCCTTCGTGGCGTCATATCCCGCATTAAGCAGCTGTGAAAGCGGATAAAAGTCGCTATTGGCGACATATCCGACCGGCCACAGCATCCCGACGTTGATCTCGTTGCCGACCTGGATGCTGTCGGGCGTGGTGCCCTGCCTCTTCAAAGAAGAGCAGACATCGTACGTGTAGTCGTACACGTCCGACGTCAGCTGCGTGAGCGAGTGGCCCTCCCAGGCGGCCGGCGTGAACTGCTTGCCGGGGTCCGCCCAGGTGTCCGAGTAGTGGAAGTCGATCAGCAGTTTGAGGCCGGCCTTCTTGATCGCCCTGGCCTGCCGGAGCACCGCGTCCTTGTTCGAGTATCCGCTGGTCGGGTCGTTCCAGATCCGCAGCCGGGCGTAGTTGACTCCGGCCCGCTGGAGGATCTCGTAGGGGTTGTCGCGCTTACCTCGTACGTCATAGAACTTGGCGCCCAGCTCCTGAGCGCGCAGAAGCGTGGAGACGTCCGCGCCGCGCATGGAGAGTGGCGAGGGTTTGTGAGCTGAGGCCGGGACTGGGGAGAGGGTCACCGCGAGAACTGCGGCAACGAGGACGGACAGCTTTTTCATGACGCTCCTTTGTGGACAACAAGGGACGAAATGAGGGGCCTTCAGAGCGGAGGTGCTCAGGCTGGGGAGGAGGAGCGGATCACCAGGCTGGTGGGCACGGTGATGGAAAGGGGCGTACGCCCCGCGATCACATCGGTGAGGAGACGGACCATCTCCTCGCTGATGCGCATCAGTGGATGCCGCACGGTGGTGAGCGGCGGTTCGGTGGTGGCGGCCAGCCCCGAGTCGTCGAACCCGACGACTCTGACGTCGGACGGGACGTCCCGCCCGGCCTCGCGCAGCACCGGCAGCGCGGCGGCGGCCATCGCGTCGGAGGCGGCGAAGACGGCGTCCACCTCCGGAACCCGGTCGAGCAGCGTACGCATCCCGGCCGCGCCGCTCTCCCGGCTCCAGTCACCGTGCACCACGTACGCGGGATCGACCGCGATGCCGGCGAGGGCCAGCGCGTCGGAGTAGCCGCGCAGACGGAACACGCCGCCGAACGTGTCCTGCGGCCCGGTGATCGTGGCGATCCGCCGGCACCCGGCCGCGAGCAGGTGCTCGACCGCGCTCCGGGCACCGCCCCAGTCGTCGGCCGACACCGAGCTGATCGTGTCCTCGAAGCCGAGGACCTGGCCGCAGGCCACGATCGGGACCTCGGCCTGGACCAGTTGCCGCAGCAGCGGGTCGCCCGAGTGCGGTGACACCAGCAGCACGCCGTCGACGTGGCCGCCGGCCAGGTACGCGATGGTCCGGCTGCGCTCCTCCGGTGTCGACGCGATCATCAGGATCAGCGTCAGCTGCCGGTCGGAGAGCGCCTGCGCCACGCCGCGCAGCAGCACCGAGAAGTTCGGGTCCTCGAAGAGCAGGTGCTGCGGCTCGGTCAGCAGGAACGCGATCGACCCCGACCGGCCGGTCGCCAGCGAGCGAGCGTGCTGGTTGGCGGTGTAACCGGTGCGGGCGATGGCGTCGCGGACGGCGCGGACGGCCTCGGGGCTGACCCAGTCACGCCCGTTGAGCACCCTCGACACCGTCGCGTAGGACACCCCGGCCTCGCGAGCGACGTCGCGGATGGTGGGGCGTTTGCGCGACACGTTCGGGATCATAGTCACGCCTTCACGCCGCCGGCGGCCAGGTCGACCTGCCAGTAGCGCTGCAGGGCGAGGAACAGGGCGACGAGCGGGATGATCGAGATCAGCGCACCGGTGATCACCGACGTGTACATCGCCGGCTGGTTGGCGCCCTGGTTGAGCAGCCCGTTGAGGCCGACCGTGATCGGGTACAGCTTGTCGTTGCCCAGCATGATGTACGGCAGCATGAAGTTGTTCCAGATCGCTACGAACTGGAAGAGGAAGACGGTGACCAGGCCGGTCCGCATCATCGGCATCACCACCCGGGCGAAGGTGCGCCAGTCGCCGGCCCCGTCGATGCGGGACGCCTCCAGGATCTCGGTGGGCACCGACGCGGCCGCGAAGATCCGGGCCAGGTAGATGCCGTACGGGCTGATGAAGCTGGGCAGCAGCACCGCCCAGTAGGTGTTGGTCATGCCGACCTTGGCCAGCAGCAGGTACTGCGGGATGGCCAGGATGACGCCGGGTACCAGGACGCCGGCCAGGATCACGTTGAAGACGAGACTCTTGCCGCGGAACTCGAACTTGGCCAGCGCGTACCCGGCCATCGCCGAGATGAAGGTGGAGGCGGCGGCACCGACCCCGGCGTACAGGGCGGTGTTGGCCATCCATCGCCAGTACAGGCCCTCGCGGTAACCGGCCAGCTCGACGATGTTGTCGAGCAGGTGGGTGCTGGGCGACAGGGTGAAGGTGCTGAACAACTCGCCCGCGCTCTTGGTCGAGGCGATCAGCACCCAGAGGACCGGCAGCAGGCAGTACGCCGCGCCCAGGAGCAGCAGCGTGGTGGCGAGCGGGGAGCGCTTCATTCAGTCCTCCTGGTTGAAGGCTCGGCGGCCCACGAGCTTCAGGAAGCCGAAGGACAGGATGAACGTGGCGAGGGCGATGATCACCGAGGTGGCGGCAGCCGCGTAGATGTCGTTGCGGGTGAACGCGTCCCGGTAGACCTTCATGAGCGGCGTCCATGTCGTCGAGATGGTGTTCGCGAGCGGCCGCAGCGTCATCGGCTCGGCGAAGACCTGCAGCGTGGCGATCAGCGAGAAGACGAACGTCATGACGAGCGACGGCATCACGATCGGGATCTTGATGCGCCAGGCGATCGCGGTCTCCGAGGCGCCGTCGATGCGGGCCGACTCGTACAGGCTGGTCGGAACGGCCCGCAGCGCCGTGTAGATGACGATCATGTTGAAGCCGACGCCGCCCCAGACCGCGATGTTCGCGACGGCCCAGAGCGTCAGGTCGTTGGAGAGCAGGTTCGGCGCCGGCAGGCCGAGCGCCTCGAGCGCGTCGTTGAACGGGCTGACCCGGGGAAGGTAGAGGAAGCCCCAGAGCAGGGAGGCGACGACGGCGGGTACCGCGTACGGTAAAAAGATCGAAATTCGGGCGAACTTGCCGATCGACTCCCGTGTCCGGTTCGCGTCCAGCAGCAACGCCATCAGCAGAGCCAGCCCGAGCATGGTCGGCACGACGATCAGGCCGTAGGCGCCGACCCGCAGCACGCTCGGCAGGAACTCCGGATCGGTGAGCGACCGGGCGTAGTTGCTGAGCCCCGCCCACACCTCGGTGCGGGACTTCGCGCCGAGACCCAGCCCGCTGACCTGGACCTTACGTAGGCTCAGGTAACCGGCGTAGACGATCGGCGCGGCCAGGAAGAGTACGAAGAGCACGATGGCCGGGGCCAGGAACATCCAGGGTGTGCCGCTGCGCCGGGGTGCCGGCCGGGACTGTGCCGCCGGAGCCTGCGCGGTGGCGGTGGTTCTGCGAGCTGGGGTGATCAGCGACATCGCCGAAGCCTTCCTGTATCAGTCCCGGGCGGGACGGAACCCGCCCGGGACTCGAAGCGTCATCCGGCGACGGTGAAACCGGTGTTCTTCAGGTCGTCGACCGTCGTCTGCTGCATGGTGGCCAGACCCTCGGTGAAGGCGGTGGCCTTCTTCGACTCGGCGGCCTTGCCGAAGGCGTCGTTGAACGCGTTGTACGCGACGTTGACGTTCGGGCCGTACGTGAACGGCTTGGTGACCTTCGCGGCCTCACCGGCGATCGTGTAGAAGTCCGGCTGGTCCGAGAAGAACGCGGGCGGCGAGGTCAGCACGCTCGCGGCGTCGTTGGCAGCGGGGTAGACGTTGGCCGTGCCGGCCAGCAGCTTCAGCGCCTCCGGGTCGGTGTTCAGCCAGGTGGCGAACTGGGCGGCCTGCTTCTTGTACTTGGACTGGGTCGTCACGCTGGTGGCCGAACCGCCCCAGTTACCGGTCGCGGGCGCCGCGACGTCCCACTGCGGCATCGTGGCGGCCTTCCACTTGCCCTTGGTGTCCTTGGCGCTGCCCTCGAGCACGCCCGGCGCCCACACCGCGCTGACCCAGCCGACCTGGGTGCCGTCGTTGAGCGCGGCGTTCCACTCCGGCGTGTACATCGGCTTGTTGTCGATGACGCCCTTCTCCACGAGCCCGCCCCAGTACGCGGCGACCTTCTGGGTGTTCGGCTCGTTGATGTTGACGCTCCACGCGTCGCCCTTCACGCCCCACCAGGACCCGCCGGCCTGCTGGGCGAGACCGGCGAACAGGCCCGGGTCGTTGGACGAGAACGTGCCGAGGTACTGCTTCGGGTTCGCCTTGTGGATCTTCTCGGCGGCCGCCGCGTAGTCGTCCCAGGTCTTCGGGGCCTGCAGGCCGTTCTTGTCGAACACGTCGGAGCGGTAGAAGAACATCAGCGGGCCGGAGTCCTGCGGCACGCCGTAGACGGCCTCCGAGCCGAGCGTGACGCCGCTCCAGGCACCCTCCGGGAACTTGTCCTTGACCGAGCCGACCTCGGCGGCGATGTCGACGATCGCGTCGGACGAGACCAGAGTGGGGATCTTCTGGTACTCGGCCTGCATGATGTCGGGCGCGCCGCTGCCGGCCTTGATCGCGGTGAGCAGCTTGGTGACGGCCGGGTCGCCGCCGTCCTGCTTGTTGACGGTCACCTGGATGTTCGGGTTCTTGGCGTTCCAGGCCGCGACGACCTTGTCCATGTTCGGCGCCCAGCTCCAGTAGGTCAGGGCGACCGGTCCGGTCGGTTCCTCCTGCTGGGTGGACGAGTCGGAGTCAGAGCTGGAGCAGGCGGTGACGGCGAACAAAGTCAATGCGGCCACAAGTGGGGCGAATTTTGTCTTCATCGATCCTCCTTGATCGGCTTCGGCCGGGGGACGGAAAGCCGTGGGGGAGGCCGCCGGAAGGCATTCACCTCGGTCGGCCCCTGTGACCGGTTACAGTGCTGCTGTTACGGCGATGTGTCAAGCCCTTGCATCCCACCCGTTACGCCTGTGTATCGTTCGGGCTCGCCGGGCTGTGACCGGTTACAGTCAAGTTGCAAGGAGCTGATCCCATGCCGCTCTCCGTTCGCCACCAACCCTGGGCGACGCCGCTGCTCCGGCCGCGGATGAGCAACGAGGAGGACGCGCGGCCGGGGCTCTCGCTGACGAACCGTTTCCTGATCCGCGACGGCCGCCCGGTCGTGCCGGTCTCCGGCGAGATGCACTACAGCCGGGTGCCTCGGCACCGGTGGGCGGAGCGCCTGCGGCAGATGAAGGCGGGCGGCGTCACGGTGGTGGCCAGCTACATCTTCTGGCTGCACCACTCGCCGCGCCGGGGCGAGGTGCGCTTCGACGGCAACCTGGACGTGGCCGCGTTCGTCGACCTGGCGGTCGAGACCGGACTCGACGTCGTGCTCCGGATCGGCCCGTGGTGTCACGGGGAGTCCCGCAACGGCGGCTTCCCCGACTGGGTCCAGCAGGCAGAAGTCCGTCACCGCACCGACGACCCGGCGTATCTCGGCCTCGTCGCGGAGTGGTTCCGGCAAATCGGACAAGAGCTGCACAACGTCGACAAGGTCATCGGCATCCAGCTGGAGAACGAACTCTACGACCAGCCCCAGCACCTGGTCACCCTCAAGAAGCTGGCTCGCGAGGCGGGGCTGAATGCACCCCTCTGGACCGCCACCGCCTGGGGCGGCGCCGACCTCCCCGAGGACGAGGTGCTGCCCCTCTACGGCGGTTACGGCGACGGCTTCTGGGTCGACGCCGACGCCCCGTGGGACCCGACCTTCCGCGACCACTACTTCTTCTCGCACGTCTGGGACGACGCGGGCATCGGCGCCGACGTGCGGCGCGCCCAGGCCATCGAGGCGGCGACCGGCGGCCCGCGCACCCCGTCCGAGCTGTTCCCGCCGGCGACGTGCGAGCTGGGCGGGGGCATGGCCACGGCGTACCACCGCCGGCCCCGGCCCGAGGCCCTCGACGTCGCCGCCATCGCCCACTGCAAGATCGGCAACGGGTCGGCCTGGCAGGGCTACTACATGTACACCGGCGGCACCAACCCCGGCCCGGACATGCAGGAGTCACACGCCACCGGCTATCCCAACGACATGCCGCGCCTCGGCTACGACTTCCACGCCCCGATCGGCGAGGCCGGGACCCTGGCGGCGAGTCACGCCGCGCTGCGCCGCCAGCACGCGTTCCTCGCCGCGTTCGGCGACCGGCTCGCCCGGATGCCGTCCAGCCTGCCCGACGTGCGCCCCAGCGGCGTCGAGGACGACACGACCCTTCGGTGGGCGCTGCGCAGCGACGGGGAGAGCGGTTTCGTCTTCCTCTCCTGGCACCAGCCGCATTTCCCGCTCCCGGTCTACCGCGGCGCCCGCTTCCGGGTCACCCTCGGCGACACCGAGATCGAGTTCCCGTCGAAGCCCGTCGACATCCCGCCCGGCACCCTCGCGCGCTGGCCGGTCAACCTCACCGCCGGCGGCGTCCGGATCGCCTGGGCCACCGCCACCGCGCTGACCCTGCTGCCGGGTGCGGTGCCCACGGTGGTGCTGGTCGCCGACGCGGGCATCGCGCCCGAGCTGGCGGTGGTCATCGACGGCGAGATCCAGGCGCAGGAGATCACTCCCGGTCTGACGCCGATCCGGCTGGGCACCGACACGGGCGTCGTCGACGTGCTCGTCCTCCCGGCCGAGGCGGCCGGTTCGGCCTGGGTCGCGGAGGACGGCGGCCGCCGGCTTCTGATCAGCGAGCACGAGCTTCAGTGGGACGCTTCCGGCCAGGTGACGGTCAAGGCCGTTTCAGATGCGAGCGTACGGGCATACGACATCTCCACCAGGTCTTTCCACCCGCTGGCCGTGGCGCCCACGGCTCAGCCGGGGACCGTGACCGTACCCGCCACGCCGGTACGCCCGGCGGCGGTCACGGTCCCCGTCACCTACGGCAAGCACGACGGCCGCCCGTCCGCCCCCGTGCCCGACCTCTTCGACGAACTGGCCGCGGTCTACCGGCTCGACCTGCCCGCCGACGCCGCCGACCCGGACCGCGACCCGCTGCTGCGGATCTTCTGGGCCGGTGACGCCGGCGAGCTGCGCATCGACGGCACCACCGTCACCGACCGGTTCTGGGACGGTTCACGCTGGACGGTCAACCTGATCGACGCGGGCTACCGCCCCGGCGCCGAGGTCACCCTGCACCTGCTGCCGCTGGCCGCGGGCTCCCCGGTCCACCTGCCCCCGGAGGCGCACGAGCGCCTGGCCGCGGTCGACAACCAGCTGCTCGCCGTCGACCGCGTCGAACTGGTGTACCGCGCGATCGCCACCGAACCGCCCCCCGAACACCGGGTCCGCAAGACCGTCCGCACCATGGCCGACGGACGGGAGATCATCTACTTCGACGACACGGAGCCCTACGTCTCCCGCGACGCCGTCGACACCCGCCCCCTCCCGCCCGCCGAGGACGTGCTGCGCGGCGGCGCCCAGGTCCGCTACGACCCGCTGACCGGCGAGTGGATCGCCATGGCCTCGCACCGCAACGACCGCACCTTCCTGCCACCCGCCGACCAGGACCCGCTCGCACCCACCACACCGGGCGGGTTCCCCACCGAGATCGCCGAGGCCGACTACGACGTGGTCGTCTTCGAGAACCGCTTCCCCGCCTTCTCCCCACGCAACGGCGGCGCTGACTCCCTGGTCGACGACGACCCTCTGTGGCCGGCGCGACCCGCCACCGGGCGTACCGAAGTGGTCTGCTTCTCCTCGGCCCCGCAGGGGTCCTTCGGCAGCCTGACCCCCCACCGCGCCCGCACCGTCATCGAAGCCTGGGCCGACCGCACAGCCGAACTGGGCAGACAACCCGGCGTCGAACACGTCTTCATCTTCGAGAACCGGGGCCGCGAGATCGGCGTGACCCTGCCCCACCCGCACGGCCAGATCTACGCCTTCCCGTTCATCCCCCCGAAGACCGCCCGCATGCTGGAGATGGCCCGCCACCACCGGGAGACCACCGGCCGCAACCTGTTCCGCGACATCCTCGAAGCCGAACGCCGAGCCACCACCCGCGTGGTCACCTCCTCCGCACACTGGACCGCCTACGTCCCGGCCGCGGCCCGCTGGCCGGTCGAGGTCCACCTCGCCCCGCACCGCGACGTGGCCGACCTGGCCGAACTGACCGCCCCGGAACGAGACGACCTGGCCCGCGTCTACCTCGACGTCCTGGGCCGCCTGGACCGCTTCTTCCCGGGCCCCGACCCCCTGCCCTACATCGCCGGCGTCCACCAGGCCCCGGTCCACTCCGGCCGCGACCTGTTCCGCCTGCACCTGCAGGTCTTCTCGGTGCTGCGAGCCCCCGGCAAGCTGAAATATCTGGCCGGCGTCGAATCCGCGATGGCCGCCTGGATCAGCGACACCACCCCGGAGAAGACCGCCGCCCGCCTGCGCGACGTCGGCTGAACCCCGTGTGTGGATTTAGGGTGCGCAGCGCACCCCAAATCCACACGCGGGGGTTGGGGCCGTCATCCCTCGGGGCGATGATCGTTAACAGGACGGGGGTGGCATAGTACGGTCGTTTCATGGGTGATGATCGATCTCCTGATGTCGACGACCCACCTCGGGCGTCCACGTTGGATGTGCCTGAGGCGGTGCATTACGACGAGGAGGAGAGGCCTGCTCGGGAGCTTGCCGGGTGGGTCGGGACGTTCGTCGCCGTGGTGGCGTTCGGGGTGGCGCTGCTGGTGTTGTGGCAGGTGTTCCGGCCGCTGGCGCAGGGCAGCCAGTATTACCTGATCATTTTTCTGGCGGGGACACTGCCGCTGTGCTTTCTCGCGTACAAATCAGGGTTTGGGAAAGGCCGGGAAGCGCCTGGCGTGACCGACTGGATCCTGGCCGGTGTCGCTCTGCTGGTTTGCCTGTACCCGGTGAATCCGTTTGCCGGCGGCTACAACGCGTTCCTGGACCGGCAGGGGTTGCTCGAACCGGTTGATGTGGTGTTCGGTGCGGTGCTGCTGGTGCTGGTGATCGAGGCCTGCCGGCGGACGACGGGGTGGGCGCTGCCGGTCGTGTGCCTGCTGTTCCTGGGATATGGCTACTACGGTGGACTGCTGCCGCAGCACTGGCCGGTGGCGCACTCGGGGCTCGACTTCGCGCAGATCGTGGACGCGCTCTACAACTCGGGGAGCGGGTTCTACGGGACGCCGCTGGATGTGGCGGCTACGTACATCGTGCTGTTCACGATCTACGGTGCGGTGCTGGATCTGTCGGGGGCGAGCCGGTTCTTCGTCGACCTCTCGGTCGCCGCGTTTCGCAGGTCGCGGAGTGCGGCGGGGCGCACCGCTGTCGCCGCCGGCTTTCTGCTGGGCACGGTTTCCGGATCGGGTACGGCTACCGCGGTCAGCGTCGGCGCGGTGACGTGGCCGATGCTCAAGAAGGCCGGGTATCCGCGGGAGCAGGCCGGTGGCATGCTGGCCGCGGCCGGTGTCGGCGCGATCCTCTCGCCGCCGACGCTGGGTGCGGCCGCGTTCATCGTCGCGGAGTACCTGAACGTCTCCTACCTGACCGTGCTCGGCTGGGCGATGATTCCGACCGTCCTCTACTACCTGGGCATCCTGCTCGCCGTGGAGATCGACGTCCGGCGGTTCGGGGTACGCGCGATCGAGGCGCCGGCGACCAGCGCGTGGCGGCTGCTGGGCCGGTTCGGGTACCACTTCTCGTCGCTCGTGGTCATCGTCGTGCTGCTGGCGCTGGGGGAGTCGGCCACCCGTTCGGTGGTGTACGCGACGATCCTGGCCGGGGCGCTGTCGTTCCTGGACCGGCGGTCGTGGCTCACCCCGCCGAGGATCTTCGCGGCGCTGTCGGCGGGGGTGCGCGGCGTGCTGCCGGTGGTCGCCGTCTGTACCGCGGCGGGCATCATCACCGCCACCACGACCAAGACGGGCCTCGGCGCGCAGCTCGCGTCGCTGCTGGTCAGCGGGGCACAGGCGATCACCGACAACCCACAGGCGGTGCTGGCGCTGACCGTGGTGCTGGCGGCGTTCGCGCTCGCCCTGCTGGGTCTCGCGGTGCCGGTCACGGCCAGCTTCATCATCGGCTGGGTGATCATCGGGCCGGCACTGCTGACGCTCGGTGTGCCGGCGCCGGCGGCCGCGATGTTCGTCTTCTACTACTCGGTGCTCTCCGAGGTCACGCCGCCGACGGCACTGGCGGCCGTCGGCGCCAGCGCGATCACCGGCGGGCGGGCCATCGCGACGATGTGGCAGGCACTGAAGTACGCGCTGCCGGCGTTCCTGGCACCGATCGCGTTCGTGCTGACCAGCAACGGGGAGTACCTGCTGGCCCGCGGCCCGTTCCTGGACGTCGTGTGGACCACCGCGGTCGCTGCCCTGGCCGTGCTGGGCCTGGCCGTCGCGACCGGGGCGTGGTTCCCGGGTGTCGGCCCGGCCGGTGTCCCGAGCCGGGTGCTCGCCGGCCTGGCCGGGCTGTTGCTGCTCTACCTGGAGCTGCCGGCCGTGATCGCCGGTGTGATCGCCCTCGTCGTGGCCGCCGTGCTGGCGAGGGTCCAACCAAATCGTCCACGGGCTCGTTCGCGGTTTCGTTCACGGTTTCGTTCACGGGAGGAAGCATGAGACGCATACTGGGCATCACCCTGGCCGGTGCGCTGGCGGTGGCCGGCGCGGGCTGCGGCGGCAAACAGGACAGCGCCGCGCAGGACACCGGCGGCGACGTCACCTGCGAGGTCGGTCAGTCGACCCGGATCGGCATCGCGACCGGGAACGCGACCGGTGTGTACTTCGCGCTGGGGAACGCGTACGCCGAGCAGATCAACGCGGTGGGCGGCAACCTGCAGGCCACCGCGTCGGAGACGGGCGCCTCGGTGCAGAACATCCAGCAGCTGGTGGCCGGCACGTACGACGTGGCGTTCTCCCTCGCCGACACCGCGGCCGACGCGGTCAACGGCACCGGCAGCTTCACCGGCAAGCAGCCGGTCGCGGCGCTGGCCCGGATCCACACGAACTACACGCAGGTGATCGTCCGCAAGGCCGCCGGGATCAAGGACGTCGCCGGGATGAAGGGCAAGCGCGTCTCCACCGGCTCGCCGAAGTCCGGCACCGAGGTGATCGCCAACCGGATCCTGACGGCGGCCGGGCTCAAGCCGGAGAGTGACGTCCAGGCGCAGAAGCTGGACCTCACGAAGACCGTCGACGGCATGAAGGACGGCACGATCGACGCGCTGTTCTGGTCCGGCGGCCTGCCCACGCCGGGCATCACCGACCTGCTCACCACGCAGAAGGACCAGGTCGAGTTCCTCGACATCACCCCGCTCCTGCCGGAGATGCAGAAGATCAACGAGGTCTACCAGGAGGGCACGGTCCCGGCCGCGGCGTACGGCACGGCGGCGGACGTGAAGACCATCATCGTACCGAACTTCCTGCTCGTCCGCGACAACCTGGACGCGAACGTGGCGTGCGCGCTGACCAAGACGCTGTTCGACCGCAAGGCGCAGCTGGAGCAGGCGAACGCGGCGGCCAAGGAGATCAGCACGGAGACCGCCCGCAAGACGTCCCCGGTGACCGTGCACCGGGGCGCGGCGAAGGCCCTGGACGACCTGGGGGCGCCACAGTAAATCCGTTGCCGGTCCGGGGTGGGCGGCACTAGTTTTTGCTGCGTAACCCACCGATTCCAACCCGCCCGTCCCCGCTCGGGGACGGGCGGCCGTTGCTTGCGGGCGCGCCGACGACGGAGAGTCGGACCCGGCTGTAAACCGGTTGCCTCAGCGCTGAGCAGGTTCGAATCCTGCCGCCCGCACGTCACTCCGGGGTCCAGACGCGGACCACATGGTCGCTGCAGCCGGCGATGATGGTGTCGCCGGGGCCGAACTCGAGGGCGTCCAGATTGACGTCGCCCAGGTCGAGGGTGTCGAGGACGTGGCCGGACGGCAGGTCCCACACCACGATGCTGTCCTCGCTCTCGACCGCGACGAGGTTCGTGTGCGCGGAGAAGGCAATCTCGCCCTGGGACGCGGGCTGGCCGTCGAGCCGGACCACCTCACCGGTTCGGGTGTCGCGGATGCGCGGGGAGTCCGAGCCGTAACCGCTGATGCCGAAGTACCGCCGATCGGGCGAGGCATGGATCTCCCGGACCACGCCTGTTCCACTGAACAACGTCCTGGTGTACTGCTCGGCGTCGACGTCCCACAGCCGGACCGAACGCAGGTCGGCGACGAGGAGCGTCTCCTCACTGTCGATGAAGGTCATCGACTTCAGTTTTTCGACGTCCTCGACGGTGTCGTACACCGCCCGCGGGCCAACATCGATGATCTTGATCTCGTCGCCGCTGAGAGCGGCGATCGAGTCGCCGTTGCCGGAGTACGTGATCTCCTTCACCGTGGTGCGGAACTCGCTGATGGCTCCCGCCGTCGACCAGTCAGCTGTCGTGTAGAGCCTGATCTTCTTGTCCCAGCCGGCGGCCGCCAGCGTCGTGCCGTCCGGCGTGAAGGTCACGTCCTCGATGTAGTCGGAGTCGGCTCTTATTTCCCGGACGAGGTCGGCGGTGCGCAGGTCGTAGACCCAGACGAAACCGCCGCTGTCGCCGGCCGCCACCAGGCGGCCGTTGGGGGAGAGCGCGAGAGCCGATATCTCGTCAGCCGCGTTCGTCCACAGTTCCGGTGGGTTCCAGCGGAGTTGCCGGGGAGGGGCCGGTGATATGCCGGCGCTTGAGGGCGTTGACTGCGGTCCCGTTTTGTCGGGTGCGGGATCGGCTGCCCAGACCCGGGGGACCACCATGATCGGCGCGGCGACCGCGATGACCGCGAGCAGGACGAACGCCAGGGCGCCGAGCGCGGTGCGCAAGCGCGACGCCGGCTCGTCCTGCGTACCCTTCCGGAGGCCGAACGCGAGGGTCGCACCCAGGGCGGCCATGGAGACTGCGGCGGCGACGATGCTGCTGAGGCGGTCGGCCTCGTCCATGCCCCGGTTGAAGGCGACGGTGATTGCCGTGCTGACGAACGCGATCGGCGTGACCGTTCGGCACGGGTCGGCGGTCTGTCCTTGCGGAGGGTGTGTGTGGTGAACCGGAGCGTGACAATTGTGGTACACCCTGTACACCGTTGCTCAGGCAGGGGAGATCGGGATGACCGCCGTAACCCACCCGCAGGCAATCACCGTCCGACGATCCGCTCAGTTCGTGCGTGTGGCGCTCTGGGCTTTTCTTCTTGTGAACGTTGCTGTTGTACAGGTGTTGTTTCAGCTGGCGGGGCCGCCGGCGCACAACCTGCTCGGGTCGATCGGGCGGATGCTGGGGCTCTATCTCGCCTTCACGATGGTGGTGCAGCTGCTGCTGATCGCCCGGCTGCCGTTGCTCGACCGGGCGTTCGGCATGGATCGGCTGACCAGCTGGCACCGGTGGACCGGGTTCACCGTGTTCTGGCTGGCGGTACTCCACCCGTCGTTTGTGATCACCGGGTTCGCGCAGTACGACGGGGTGCCGGTGCTGAAGACGGCGGTGACGCTGTCGAAGCAGGTTCCGGTGCTGCTCGGGATGATCGCGGTGGGGCTGATCGTGCTGGTGGTGGCGCTCTCCGTACGCATCGCGCGCCGCCGCCTGTCCTACGAGGCCTGGCACGCGGTGCACTTCCTGCTCTACGCCGTCGTGGTCCTCGGTGTGATCCACCAGGTGTACGAGGGAACCGCCTTCGCCATCAACCTCGGCACCAAGATCTATTGGTGGGGTCTCTGGGCGTTCGCCCTGGGTGCGCTGCTCACCGGGCGGGTGATCGTGCCGCTGGTCCGCAACGCGCGGCACCGGTTCCGGGTGGCGGCGGTGGTGCCGGAGTCCGACGACGTGGTCTCGGTGCATGTCACGGGGCGCGATCTGCATCGCCTGCCGGCTCGGGCCGGGCAGTTCTTCCTGTGGCGGTTCCCGGGGCACAACCGGTGGTGGCAGGTGAATCCGTTCTCGCTGTCGGCGGCGCCGAACGGGCGGTCGCTGCGGCTCACCGCCAAGGGGATCGGCACCACCAGCAGAGGGCTGCGAGATCTCAGCGTCGGGTCGCGGGTGTTCGCCGAGGGGCCGTACGGTGCCTTCACCCTGGACCAGCGTTCGCGGGCAGCGACGCTGCTGATCGCGGGGGGTATCGGGATCACGCCGATCCGGTCGCTGCTGGAGGATCCGGAGATCGGCGGGGACGTGGTCGTGCTCTACCGGGTTCGCAACGCCGACGACGCGGTGCTGCTCGGTGAGCTGCGCAACCTGGCCCGGGGCAGGGGCGCGCGGCTGCACGTGATCACCGGGCCGACGGGGCCGTCCAACCAGCCGTTCCGGCCGGAGAACCTGCAGGCGCTGGTGCCGGACGTCGCCGAGCGGGACGTCTTCATCTGCGGGCCGGCGGCGCTGACCGACACCGTGGTGGAGAGCCTGCGGCGACTGCGGGTCCCGTCCCGGCAGGTGCACGCGGAACGGTTCCGCCTGGCCGCGTGAAAGAAGCCGCGTGAAAGAAGACCGGCCGCGTGACAGAGGTCTGATAGCGAATCGAGAGCGGCCGGGAGCAGCATGGGCTGAGCCGGGCGGGGCCTCACGCCCCAAGCAGCAGGTTCCGTCCGGCCCCTGGTTCGGATCGTGGATGGATCGCCGCCCCTACGGGATCGGGACGGCGGCTAGATGTCGCGGACCTCGAGGACCCGAGTGGTGGGTGCGGCTTCGCCCAGAGCGGAGCGCAGCGCCTGCCGCTCCGGGTCCGCCATGAAGGTGCCGAGGCCGGCGCGGCCGGCGAAGCGGATCACGTGGACCTCGGTGCCGCTGTCCTCGCGCAGGCGCCGTTCGAGCTTGCCGCCGTGCCGGCCCAGCAGAGCCAGCACGGCGTCCTCGTAACGGCGGCCGGCCTCGACGTGGCCGTCGGCCATCTCCACCACGGCGACCAGCAGCAGTTCCTCGTGTTCCACAGGGTCAGACCCTAGACCAGGACGCCAGCAGCCGGTGCTCGCCGAGGCCGAGGGCGGTGTCGCTGAGCTTGCCGAGCACCGCCAGCAGGATGATCGCCAGCAGCATGACGTCGGTGCGGCCGGTGTTCTGACTGTCGATCAGCAGGAAGCCCAGGCCCATCGACGAGGCGATCAGCTCCGCCGCGACCAGGAACAGCCAGCCCTGGGCCAGCCCCAGCCGCAGACCGGACAGGATCGCCGGTGTCGCGGCCGGGAACAGGATCGACGCGAGCAGGTGGATGCCGGATCGGCCGTACGCGCGGCCGACCTCCACCAGGTGCGGGTCGATGTGGGACAGCGCAGCCGAGACCGTGGTGTAGACGGGGAAGAACGCCCCGATCGCCACCAGCACGATCTTCGGGGTCTCGCCGATGCCCAGCCAGAGCAGGAGCAGCGGCACCCAGGCGAGCGACGGGACGGCCCGGATCGCCTGGACGGTGGGTGACAGGGCGGCGCTTGCGGTACGCGAGAGCCCCACCAGCCCGCCGAGCGCCAGCCCGAGGGCCGACCCGGCGGCGAAGCCGATCAGCACCCGTTGCGTGCTGATCGCCAGGTGGTGCCAGAGTTCGCCGCGCCGGCCGAGCTCACCGAGGGCCGCGATCACCTCGCTCGGCGGTGGCAGCTGGGCCGAGGCCGACAACTGCCATCCGGCGAGGAGCACCAGCGGCAGGATCAGACCCACCGCCGGCAACCTGCGAAGGGTCACGAAGCGCTCCGCGCGGTCGCGTACCTCGGCTCGAAAAGCGTGTCGATCGCGGCCCTGGCGTCCGCCTCGCTCTTCACGTTGGCGTCGGCGACCAGCACCGGCAGGATCTTCTCGAAGACGGCACGCTGCGCGGCGCCGGGGACCGGGTCGACATCCAGGCGCGTACGCTCGGTGAGCACCGTCTTCGCCACGGCCTCGGTGATCTTGGCCTCCCGCGCATACAGCTTCACCGCCTCGTCCGGGTTGTCCTTGATCCACTGACGGGCGCGCTCGTACGCGTCGACCACGGCCTGGGCCAGGTCCGCGTGCTCGGTCAGGAAGGCCTCACGGGCGTTGAGCACGCCGTACGAGTTGAACGCCACGTTGCGGTAGATCAGCTTGGAGCCGGCGTCCACCTCGGACGTCGCCATCAGTGGGTCGAGCCCGGCCCAGGCGTCGACGTCACCGCGTTCCAGGGCGGTCTTTCCGTCGGCGTGCTGCAGGTTCGTCACCGTGACGTCGCTCGGCTTCAGCCCCGCCTCGTCCAGGGCCTGGAGAAGGAAGAAGTACGGGTCGGTGCCCTTGGTGGCGGCGATCCGCTTGCCCTTGAGCCCGGCCACGTTCGTGATCGCCGAGTCCTTCGGCACCACGATCGCGGCCCACTCCGGCTGGCTGAACACGTCGATCGTCTTGATCGGCGAGCCGTTCGCCCGGGCCACCAGGGCCGCCACTCCGGCCGTGGAGCCGACATCGATCGCCGAGGCGCGCAGGGCCTCGTTCGCCTTGTTGCTGCCGGCCGAGAGCTGCCAGGTGACCGTCACGTTCCGCGCGGCCAGGCCGGTCTCCAGCCACTTCTGCTCGCGGAGCACCAGGCTGGCCGGGTTGTAGTACGCGTAGTCGAGCCGCAGGGTGGCACCGGCCTTCTCGGCGGGCTCGTCCTCCCCCTGGACGCAACCGGTCAGCAGGGCCGCCGAGGCCGCAGCCGCCAGCACCGCGCGCATGATCCTCATATCCGGGTGGTTCCTTCCAGTTCGCGAACGGGATGCACTCCGAGTTCAGAGAGCAGCGAGACCTTGTGGGCGGCCAGCCCGGCGTCGCCCCGGTCGCGCGGCCGCTCGCCGGGGACGTCGAGGGTCAGCCTGATTCCGGCCGGCCCGCCCGGCTCGGTGGCGCCGAGCAGCACGACCCGGTCGGCCAGGTGCAGCGCCTCGTCCACGTCGTGGGTCACCAGCAGCACGGTCGTTCCGGCTTCGCGCTGCACCTCGACCAGCAGGTCCTGCATGCGCAGCCGGGTCAGCGCGTCCAGCGCCGCGAACGGCTCGTCCAGCAGCAGCACGCCGGGCCGCCGGGCGAGAGCGCGGGCCAGGGCGGCCCGCTGCGCCATGCCACCGGAAACCTGGCGGGGGCGGTGCTTGGCGAAGTCGGCGAGCCCGACGACGTCGAGCCAGTGCGCGACCTCGGCCCGGCCCTGCCGGCCCGTGGTGCCGCGCGGGAGTCCGAAGGCGACGTTGCGCTCCAGCGTCCGCCACGGGAGCAGGCGAGGTTCCTGGAACACCACAGCGCACCGGGAGTCGATCCCCGTGACTTCGGTGCCGTTTACGCGTACCTCTCCCGTGGTTGGCTTTTCCAGCCCACCCGCAAGCCGCAGCAATGTCGACTTGCCGCACCCCGACGGACCCAACAGGGCCACAACCTCGCCGGCGGCGACCGAAAGGTCGACGCCGGCGAGCACACCGCGCCGGCGCCCACTCGTGGTGAAGTCCTTGCCGACGCCGGAAAGATCAAGGGGTACGGCGGTCATGGCGCGCAGCTTACCTACATATCCTACATGTTTACTAGGGTGTTCCAAATCGCTGGAACCGCGCGGGCCGATCGCCGATGATCGTGCACATGAGGGAGAGGTTGCGCGAGATCGCCGCGGAGACGATCTCCATCGTGGAACGCGGTGGTTATGACGGTGCCGACATCGCCGAGGCGGTGGCGGCATCGGTTGCCGGGACGCGCCTCTACCAGCCGGCGGACCCGCTGCCCGCGTTCCCGGGCCCGGCGACGGCGATCGTCGAGGTCACCGGGGAGTCCACCCTGGCCGCGGCACGCCGGCTCGGTCCCGGCGCCGCCTCCCTGAACTTCGCCTCCGCCCGCAAGCCCGGCGGCGGCTTCCGCAACGGCGCCCAGGCGCAGGAGGAGAGCCTCGCCCGCAGCTCGGCGCTGTATCCGTCGCTGCTCGCAGCCGGTGACTTCTACGCACATCAGCGCAGCCTGCTGTACACGGACCGGGTCATCTACTCGCCTGGTGTCCCGATCATCCGGGACGACAGCGGGACGCTGCTCCCGGAGCCCTACCTCACCTCGTTCCTCACCGCGGCGGCGCCCAACCGGGCGATGATCGCTCGCAACGAGCCGGCGGCGCTGCCGGAGGTGCCGGCCGTGCTGACCCGCCGCGCGACCCGGGTCCTGGCCGTGGCAGCCGCGCACGGGCATCGCGATCTCGTCCTGGGCGCGTGGGGCTGCGGGGTGTTCGGCAACGACCCGGCGGAGGTGGCGGAGGCGTTCGCCGTGGCACTCCGGGCCGTCCCGCACTTCGACCTGGTGGTCTTCGCGATTTTCGACCGGCGCGATGAGATGCGGGCGGCATTCCGGGCGCGTTTTCGCGGGTAGGCTGAGGCTTTCCCTCGTTGGGAGATTCTCATGACGACGGGCGACGACCTCGTGGTCCGCTTCGGGCGATGGGCCCTGGCGAAAGTCTGGTTCGGCGTCGTCCTGTCCGGCGGTTACGCGCTCGGCCGGCACTTCCACTGGCCGCAGGCGTTCCTCGTCGGGGCCGCGGTGCTGGGTGCGGTGGCGCTGGCGCTCGCCTCGTCGTTCCTGCCGGTCTGGACCCGGGAGCGCCCGAGCGGCATCCCGGTGGCGGACATCGGGTTGCGGGTCATGGTGTGGAGCGGCCTGGCGGGCTCGGTGGTCGCGATGCTGATCGGGATGCCGGCGGTCGGGATGGTCGCGCTGGCGCTGCTGCTGAACACGGCCGCCCGGACGTTCGGGGATCCGTTCCTCCCGTTCCTGCGGCGGCTCCGGATCACTCCGGTGTCCCGGCGCCTCTGATCAGTCGGCGGATTCGCGCTCTTTGTCCCGTTGTCGGATGATGCCTCAGCAGCGCCCATGCCGTGCCGACGGGAGTAGTGCGGGATGCCGGGAGCAAGTCCACCTCGCGGAGGAGCCGACGTGAACACCGATCTGTTCGACCAGCTCGGCGATCCGGCACGCATGCGGGCGGTCGCCGAGTACGACCTGGACAACGCCGATCTGCGTACCAGCCTGGACGCGGTGGCACAGCGCAGCGCCACCCTGCTCGACGCGCCGGTCGCGCTGGTCTCGGTGCTCCTGGACAGCGTTCAGCTGATCCTCGGTTCGTACGGCACGATGGCACTGCAGTGGGTGGCCGAGTCGCGGGGCACGCCTGCGGAGTGGTCGATGTGCGCCCACACGGTGCTGGCCGGTGAGCCGTACTGCGTGACCGACGGCCGGTCGGACCCGCGCCACTCGGGCAACCCGTTCCTGCAGTCGTCGGGGCTGCGGAGCTATCTCGGGGTGCCGCTTCTCGGCCGGGGCGGGGTGACGCTGGGCGCGCACTGCGTGATCGACACCCGTCCCCGGATCTTCACCGATGTGGACCTGGCGGTGCTGGCCGACGGGGCCGAGAAGTCGGCGCGGCTGCTGGCGGCCTATCGGTTCTGAACGCGGGGTTCGCCGTGCCAGCGCCAGGAGGTCAGCCGCGCGTGCCCGGGCAGGTCGCCGCGGCCGGTCGCCCAGAGCAGGGTGGCCCACCGGTCCGTGCCCGCCGGCGCGTGCGGGAACAGTCTCCGCAGGACCCGGTCGCAGAGATCCTCGGGCGGCGTCCAGGGCAGCCTCAGACCGGTGGCGACGTCGTGCGTGTGCGCCAGGACCTCGACGATGCCCATCGCGGCGAAGCCCTCCGGGTCGGAGACGCCCATCGGGTGGTAGGCGCGGCGCTGCGGCGGGCGGATCTCCACGAGGGCGGCGAGCAGGCCACCGGAGGCGTCCAGCACCTGCAGAAGTCCGGCTGCGCCGTCCTTCGGGTCAGCCCGGACGGTCAGTGCCGGGCCGTCGGGGCGCCGGGTCCAGAGAAAGGGGACGTACGCCGAAAGCGGCTCCCTCTCCGGCGAGAGCTGTCCCGCGTACGCGAAAAGGTCGTCGGCCATGTGGTCGACGGTCTCCCGGACTGTCCAGCTCAGGGTGCCCGCGGGCTGCTCCCAGTCGAGCTCGGCGCCCTTCTCCAGGGTGTCCAGTGCGAGGGCGACCGAGGTGCGGATGTCTGCGGCGGTGATCGTCATCTCGTAAAAGTGTCATACCCCGGCGGCATCATCGCGGCATGGGAGAACCAGCAGCGCCGATCCGCCGCCGCATCGAGCTCTCGGTCGCCGAGGCCCGCCTGCGGTTCCAGCAACTCGTCCGGGTGACCGGGCTCACCGGTCAGGTGACGGTCGTGGTCGACGGCGGGCGCCCGATCGCCGCGATCGTGCCGGTCCCCGGCGAGGGTCCCGCGCCGCCCGCGCCGTCCGGGCCTTCCGCTGACGGGTGGATGCGCCGGATCGAGAAAGTGCGGGAGGACGTGCGCCGCCAGCACGCCGGCCGCATCCGTGAGCTGTCGGTGGCCCTCGACGAGGCGTGGCGCCTGATCGATGAGATCCGGCCGCCCGGCACCGACCGGGCCGCCGACACCCTGCGTGCGGCACACGCCGACCTGCGTCACACTCGGTGATCAATCGCTACCTGACCTATGGGGACGGGGGTAAGATCGGCCAATGGCTGGACAGCTCGACCTGTTCGTGCCGGGGGTGGTGTATCTCGACGTCATCTTCACCGGCCTCCGTGAGCTGCCCGAGCCCGGCACCGAGGTGTGGGCGGCGGGGATGGGCTCCTGCCCCGGCGGCGTCGCCAACCTGGCCGTCGCCGCGAGCCGGCTCGGCCTGCACACCGGGCTCGGCACCGCCCTCAGCTCAGACGCCTATGGAGAGTTCTGCCACCGCGTCCTGAGCCGCCAGGAGGGCATCGACCTGTCCGCCTCGCGGCGCGTCGACGACTGGCACTCGCCCGTCACCGTCTCGTTGGCGTACGACCGGGACCGCAGCATGATCACGCACGGGCACCCGCTGCCGACCGACGAGGACGGTCTGGTCAACGGCCTGCCGGCGGCCCGCAGCGCGGCGGTGAGCCTGGCCGGGACCGGCACGGGCTGGGTGCACCGGGCGCGGGCCGAGGGCACACTCGTCTTCGCCGACGTCGGCTGGGACGAGACCGACCAGTGGTCCTGCGACGTGCTCAGCGCCCTGGAGGACTGCCACGCGTTCCTGCCCAACGCGGTCGAGGCGATGCGCTACACCCGGACCGACTCGCCGCAACAGGCACTCGACAAGCTGTCCGGCCTGGTGCCGGTCGTCGTGGTGACGAACGGGCACGACGGCGCGCTCGCGATCGACTCGGGCACGGGTGAGGTGGCGACCGCGCCCGGCGTGCCCGTTGAGGCTCTTGACCCGACCGGCGCCGGCGACGTCTTCACCGCCGGCTTCATCACCGGCACCCTGGGCGGCTGGCCCCTCGCCGACCGGGTCGCGTTCGCCAACCTCGTCGCCTCCCTCTCCGTCCAGCACTTCGGAGGCTCGCTCTCCGCCCCCGGCTGGGGCGACATCGCCGACTGGTGGCAGGCCGTCCGCCAGACCGCCGCCCGCCATCACAGCGAGTCCACCGAAGCCGAGCTGGCCCGCCGCTACGCGTTCCTCGACGACGTCATCCCGCCGGGCCGCCGCAACGCCGTCCACCGGGCCACCGCCACCATCGCCCGCCTGTCCGACGCCCAAGCCGTCGACGTGTGACCCGGAGTGGGATGAGATGCGCCTGACGATCCTCGGCGGCGGCGGTTTCCGGGTGCCGCTGGTCTATCGCGCCCTGCTCGCCGACCGCCGCCGCACCGGCATCACCGAGGTCATGCTCCACGACGTCGACCCCGGCCGCCTCGACGCCATCGGCCGCGTCCTGGCCGCTCAGGCCCGTGATGTGCCCGACGCGCCCGCCGTCGGCACCACCACCGACCTCGACACCGCGGTGACCGGCGCCGCCTTCGTCTTCTGTGCCGTCCGCGTCGGCGGTCTCCGCGGCCGGGTCACCGACGAACGGGTCGCGCTCTCGCTGGGCGTCCTCGGTCAGGAGACCGTGGGGGCGGGCGGCATCTCCTACGGTCTGCGTACTGTGCCGGTCGCCCGCCACATCGCCGCACGCGTCGCCCACCTGGCCCCCGAGGCCTGGACCATCAACTTCACCAACCCGGCCGGCCTGGTCACCGAAGCCATGGCCACCCACCTCGGCGACCGCGTCATCGGCATCTGCGACTCCCCGGCCGGCCTCGTGGACCGCGCCCTCGGAGCACTCGGTGCCGACCGCGCGAGCGTGCACATCGACTATGCGGGGCTCAACCACCTCGGCTGGCTCTACGGGATGCGCCAGCTGTCGGGGCCGGACCTGCTTCCCGGGCTGCTCGCCGACAAGGCGCTCCTGGAGACCCTGGAAGAGGGACGGCTCTTCGGCGCCGCCCACCTCCGCGACCTCGGTGCGATCCCGAATGAGTACCTGCACTATTACTACGACTCGGCCGGCACCCTCGCCGCCGTCCGCGATGCCCCGCAGACTCGTGGCGCCTTCCTTCTCGAGCAGCAGCACCGCTGCTATGCCGAGATCAGCGCCGGCGATCCCCTGGAGGCGTGGCTGGCCGCGTGGCGCGAACGCGAAGCCACCTACATGGCCGAGAACCGCGAACTGGCCGGTGCCGGCGAGCGCGACCACGACGAGTCCCGCCCGGCGGGCTATGAGGGAGTGGCGCTGGCGGTGATGCGCGCGCTCGCCCACGACGAGCCGGCGACGCTGATCCTCAACGTCCGCAACCGGGGCACTCTCGGGATTCTGGACGACGACGCTGTCGTCGAGGTGCCGTGCACGGTGGACGCCCGCGGCGCGGCCCCGCACCGGGTGGCCCCGCTTCCCGGTCACGGTGTGTCCCTGGTCAGAGCCGTCAAGTCAGCCGAACGGGCCGTCCTGGAGGCGGTGGCCACCGGCTCCCGGTCCGCGGCCGTCCGTGCGATGGCCGCTCACCCCCTGATCGCCTCCGAGCCGGTGGCCCGCCGCCTGATCGACGCCTATCGTGCCGAGCTTCCGGGCCTCGCCTACCTCCGTTGACCCGAAAAAGTCGTATCCCTCTGAGAGGGTGAAGCCCTGAACGGGCGCGACGGAGGGTGAGCGTTGTGTATGGATATCTCGGCTCGATGAAGGCCAGGTCCGGGCACCGCGACGAGGTCGTGGAGATCCTGACCGGCGGTGCTGACGGGTTACGGGCCGCGGGCTGCCATCTCTATGTCGTCGGCGTCTCGGAGAGCGACGACCAGACGATCTGGGTCAGCGAGGTGTGGGACAGCAAGGAGCACCACGACGCCTCACTCCAGCTTCCGGAGACCCGAGCGGCGATCGCCAGGGCCATGCCGATGCTGACCGGCGAGTTCGACAGCCACGAGATCGCCGTGGTCGGCGGCCTGGGCGTCCCGGTCGCGAACGACTGAGGGCCCCGGGCCGGTTTTCAGGAATCGGGGAGGGCCAGGGCGATGGTCAGGGCCAGCACCCACTCCGGGTCGCGGAGCCTGTCGCCGTAAAGCTCGCGCAGGCGGGTCATGCGGTAACGGACGGTTTGGGGGTGGACGAAGAGCTCGGTGGCGATGTCCTCGCGGCGGCCGTGGTTGAGCAGCCAGCTGCGGAGGGTTTCGATGAGCTTGGCGGCGGCTGCGCCTCGCTCGCCGGACAGGGGAGCCAGGGCTCGGGCCCGGAGGTCGGCGAGGGCTGACGGGTCGGCGGAGACGACCACGCCGGCCAGGTGGTCCTCGGTGTCCACCACCGTGCCTGACGACGGGGGGCAGAGTTCGTGGACGCGGATGACGCGGTCCACCGAGCTCTTCGCCTCCAGCCAGGGGCGGGCCGGGCCGATCGTGGCGCTGTGGCCGGAGAGGAGCCGGACGAGGTGCGGGCGGCTGGCGCCCTGCGGGTCGGGGACCAGCAGCATCGTCATGCCGGGGAGGTCGGGGACGGCGTCGGCCAGGACGAGCGTGCGCGGGTCCAGGAGGTCGATCACCCAGCGGGCGGAGCGTTCGGGGAGCATCACGGCGGTGAGGGTCTGCGGGGGTGCCCAGTCGGCCTGTTCGGCGGCGGCCGTCACGATGTGCGCGGGTTCGCCGGCGACCAGGACCTGGGCGAGTTCCTGCAGGTGGCGCAGGCGGATGCGGCCGGAGGCGGCGAGTTCGTCGGCGTGTCCTGCGACGCTGGCGGCGGAGAGTTCGTCGATGTAGGCGAAGACGAGTTCGGCGAAGTCGGCGATCGTGGCGGCGGGCTGTCCGGTGCCGACGCTGATCGCGGCGAGTTCGCGCCAGGCGACGCGGGCGCCGACACGGTAGGCGGCGAGCAGGGCGTCCAGGCTGCGGCCCGAGCGGGCCTCGCCCCTGCCCAGGGCGTACGCGGCCTCCAGCGCTGAGGCCAGGGGAGTGCCGGGATCGGCTCCCGGGCGGGACACCAGGTTCAGGAACGTGCCGAGGGCGGCGCGTACCGCTTTCTCGATCTTGTGCCCGAGTTCGCCGGCGAACGCCTCCGCGTAGGCGGGCACCTCCATGGTGATGGCGGCGATGGTCTGTACCGAAACTTCGGGCAGTCCGTGCCGAAGAGGACTGACGACTTCCGCGGGGAGACGGTAGGACCGCACATCGCGGAGGGCTGGTTTCACGCGTACTCCTCATCTTTGGTCCGATTGTTGTCCCCGCCGAACAATTATGCCCGCGCCGATTCACTTCCGCTGGTCATGCTTTCTCCCTTGCGAACCAGCAGGCTTGGTCATGTGCCTGTTACACAGACATTGCGCAACGGAGCCTGGCGCGTCGTCGAGTTGATCACGACGCCGGTGGTTCCTGCCGACTACCTCGACGTGATCGCGCCGCTGCGCAATCCGACCGTGCTGCGCGCCCGGATCGAGGCGGTTCGCGAGGAGACGCCGAACGCCGTGACCCTCGAGCTGCGGCCCGGGCGCAACTGGCAGCCCCACCAGCCGGGGCAGTACGTCCGGCTCGGCGTGGACGTCGACGGGGTGCGGCTGTGGCGGGCCTACTCGGTGTCGAGCGCGGCCGGCCGGTCCGACGGGCGCTTCACGGTCACCGTGAACGCGGTCACGGACGGCGTGGTCAGCGGCTACCTGCGGCGGCACGCGCGGCGCGGCATGATCGTGAACCTGGACCTGCCGGCCGGTGACTTCCTGCTGCCGGCGACCCCTCCGGCGAAGGCGCTGTTCGTGACCGCGGGCAGCGGGATCACGCCGGTCATGGGCATGCTGCGCAGCTCGCTGGACTCGCTGGCGGACGTCGTGGTGGTGCACTCGGCGCGCACCCCCGAGGACGCCGTCTTCGGCGCCGACCTGCGTGCCCTCGCCGCCGACGGCCGGATCCGGCTGATCGAGCGGCACACCGGCGCCGACGGGCGCCTGAAGCCGGACGAGCTGAGCTCGCTGGTGCCCGACCTGTTCGAGCGTGAGACCTGGGCGTGCGGGCCCGGCACGATGCTCGACGACCTGACCGTGCACTGGACCGATGCCGGTTTCGATGACCGGCTGCACGTCGAGCGGTTCCGGCCGACGGTGCTGGTCGCGGGGGAGGGTGGCACTGTCACCTTCGAGCGGACCGGGACGGTTGCCGACGCGCCCGGCGGGACGTCGATCCTGGAGGCAGGGGAGGCCGCCGGGCAGCTCATGGCGTCCGGCTGCCGGATGGGCATCTGCTACAAGTGCGTGCTTCCGATGCGTGAGGGCATTGTGCGCGACCTGCGTGACGGCACGATCACCGCGGTCTCCGAGGTGGACGGCGACAAGGTCCTGATCCAAACCTGCATCAACGCGGCGGCCGCCCCCTGCCGCTTCGACGCCTGACTCTTCCCCTTTTTGCTGATTTATCGCAGATTCGAGGTAACTGTGACGACGCTGCAGCGCAAGGATGTCAACCCGATCGCCCACCTCACGCCCGAGGACATCGAGCAGATCGGGCGCGAACTCGACGCGATCCGCGACGAGTTCCTCGCCGTACGCGGTGAGAAGGACGCCAAGTACATCCGCAAGATGATCGCCGTTCAGCGCCGGATCGAACTGGGCAGCCGCGCCCTGCTGCTCTTCTCGCTCTTCCCGCCGGCCTGGATCCTCGGCACCGCCGGCCTGTCCATCTCCAAGATTCTCGAGAACATGGAGATCGGCCACAACATCCTGCACGGCCAGTACGACTTCATGCGCGACCCGAAGATCCACTCGACGACCTGGGAGTGGGACTCGGTCTCGCCGGCCGACCAGTGGAAGCACTCGCACAACGAGCTGCACCACAAGTACACCAACGTGGTCGGCCGCGACAACGACCTCGGCTACGGCATCATGCGCGTCGACGAGCAGCAGAAGTGGGTGCCGGCGCACCTGGGCCAGCCGCTCTACAACTTCATCAACGCCTGCTTCTTCGAGTACGGGATCGCCGCGTACGACCTGGAGCTGGGCCGCAACCTGCGCACCAAGAAGCGGCGCAACAACCCGGAGTTCCGCCAGCGCGCGAAGGCCGTCCTCCGCAAGATCCGCCGCCAGGTCGCCAAGGACTACGTGATCCACCCCGCCCTGGCCATCCCGGTCGGCTTCCTGATGGGCAACCCGCTCGGCGCGTTCCTCGGCACGCTCGCCGCCAACGCGGTCGCGTCGGTGGTCCGCAACCTGTGGAGCCACTCGGTCATCATGTGCGGCCACTTCCCGAACGGGGTCGAGACGTTCGAGCGCACCTCGATCACGGGTGAGACCCGCGGCGAGTGGTACCTGCGGCAGATGCTCGGGTCGGCCAACATCAGCGGCAGCAAGCTGATGCACATCATGACCGGCAACCTGTCCCACCAGATCGAGCACCACCTCTTCCCGGACCTGCCGGCCAGCCGGTACGCGGAGATCGCCCCCAAGGTGCGGGCGCTGTTCGAGAAGTACGAGCTGAACTACGTGACCGGCCCGATCGTCTTCCAGGTCGCGTCCGCGTGGGCGAAGGTGTTCCGGCTGGCGCTGCCCAACCGCAAGTCCGCCAACGCGATCGACCACACGATCCCGCCCCGCCACCCGGCCGAGGCCGCCGCGGTCTGACGGCTCGCTGTTCCGCGACGGGCGTGGGTCACGGGTAGGCCCGTGGTCCACGCCCATCGGCGTCTCCGTGGGCATATACCAAAGTCAGCAGAGGCAGACTTCCGGCGTCTGGAGGCGGGCCGGGTGCGGCGCCTAGCGTCAACAGGTGTGAAGAACGAGGCGCGCGAATCGGTGGTGCTCAGCCTGTCCGGTGCGGGGCGGGTGCTGGTCATGGCGGGGCCGGTGGCGCTCGGGGTGCTGCTGGCGGTGGTGCTGCCGCCGATCGCGCGCTGGGCCGTGGGTCTGGGGATCGGGCTGCCGTTCGGGCCGGTGTGGCGGGTGGTCGGTTCGATGGACACCTGGTGGAAGGTGGCGATCCAGGTGGCGATCCTGGGGCTGCTGGGTGTGCTGGCGACGATCGAGATCCTGCGCCGCACCGCGCGGGTGACCGTCACGGCCGAGCGGGTGCGGTTCGATGTGGGGGACGAGCATCGGACGCTCGCCCGGTCGGACATCGAGGCGATCTTTCTGGACGGCAGCGTGCTGGTGGTACTGGACCTGGAGTCGAGGCAGGCGTTTCGCGGTGAGCCGCAGGCCGAGGCGGCGACGCTGGAGCGGGTGTTCCGGGAGTTCGGGTACCCGTGGCGCGACGCCGACCCGTTCGCCGGCCTCTACCAGCCGTGGTCCCCGGAGAGCGGGCAGGTCCCGGTGGCGGTCGAGGCGGTCCTGGCGGCGAGGGCGGTGGCGGTGCGCAAGAGGGCCGGCCGGGAGTCCGCCGAACTCCGGGAGGCGCTGCAGAAGCTCGGTTACGAGGTGCGCGACGACGGTGATCGTCAGTCCTGGCGCCCCCTGGTCCGTCCATGATCGCCGGAATTCGCTATCGGGCGGTCGACGTGGCCGCCATCCTCACCTCCTGGTTCTTCTCTCTGGTCCTGATCGGCGAGGCCGAGTCCACCGGCCGCATCAGCGAGCAGGAGACCTTCCCCCTGCTGCTGATCGGCTGGGTGAGTGCGCTGGCGATCTGGTGGCGGCGCAGTCACCCGGTGGCGATGGCGCTGCTGATCGCCCCGGCCGGTCTGGTCACCGACGCCGGGGCGTTCGCCGGCATGGTCTTGCTCTACACGCTGGTCACGCTGCGCCGCGGGCGGGTCATCGTCCTCGTCGTGGCGATCGGCGTGGTCACCGGTCTCAGCTACGCCTATCGGCGGCCGGATCCGACCCTGCCGTTCCTGGGCGAGGTGGTGCTGAGCGGGGCGCTGCTCGCGGTGACGGTCGCGGTCGGCGTCGCCGTGCGGTCGCGGCGGGAGCTCGTCGCCTCGCTGCGGGAGCGGGCGACCCGCGCCGAGGAGGAGGCGAGGCTACGTGCTGACCGGTTGCGATCATTGGAGCGGGAGCGGATCGCCCGGGAGATGCACGACGCGCTGGCTCACCGGATCTCGATGGTGAGCCTGCACGCGGGAGCGCTGCAGATCCGCCCGGACCTGACCCCGGAGGAGGTGGCGAAGGCGGCGGCGACCATCCGGGACAGCGCCCACCAGGCCTTGGAGGACCTGCGGGAGATCCTCGGCGTGCTGCGTGCCGGCACCGCGGGGGACGGCCTGCGGCCGCAACCCGACCTGCGAGGCCTGGGCGATCTTCTCAAGGAGGCGCAGGATGCGGGCGTACGCGTGGACGCGCTCAACCGCATCGAGGACGCCACGATCGCGCCCTCGGCAGCACGCTGTGTCTACCGTCTGGTGCAGGAGGGCCTCACCAACGCGACCAAGCACGCGCCGGGCGTACCCGTACGTCTTCTTCTTGAAAAATCCCCGCAGGGTGAGTTGCACGTGGAGGTCTCCAATCCCCTGCCGGGCACGCCCGCTCCCGGTGTTCCCGGCGCCGGTGCCGGTCTCGTCGGCCTGGCCGAGCGAGTGGAGTTGCTCGGTGGGCGGCTGCGTTCCGGTGTGCGTGCCGACCCGCGCACCGGACTCGGATTCCATCTGGAAGCGTGGCTGCCGTGGCCGAACTGATCCGGGTGCTGATCGCCGACGACGACCCGCTGGTCCGGGTGGGGCTCTCGCTGGTGCTGGGCGCGGGGCCGGACCTGCAGCTGGTGGGTGAGGCGGGCGACGGCGCCGAGGCGGTGGAGGCGTCCCGGCGGCTGCATCCGGACGTGGTGCTGATGGACATCCGGATGCCGAGGATGGACGGCCTGGCCGCCACCGCGGAGCTGCGGCGCGACGGCCCGCGGCCGGCGATCGTGGTGCTGACCACCTTCGACACCGACGAGCACCTGCTCGGCGCGCTGCGGCTGGGCGCGAACGGGTTCCTGCTGAAGGACATTGCGCCGACCGAGATCCTGGACGCGGTGCGGCGCGCGGCGGCGGGGGAGTCGATTCTGTCGCCGTCGGTTGTTCCGCGCCTGATCGGGTACGCGGTGGGCCGTTCCACAGACGACGAGCGCGACGGACGGGCCGCGCGGGCGGCCGCGGTGCTGGACCGGCTGACCGAGCGGGAGCGGGACGTGGCCGGCGCGGTGGCGACCGGCAGGTCCAACGCGGAGATCGGCGCCGAGCTGCACATGAGCGTGCCGACCGTGAAGGCGTACGTGTCCCGCCTCCTGGACAAACTCGGCTGCGCCAACCGGGTGCAGGTGGCGATCCTGGTCCACGACTCCCGGATGGGAAAGTGACGAAAGCCGTGAGGGTCGTTACATCGATTGGCTCCGCAGCGCGCTGGGAGTTACGGTGGGCACGCTGCAAAACCCCACTCACCAAGTAGGGTTTGCGACGCTCGTCACATACGGCTGACCAGGGTGTTCACGTGATCGAAATCAGCGGGCTTCGCAAGACGTACCGCTCCAGGAAGGGTGCCGTCACCGCTGTGGACGGTGTCGACCTGAGCGTCGGCGAGGGCGAGGTCTTCGGCGTCCTGGGCCGCAGCGGCGCGGGCAAGAGCACCCTGCTGCGCTGCGTCAACATGCTGGAGCGGCCGGACGCCGGCACGGTCACCGTGGGCGGTGTCGAGCTGACCGCACTGCGCCGTAAGCCGTTGCGGCTGGCGCGGCACGGGATCGGGATGATCCACCAGCACTTCGCGCTGCTGTCGTCGCGGACGGTCGCGGGCAACGTGGCGTTCGCGCTCGAGGTCACCGGAGTGCCGCGGGCCGAGCGCGGGGCCCGGGTCGAGGAACTGCTCGAGACCGTGGGGCTGACCGATCGCGCTCAGGCGTACCCCGCTCAGCTCTCCGGTGGCCAGAAGCAGCGGGTGGGCATCGCCCGCGCGCTCGCCGCGCGGCCGAAGGTGCTGCTCTCGGACGAGGCGACGTCGGCGCTGGACCCGGAGACGACGGAGTCGATCCTGCGGCTGCTGCTGGACCTGAACAAGCGGCTCGGCCTGACCATCCTGCTGATCACCCACGAGATGACCGTGGTGAAGCGGATCTGCACGTCCGCAGCGGTGATGCGCGACGGCCGGTTCATCGAGGCCGGCCCGGTCGCCGGCCTGCTGCGCGAGCCCGGCTCGGAGCTGGCCCGCGACCTGTTCCCGCTGGACACCGCGGCCGCGCTGCCCGGGTCGACGATCGTGGACCTGACGGTCAGCGGCGACGAGGCGGACCAGTCGATCATCGCGGACCTGGCCCGCCGCTTCGACATCGATGTGCGGATCCTCGGCGGCGCCGTGGAGACCCTCGCGACCACACGTGCCGGGCGGTGGCGGCTCGCGCTGCCCGGCGACCCGGACGACAACCGCAAGGCGCTGGACTACCTGCGCGAGCGTGGTGCACAGGTGGGAGCGGCACAGTGACCTGGCCCGAAGTATTCGAGCTGCTCGGCCCCGGCATCCAGGAGACGCTCTGGATGGTCGGCCTGGCGTCGCTGTTCACCGCGCTCGGCGGCCTGCCGATCGGCGTGCTGTTCGTGCTCACCGAGCGCGGCGGGCTCATGCCGTTCGCGCCGCTCAACCGGGTGCTCGGCCTGATCGTCAACCTCGGGCGCTCGATCCCGTACCTGATCCTGATGGTCGCGATCATCCCGTTCACCCGCCTGGTGGTCGGCACCAGCATCGGCACCGACGCGGCGATCGTCCCGCTGACCGTCGGCGCGATCCCGTTCTTCGCCCGCATCGTCGAGACCGCGCTGCGTGAGGTGCCGTCCGACGTGCTCGGCGCCGCCACCGCGATGGGCGCCTCCCGGCGGCAGATCGTCGGCAAGGTGCTGCTCCGCGAGGCGCTGCCCGGACTGATCTCGGGCTTCACCGTCACGATCATCGCGATCGTCGGGTACTCCGCGATGGCCGGCACGGTCGGCGGCGGTGGCCTCGGCGCCCTGGCGATCATCTACGGATACCAGCGCTTCGAGACCAACGTGATGATCGCGACGGTCGTGGCCCTGGTCCTGCTCGTCCAGCTCGTCCAGATGGTGGGTGACCTGCTCGCCCGGCGGCTCTCGCACCGCTGACGTCCTCCTTTCCTGTGCCTCCCGCTCCGTTTGACCTTATTCCCATCTCTCCCGTCTGAAAGGTTCCATCATGCGCCGCCGTTCGTTCGCCGCCGTTCTGGCCTCAGCCACCCTCGTCCTGGGGCTGGCCGCCTGCGGTTCCTCCGACTCGTCGTCGGCCTCGGACACTCTCAAGGTCGGGGTCAGCCCGGTTCCGCACGGGGAGATCCTCAAGTACGTCTCGGACAACCTCGCCGCGGCCGAGGGCCTCAAGCTGGAGATCGTCGAGTTCGACGACTACATCCAGCCGAACGTGGCTCTGCGGGAGAAGCAGCTCGACGCCAACTACTTCCAGCACATCCCGTACCTGGAGGAGGAGGTCGCGTCCAAGGGCTACAAGTTCACCGCGCTCAAGCCGGTGCACATCGAGCCTTTGGGCGTGTACTCCAAGAAGGTCAAGAGCCTCGCCGAGGTCCCGTCCGGTGGCGTCGTCGGCATCCCGAACGACCCGTCGAACTCGGGCCGGGCGCTCAGCCTGCTCGCCAAGAACGGGCTGATCACGCTCAAGGACGGCGTCGGCGTCAAGGCCACCGTCGCGGACATCGCGGCCAACCCGAAGAACCTCGACATCAAGGCGCTCGACGCCGCGCAGCTGCCGCGCAGCCTCGAGGACACCGCGATCTCGGTGATCAACGGCAACTACGCGATCGAGACGGGCCTCAAGCCGGCCACCGACTCGCTCGCGCTGGAGAGCGGTGCGGACAACCCGTACGCGAACCTGGTCGTGGTCCGCACCGGCGACGAGGGTGACGCCCGTGTCGTCAAGCTGGAGAAGCTGCTGCACTCGCCCGAGGTGAAGAAGTTCATCGAGGACAAGTACCAGGGTTCGGTGCTCGCCGCGTTCTGAGTTGCCGGCGGGGCGCGTCCCGGACGCGCCCCGCCCTCGTTTTTTATGCGGCCTTCGCCGCTAGGACTGCCGCGCTCAGCGTGGCGCAGGCGCCCTGGTCGGCCCAGACGTCGGCGGCGCCGGGGGTCTCGCCCTGCGTCCACCACTTGGCCCGCCAGATCCGGCCGTTGTGCGACACGGTGTTGCCGCCGACGTAGACGGCGCTGCTGCTCCACGCGGCCGACGAGCAGCCGGTGGGCGGCGGGTTGGTCGGGCCGCCACCGCCGCCGGTGCCGCCGATGTTGACGTCGATGCAGGAGTAGAACGCGTTCGCGGTGTCGGAGATGGTCCAGACCGCCAGGATCTTCTGCCGGCCGGAGAAGCCGCCCAGGTTGATCGTGTGCGACAGGGTGGCCGGCGGCTGCTGGTTGTTGCCGCTGAAGTTGCCGACCCGGGTGCCCCCGATGAAGTACTCCCAGCCGGTCGTGGCGTGCCGGGCCGTGTTGATCCAGGTGAGCGTCAGCGAGGTGCCGACGTTCGTGGCCGGCCAGCCCTTGCTGTCGTCGTTGAGCTCGGCGAACTGCGCGTTGTTGCCATGACAGTTCCGCAGGCCCTTGGGGCCCTCGACGCTCTGCGGCTCGTACTTGATCTGGCCGCAGGAGACCCGGTTCTGTGCGCAGAGCGCCTGGCGGCTGGGCGGTGAGGAGACGTATCCGTGTGCTGATGCCGGGGACACCACCAGTAGGGAGCCCGCCGCGCCCAAGAGGGCGACGGACAACAAAGTGATCAACCTGCGCATGCCACTCCTCCAACGATGAACGTCGATAGATGGATGTGACAGGAATATAAAGCAAACCTTCCTAACAGAAAAGCTCTGACCATCGCCTTTCATCTATTGACAAACGTTGTTAACAAGTACCACCGTGTGAGAGCGCTCTCTCGTCCTCGGGGCGCGGAACCCACAGCGGAAGGAGGTATCCCTCGTGCGTAAAGTCCTGCGCACCCTCGCCGCGCTGGCCATGACCATCCCGGTCGCGGCCGCGGTGTCCCCACCGGCGGCGCAAGCCGTCGGACCGGCGATCCTGCCGGTGACCGTCGCGAACAGCACCGGCCGCGGTGAAGCGGTCTACCTGTACGTCATCGGCGTCCAGCTCTCCTCCGGCCGGCTCGGCTACGTCAACCAGGCGGGCACGTTCACCGCCTGGAGCGGCGGCGCTCTCCCGCCGGCACCCGCACCCGACGTGTCCATCGCGGGCGCGGGCAACGGTGGCAGCACCCGGATCAACTTCCCGCGCGGGTTCTCCGGCCGGGTCTACATGTCGCTGGGGGAGAAGCTGAAGTTCTTCCTCACCCCGGACGGCCTCGTCCAGCCCGCGCCGTGGGCGGCCGGTGACGCCAACGCCAACATCCTGTTCGACTGGAGCGAGTTCACCTACAACGACGCCGGTCTGTGGCTGAACAGCTCGCAGGTCGACATGTTCGCGATTCCGCACGCGGTCACGGTCACCGGGGCGAGCGGGCAGACGAAGCGTACGGGTGACGTCGTCGCCAACGGTCGCGACAACGTGATCAACACGCTGCGCAACACGGCCGGCTGGCAGAACACGGTGCGTACCCGCTCCGACGGCACGGTCCTGCGCGTACTGGCGCCGGGCAAGGCCGCCGGGGCCGGTCTGATGAGCGCCAACTACCTCGACTCGTACATCGCGTCGGCGTGGAACGCGTACACGACCAAGACGCTGACCGTGGTGCCGTTCGGCGACCAGCCCAACACCCGCTACTTCGGCCGGACGTCGGGCACGGTCATGAACTTCACCAACTCGGCCGGTACCCGTGTGGCGTCCTTCAACCGGCCGTCGTCGGCGAGCGTGTGGGGCTGCGACGGTGACCTTCCGGCGCCTAACGACCAGGTGGTGGGGCCGATTTCGCGTACGCTGTGCGCCGCTCTCAACCGCGGCACGCTGGGCACCGTCGACACCCAGCCGAGCACGAACGCGGCGGACTTCTACAAGAGCAACCCGACCAACGTCTACGCCAAGGTCATCCACCAGAACATGGCGGACGGCAAGGCGTACGCTTTCGCCTTCGACGACGTCGGCGCGTTCGAGTCGCTGGTCCACGACGGCGATCCGCGCTCGGCCGGCATCATCCTCTCGCCGTTCACCGGCGGCGGCGGGCCCACCAACCCGGGCACCGGCGCGGTCTCGGTGATCAGCAACCTGAACAGCAAATGCATCGACGTGCCGAGCGGTGTCTTCAACGACGGCGTCCAGCTGCAGATGTGGACCTGCAACAACACCAACGCCCAGAAGTGGACCTTCACCGGCGGGACGCTGGTCTCGCAGAACAACAAGTGCATGGACGTGGCGTGGGGCTCCACCGCCAACGGAGCGGCCATCCAGCTCGCCACGTGCAGCGGGAACGCGGCGCAGCAGTTCGTGCTGGAGTCGAACGGCGTGCTGCGCAACCCGCAGTCGAACAGGTGCGTCGACATCGACGCGTGGAACCCGAACGACGGCGCCAAGCTGCTGCAGTGGGACTGCCACGGCGGCGCCAACCAGACCTGGCGCAAGGGCTGAGAGAACGTGCCCGCCGTGGGGCTCCCGCGGCGGGCACGACCGGCGCATACTCAGATCATGACCAAGGACCTGGGCAAGACGCCGGAGGATTTCAAGAAGCTGCCGCCGCGCATCCTGCCGGACGATCACGTCGAGCTGGTGGAGACGCGGCAGGCCGAGGCGCGGCCCTGGCCCGCTCCCAGTGAGGCGCAGGAGCGGGCGGTCTACGGAGCCGGCGGCTGACCCCCGGTCTCCGCGCCGGCCTTCGTCTTGAGGCCGGCCTTCGGCTTTGTGGCCGGCCTTCGGCTTTGTGGCCGGCTCAGGCCAGGATCTCGTCGATCTTCTCGGTGGGGAGCCCGAGGGCTGAGCCGACCAGGTCGTTGGTGAGCGCGCCGGCGTGGGTGTTGAGGCCCAGGGCCAGCGCCGGGTCCGCGCGCAGCGCCTCGCGCCAGCCGAGGTCGGCCAGGCGCAGCACGTACGGCAGGGTGGCGTTGGTGAGCGCGTACGTCGAGGTGTTGGGCACCGCGCCGGGCATGTTCGCGACGCAGTAGAAGACCGAGTCGTGCACCCGGTACACCGGGTCCTGGTGGGTCGTCGGGTGCGAGTCCTCGAAGCAGCCGCCCTGGTCGATGGCGATGTCGACGAGCACCGAGCCCGGCTTCATCCGCTTCACGAGGTCGTTGCTGACCAGTGTCGGCGCCTTCGCGCCGGGCACGAGCACCGCGCCGATGACCATGTCGGCCTCGATGACCGACTGCTCGATCGTGTACGCGTTCGACACCAGCGTCTTGACCCGCCCGCCGAACTGGGCGTCGATCTGCCGCAGCCGGGGCAGGCTCAGGTCGAGGACGGTGACGTCGGCGCCGAGGCCGAGCGCGATCGTCGCGGCGTTGACGCCGGAGACGCCACCGCCGATGACGGTGATCTTGGCGGGTGCCACGCCGGGCACACCGCCGGGCAGGACGCCGCGGCCGCCGCTGTTGCGCATCAGGCTGTACGCGCCGACCTGCGGGGCGAGCCGCCCGGCGACCTCGGACATCGGCGCGAGCAGCGGCAGGGAGCCGTCGGCGAGCTGGACCGTCTCGTACGCGATCGCGGTGGTCCCGCTGTTCAGCAGCGCCTTGGTGCCCTCGGCGTCCGCGGCGAGGTGCAGGTACGTGAAGAGGACCTGGCCGGCGCGGAGGCGGTGGTACTCCTCGGCGATCGGCTCCTTGACCTTGAGAACCATGTCGGCGGCGTCCCACACGGCGTCCGCGTCCGGGAGGATCTCGGCACCGGCCGCGACGAAGTCCTCGTCGGTGATCGCCGATCCGGCACCGGCGCCGGCCTGGATGACGACCTGGTGGCCGTGGCGTACCGCTTCGACCACGCCGGCCGGGGTGATGGCCACCCGGTACTCGTGGTTCTTGACCTCTTTCGGCACGCCGATGCGCATGGGGGACCATTCCTTTCGACCACGTCGTCTTCTGGCATAGGGTGAAACGATGTGCAGCGATCCGGCAAGACGGGCGAACGAGATTCTGTTCGTAACCTCGGTGGCGCAGATTCTGCGATCGGGACCCTCGCAATGACCGACCTGCCGAAGGATGTTCGAGGCCTCGATCACGTCGATCTGGAACTGCTGAGCCTGCTTCGGGCCGACGGCCGGATGCCGAACAACGCCCTCGCCGACCGGGTCGGCATCGCGCCCTCCACCTGCCTGACCCGGGTGCGCCGCCTCCGCGAGATCGGCGCGATCCGCGGCTTCCACGCCGACGTCGACCCGGCGTGGATCGGCCGGCCCATCCAAGCCATGATCGCCGTACGCATCCGCTCCGACGCCCGCGACGCGATCGGCAAGTTCGCCGAGTCCCTGGCCGGCATCCCCGCCGTACGCGACGTCTACTTCGTCTCCGGCTCCTACGACTTCCTGCTGCACGTGGCGGCGGCCGACGTGGACGACCTGCGCTCAGTGATCACCGAGCGCCTGAGCGGCACCCGCCTGATCGCCGGCACCGAGACCTACCTGATCTTCGAACACCGCCGAGGCTCATGAGCGGTGGGTGAAGAGCTGGTGCCGTCTCGATGATCATCGTTGCGTGGGACGCGACCCTCCGATAGGGAGGGAGGATGAGGCGACTACTCGCGGCCGCGACCTGCGCGGCGGCTCTCTTCTCCCTTATCGGTGCGGCGCCGGCGACTGCCGGCGGGCGGCACCACGACGTACGGTTCGCCACGTACAACCTGTCGCTGAACCGGCCGGCGCAGGGTCTGCTGCGTGAGCACCTGGCCGACCCGGCGGTCGACGACGTCTATCGGCGGCAGGCGCGCAACGTGGCCGAGGTGATTCAGCGGGCCGCGCCGGACGTGGTGCTGATCAACGAGTTCGACTACGACCCGGAGGCCGCCCGGCTGTTCGCGGAGAACTTCCTCGCCGTCTCGCAGAACGGCGCGCCCGCGCAGAAGTACCGGTACCGCTACGTGGCGCCGTCCAACACCGGCGTCTCGACCGGCTTCGACCTGAACAACAACGGCGTGATCGACACGACGCCGGGCGATCAGGCGTACGGCGACGACTCCTACGGCTTCGGCTGGTTCCCCGGCCAGTACGGCATGGTCGTGTACTCGAAGTACCCGATCGACCTGTCCGCGATCCGTACCTTCCAGCTGTTCAAGTGGAAGGACATGCCGGGCAACCTGCTGCCAACCGACTTCTACTCCGCCGAGGAGCAGGCCGTCCTGCGCCTGTCCTCGAAGAGCCACTGGGACGTGCCGGTCAAGGTCGGCCGGGAGACCGTGCACTTCCTGGTCTCGCACCCGACCCCGCCGACGTTCGACGGACCCGAGGACCGCAACGGCCGGCGTAACCACGACGAGATCCGGTTCTGGGCCGACTACGTGAACGGTGCCCGCTACATCTACGACGATCGCGGCCGTCGCGGAGGCCTGCACCGGGGTGCCTCGTTCGTGATCGCCGGCGACCAGAACGCCGACCCGTCCGACGGTGACTCCTATGACAGCGCGATCCACCAGCTCACCGAGCACCCGCTGATCAACACGCGGGTGTCGCCGGCGAGCGCGGGTGCTGTGGAGGCGGCCACCCTGCAGGGCGGCGCGAACCTGAACCACAGGGGTGACCCGAGGTTCGACACCGCTGACTTCTCCGACACCGCGCCGGGCAACCTGCGTGCCGACTACGTCCTGCCCCGGCGCAACCTGAAGATCGCCGCGTCCGGGGTGTTCTGGCCGGTGCGATCCGACCCGCTGTTCCGCCTCACCGGCGTCTTCGACCCGGCGTGGTCACCGGTCGGCGGTTTCCCGACCTCCGACCACCGCCTGGTCTGGGCCGACCTCAAACTCCACTGACACCCCGTTTTGTTGCGTGTGGAGTTCGGCCGCTCTGTGCACCCCAACTTCACACGCAATGGTCGTGAGCCTGTTGTGTGTGGAGTTCGGCCGCTCTGTGCACCGCAACTTCACACGCAATGGTCGTGAGCCTGTTGTGTGTGGAGTTCGGCCGTTCTGCGCACCCCAACTTCACACGCAATGGTCGTGAGCCTGTTGTGTGTGGAGTTCGGCCGCTCTGTGCACCGCAACTTCACACGCGGTGGTCGTGAGCTCGTTGTGTGTGGAGTTCGGCCGCTCTGTGCACCGCAACTTCACACGCGGTGGTCGTGAGCCTGTTGTGTGTGGAGTTCGGCCGCTCTGTGCACCGCAACTCCACACGCGGTGGTCGTTAGGTTGTCGTGTGAGGCGCAACTTCACACGGGGGTGGGGGCTAGGCGGTCGGTGATCACGTGCGCGGCGAAGATCTGGAAACCCAGGACCAGGGGGATCGTCGCCGGCACCGACAGGGCCAGGAAGAAGGCGATCACCCCGGCCGCGGCCGGCGCCAGAGCCGTCCACGGCCGGGTGGTCGCCTGCTCCCAGGCCCAGCGTGCCGCCGAGCGGAACGACAGCGAGGTGTCCCGGCCGATCGCCACCACCGCCAGGGTGGCGAAGCCGCCCAGCCAGCCGGCCACCGCGGCGGTCCCGAAGAACAGCACCGGCCCGCCCGGCACCCAGCCGCGGCTGAGCGCCACCAGGTCGGCCAGCAGCACGGCGGCCACCAGGAGTACCGGCAGGCCGGGCAGGATCGCGCGCCGGTAAAGCCGCAGCAGCGGCCGGGCCGGTGGGAGCCCGCCGTCGGTGTACCGGTGCCGGACCGCCGCCGAGCCCGCCGTCACCGCCGCCGGTGCGGTGAGCACCGGCAGCGCGGCGACCGTCACCAGCACACCGATCAGCGCGAGGTCGGTGGCGAGCGCCAGCCGCTCGCGCCAGTCGGGGCGCGCGGCGGGCGCGTCCTGATTCGGCCAGTCCGGAACCGGGTCGGCGGCCACGGTCATCCCTTGAGGCCCGAGGTGTTGATGCCCTCGACGAGCATCCGCTGGAAGGCCACGAAGAAGATGAAGACCGGTGCGAGCGAGAGCACCGACATGGCGAACATCGGGCCCACCGCGGACTGGCCGGACGAGTCGATGAACATGGTCAACGCCACCGGCGCGGTGTACTTCTCCAGGTCGGACAGGAAGATCAGCTGACGGAAGAAGTCGTTCCAGGTCCAGATGAACGAGAAGATCGCGGTGGAGACCAGCGCCGGCCGGCTCAGCGGCAGGATGACGTGCCGGAACACGCCGTACGCCGTACAGCCGTCGATCTTCGCGGCGTCGTCCAGTTCCCGGGGCACGCCCCGCATGAACTGGACCATTAGGAAGACGAAGAACGCCTCGGTGGCCAGGAGTTGCGGCACGATCAGCGGCAGGTACGGGAAGTCGCCGCCGACCCAGCCGAACGTCTTGAACATGACGAACTGCGGCACGATCAGCACGTGGCCGGGGAGCAGCAGCGTCCCGATCATGATGGCGAACCAGAAGCCGCGCAGCTTGAACCTCAGGCGGGCGAAGGCGTACGCCGCGAGCAGGCACGAGATGCAGTTGGCGACCACGGTGAGCCCGGCGACCATCGCGCTGTTGAAGAAGAACCGCCCGAACGCGACGTCGAAGTAGCTCCACCCCTCGGAGTAGTTGCCCGGGGTCCAGATCTCCGGGAACACCGACATGTTGTTCAGGACCTCTTCCGGGGCCTTGAACGAACTACCGAGCATCCAGACCAGCGGGTAGAGGACGATCGCGGTCAGCAGGAGCAGCACGAGCGGCCGCGACAACCTGCGGAGGGTCATCAGTCGTCTCCGTCCGAGTAGTGCACCCAGAACTTGCCGGTACGGAAGATGATCACCGTCAGGATGCCGATGGTGAGCAGGAAGACCCAGGCCATCGCGGAGGCGTAGCCCATCTGGTACTCGGTGAAGCCCTTGATGTAGAGGTGCAGCGTGTACATCAGGGTCGAGTCCACCGGGCCGCCGGTGCCGTTGCTGAGTACGAACGCCGAGGTGAAACCCTGGAACCCGTTGATGGTCTCGAGCACCAGGTTGAAGAAGATGACCGGCGACAGGATCGGCAGCGTGATGGCGAAGAACTTGCGCACCGCGCCGGCGCCGTCCACCGAGGCCGCCTCGTAGAGCTCGAGCGGCACCTGCTTCAGACCGGCCAGGAAGATCACCATGGGTGCGCCGAACTGCCACACCGCGAGCAGGATCAGCGTGCCGAGCGCGTAGTCCGGGTCGTTCACCCAGGCCTTGCCCTCGATGCCGAACCAGCCCAGGAACGAGTTGAACGCGCCGTCCCGGTTGAACATGTTGACCCAGACGATGGCCAGCGCGACGCTGCCGCCCAGCAGTGAGGGCAGGTAGAACAGGCCCCGGAAGATGCCGGCGCCCCGGAACGAGCGGTTCAGCAGCAGCGCCACGCCGAGCGCGGCGGCCAGCTTGAGCGGGGTCGCCACCAGCGCGAACGTGAGGGTGACCCGGACCGCGTGCCAGAAGGACGGGTCCTCGGTGAACATCTGGCGGTAGTTGTCGAACCCGATCCACTCCGTCGACGACCAGTCGCTGAGGACGTCGTAGTTGGTGAAGCTCAGGTAGAGCGACATCAGCATCGGGATCGCGGTGATCGCCGCGAACCCGAGCAGCCAGGGGGAGAGGAAGACGTAACCGGCGGCGCCGTCGCTGTCGCGCCGGGCGGGCCGGCCCCGCCGCCGTGAGGCGGCGGGACCGGCCGGCGGCCGGTGCTGAGCGGGCGGCCGGGTGGTGGATACGGCCACAGGACTCACCGGGCGATCGCGGCCTGGCTGGCTGCGAAGAACTGCTCGGCTGCCTCGGCGGACGTGGCGCGACCGTACTGGGCCTCCTCAGCGGCCTTGATCAGCTCGGAGCGCACCGTGCTGTGGCCCTTCGGCGGCACCGCGGGGGCCGGGCCGAACTTCGACTGCATCTCGTCCTCGAACGCGACCGAGACCTTCATGGCCGGGTTGTCGGTGTTCTCGGTGACGGACTTGCGGATGTCCAGGTTGGACGGCAGGCCCCGGTCGGTGCCGAGGATCTTGCCGGCCTCCGGGTCGTTCGCCAGGAAGTTGAGCACGTCCGCCGCGATGTCCTTGTGCTCGGTGCCACGGAAGACCGAGAAGTACATCGACGCCCGCGGCCACTGCGCGCTCGGGTTGCCCGGGTACGCCACGACGCCCAGCTCGTCCTTGGTGTTCTTCTGCAGCTCGGGCATCTGGTTGGCCCACACCCAGGAGGTGAGCGCCTTGCCGGTCACCACGAGCTGCTTGGTGACGTCGGTGGCGTTGCCCTCGTGGATCACGTCGGCGGTCGGCGTGGCCTTGCCGTCGCGGGCGCCCTTCCAGAGGTCGAACCAGGCGGTCACGTCCTCCTTCGTGAAGCCGAGCTGGCCATCCTTGTACAGGTCCTTGTTGTTCTGCCGCAGCCAGACCCAGAAGGCCTTGTAGTCGGCGCTCGGGTCCTGGGTGCCCGGCACCTTGGTGGCCGCGCCCGAGGTCTTCGCCCAGGCGATGAAGTCCTCCCAGCTCATGCCGGTGGCCGGCAGCGGCTGCTTGGCGGCCTCCAGCTTGGTCTTGTTGAAGACCAGGCCCTGGGTGTTCTCACCCATGGCCATGCCGGCGAGCTTGCCGTCGACGACGCCGTACTTCCACAGGCCCTCGGGGAACTTCGTCAGGTCGAGCTTGCCGGAGTTCTGGTACGAGGTGAGGTCGAGCGTGACGTTGCGGGTCGCGTACTCGGAGAGGAAGTTGTCGTCGATCTGGAAGATGTCCGGCGCGTCGTCGCCGGCGGTCAGCGTCGCGAGCTTGTCGAAGTAGCCCTGGTTGGCCTGCCAGGTCTTCTTGAACGTGACGTTGGGGTGCTTGGAGGTGTAGAGGTCGAGAGCCTTCGTGGTGAGCTCGGCCCGCGCCTCACCACCCCACCAGAAGAAGCTCAGCTCGACCTTGCCGTCGCCGGCGGCGTCGTCGCCGTCACCGCAGGCGCCGAGCGCCAGCGGCAGGGCGAGCATGCCGGCGACGACACCGGCCAGCAGGCGGCGTCGTGTAGGACGGTGGGGGAAGGACATGGGTGCGGTCATGCTTGTCGTCACTCCTTGACGGTTGCGGCTACCTCATGGGTGGTCGCGGCGGCCGGGGTGTACGGCCCGGGGCCGGTGGAGTTGCGAATGATCAAGTCGGTCCGGAGGGTGACCTGGCCGGTGGCTCCGTCGTCGCCCTGCTGCAGCAGCATGTCGACGGCGGCGCGCCCGGCCGCGGCGGTCGGGTTCGCCACGGTGGTGAGTTTCGGGCGGACCAGCCCGCTGTAGGCGATGTCGTCGATGCCGACGACGCTGACCTGGCCGGGCACCGCGACGTCGCGGTCCTGCAGTGCCTGGAGCAGGCCGATCGCCATCAGGTCGTTGTACGCCAGCACCGCGGTGGCGCCGGTGGCGAGAACCGCCTCGGCGGCCGCGGCGCCGGCCTCCTCGACCGGCTGGTGCGGACCGAGGACGGTCAGTTCCGCGCCGGCCGCTCGAGCGGTGGCCCCGGCGGCCCGGCGGATCTCCCGGTTGGTCCAGGAGCCACGCGGGCCACCGAGGTAGACCAGGTGCTGATGGCCCAGGTCGAGCAGGTGCCGAACGGCCTGACGGGCACCGTGTCCCACATCCATGACCACGGCCGGCAGGCCGGTGATCATGCGGTTGATGACGACCAGCGGCACCTCGCGGCGCAGCTGTTCTATCTGGTCGTCGCTCATCCGCGGGCTGCAGAGCAGGATTCCGTCGACCTGCTTGGCCAGGGCCTGAACCAGGTCCGCCTCGACGATGGGGTCCTCGTCGGTGTCGGCGACGAAGACGTGGTAGTCCCGCCGCCGGGCGTGGGTCTCGGCCGCCTTGATCAAGGGCGGGAAGAACGGGTTGGCGATATCGGCCACGATCAGGCCGATGTTGTGCGTGCGTCCGGTGATCAGTGCGCGGGCCGCCCGGTTGGGGCGGTAACCGAGCTGCTCCGCCGTGGCCAGCACCCGCGAACGGGTCTCGGGGTTGACCAGGTGCGGCGCGGAGAAGGTGCGCGACACCGTGGAGATGTGCACTCCGGACGCCCTCGCGACGTCCCGGATCGTCACGGCCACGATGCCTCCAACTGACTGCTGATGTGACCCGGATCTCTCCGGTGGAAGCCATTAATGCAAACGGTTGCTGGCATGTCAACGCCCTTCGATGTCGATCTTGTGGCCGCGCGGTAACTCAGTCGGGATAAAACTGGACATATATGGTCCGTCCATTGACTTGCGTCTCGCTCTGCTCCCTAATCTGTTGCAAACGTTTGCCGAATGGAGGCGACGGAATGTCGTTGTCACCCCGCCGCCGGTATGCCCTCGTGGGCGCCGGCGCCCGGGCCGGTCTCTTTCTCCGGGCTCTCACCACCGACCATGCCGACGTGGCCGAGCTGGTGGCCCTGGCCGACACCAACCCGGCCCGCCCGGCCGTCCACAACAACCGCCTGCGAGCGCTCGGCGCGGCACCCGTCCCGGTCTACGACGCCGGGGACTTCGCCGAGATGCTCAAGCGCGAGCGGGTGGACGTCGCCCTGGTCACGACCGTGGACCGGTACCACGACCACTACGTCGCGACGGCCCTCGAGGCCGGCTGCGACGCCATCACCGAGAAGCCGATGACCGTGGACGTGGCCGGCTGCCGGCGCATCCTGGACGCCGCGCGCCGTGCGCCGGGCCGGTCGGTCCGGGTCACCTTCAACTACCGCTACAACCCGCTGCACGAGGCGGTGAAGCGGATCCTGCTCTCCGGTGAGATCGGCGAGGTCGGCTCGGTCCACTTCGAGTGGCTGCTCGACGTGCGCCACGGCGCCGACTACTTCCGGCGCTGGCACCGCGACAAGGCCAACTCCGGCGGTCTGCTGGTGCACAAGGCGAGCCACCACTTCGACCTGGTCAACTGGTGGCTGGACGACGAGCCTGAGCAGGTCTTCGCGGCCGGGCGGCTCTTCTTCTACGGCGAGCCGGGCCGCCGCCACGGGTACGCCCGCGACTACGAGCGCGCACACGGGGCACCCGGCGCCGAGGGCGACCCGTTCGCGCTGCGGCTCGCCGACGAGCCCGGCCTCCGCGAGCTTTACCTGGACGCCGAGCAGCACGACGGCTACCACCGCGACCAGAACGTGTTCGCCGGCGGCGTGTCCATCGAGGACGACATGGCGGTGCTGGTCCGCTACGCCCGGGGCGCGTCGATGAGCTACCACCTCACCGCGTACGCGCCGTGGGAGGGATATCGGGTCATGTTCAACGGGAGCCGGGGCCGCCTGGAACTCGAGGTGGTGGAGAGCGACCACGTCGCACCGGCCGCCGCGGCCGGGGTCAAGGGCGAGCCCGGGGCGGAGTCGACCGCCGAGAAGGGATTCAAGCGGCTGCTGGTGCGGCCGTACTGGGCGCCGCCACGGGAGGTGGCCGTCGACGGGCTCAGCCGCGCCGGGCACGGCGGCGCCGACGTGCGGATGCTCAGCGATCTCATCCGCCCGGACGCTACGGTCGACCCGTTGGGACGTTCGGCCGGAGCGGTGGACGGTGCCCGAGCACTGCTCACCGGTTTGGCCGGGAACGAGTCCCTGGCCACGGCAGAAGCCGTACGCGTCAAGAACCTCCTCGACCTGACCGAATACCGCTAGGAGCCCCGGTGCCCGAAGAAGATCATCTCTTCCCCGCCGAGACCACCCAGCGGCAGATCGCCCGTGAGCTGTACCGGCACGCCCGCGACCTGCCCCTGATCAGCCCGCACGGCCACGTCGACCCGGCACTGCTCGCCGACGACCAGCCGTTCCCCGACCCGGCCCGGCTCTTCGTGGTGCCCGACCACTACGTGACCCGGATGCTCGCCAGCCAGGGCATCCCACCGGCCCGGCTAGGCGTGCCGAGCATCGACGGTTCCGAGGTGGAGGGCGACGGCCGCGCGATCTGGCGGCTGCTCGCGAGCAACTGGCACCTGTTCCGCGGCACCCCGTCGCGGCTCTGGACCGAGAAGGTGTTCGCCGAGGTCTTCGGCATCGCGAAGCCGCTGAACGCGGGAACCGCCGACGAGATCTACGACGAGCTGTCGGCACGCCTGGCCGAGCCGGAGTACCGCCCGCGGGCGCTGTTCACCCGGTTCAACATCGAGGTGCTGGCGACCACCGAGAGCCCGATCGACGACCTCTCCGCGCACGCGAAGCTGGAGGCCGACGGCTGGGGCGGCCCGGGTGGCCGCGTCGTCACCACGTTCCGCCCGGACAACCTCGTGGACCTGGACTGGGCCGGCTGGCGCGACCGGATCGCCACACTCGGCGAGCTGACCGGCCAGGACGTCGGCACGTTCCCCGGCTTCCTGTCCGCTCTGCGCACCCGCCGCGAGGCGTTCATCGCGGCCGGTGCGACCAGTTCCGATCACGGGCACCCGACCGCGGCGACCGCGGTGCTGACCGACGCGGACGCCGCGGTGCTCTACCGCAAGGCCCTCGGCGGCGGCACCGACGAGCAAGACGCCGAGGTGTTCCGGGCGCACATGCTCGTCGAGTTCGCCCGGATGTCGCTCGACGACGGCCTGGTCATGCAGCTGCACCCGGGTTCGGTGCGCAACCACAACCGGGCGCTGCACGCGCGGCACGGCCGGGACGTGGGCGGCGACATCCCCTCGCCGACCGAGTACGTCCGGGCCCTGCGGCCGCTTCTGGACGCGTACGGCGACGACCCCCGGCTGCGGATCGTGCTCTACACGCTGGACGAGACCACGTTCACCCGTGAGCTGGCGCCCCTGGCCGGCGGTTATCCCGCGCTGTACCTGGGCGCGCCGTGGTGGTTCCTGGACAGCCCCGAGGGCCTGCGCCGGTTCCGTGAGACGGTCACCGAGACGGCCGGGTTCTACAACACCTCGGGCTTCGTGGACGACACCCGCGCGTTCTGCTCCATCCCGGCCCGGCACGACGTGGCCCGCCGGATCGACGCCGGCTTCCTGGCCCGGCTGGTCGCCGAGGGCCGCCTGCCGCTCGACGAGGCCGCCGAGACCATCGCCGATCTGGCGTACCACCTGCCCAAGAAGGTATTCAACCTAGAGGAGAAGAAAGCATGACGGTCCGGATCACCGGGGTCGACGTGCACGACGTGCGGTTCCCCACCGCGGCCGCCGGCGACGGATCGGACGCCATCAACAAGGGTGACTACTCGGCCACCTACGTCGAGGTGACGACCGACGCGGGCGTCACCGGCAGCGGCCTGACCTTCACCAACGGCAGGGGCAACGAGATCACCTGCGCCGCGGTCGAGGCACTCGCGCACCACGTCACCGGCCGCACCGTCGAAGAGATCGCCGCCGACCAGGTCACGTTCTGGCGCTCGATCACCGCGGACGTTCAGCTGCGCTGGCTCGGCCCGGAGAAGGGTGTCATCCACATGGCGGCCGGCGCGCTGGTCAACGCCGTCTGGGACCTGCGGGCCCGGCTCGCGGGCAAGCCGATGTGGCGCTATCTGGCCGAGCTCTCCGCCGACGAGATCGTCGCCTCGATCGACTTCCGGCACATCAGCGACGCGCTCACCCCGGGCGAGGCCCGCGAGCTTCTGGAGAAGAACGCCATCGGGTACGCGGACCGCCTCGCCGAACTGGAGCGCAACGGCTTCCCGGCGTACACCACGAGCGTCGGCTGGCTCGGATACCCCGACGCCAAGGTTCGCGACCTGACCCGTCAGGCGGTCACCGACGGCTGGACGGCGGTGAAGATGAAGGTCGGCGGTCCCCTGGAGGACGACGTCCGCCGGGCCCGCATCATCCGCGAGGAACTGCCGCCCGGTGCCCTGCTCATGATGGACGCGAACCAGGTGTGGGACGTCGACCAGGCGATCGCGGCGATGGAGCGGCTCGCGCCGTACGACCCGTACTGGATCGAGGAGCCGACCCACGCCGACGACGTTCTCGGCCACGCCCGGATCGCCCGCGCGGTGAGCCCGGTCCGGGTCGCCACCGGCGAGGTCGCCGCGAACCGGGTGATCTTCAAGCAGCTCCTGCAGGCCGGCGCTATTCAGGTCTGCCAGGTCGACGCCTGCCGGGTCGGCGGCGTGAACGAGGTCCTCGCCATCCTGCTGCTGGCCGCGAAGTTCGGCGTACCGGTCTGCCCGCACGCCGGCGGTGTCGGCCTCTGCGAGTACGTCCAGCACCTCGCGATCTTCGACTACCTGCGGGCCGGGCGGTCCCTGGAGGGCCGCATGATCGAGTACGTCGATCACCTGCACGAGCACTTCACCGACCCGGTGACGGTCGTCGAGGGCCGCTACCGGTTGCCCGAGAAGCCGGGATACAGCGTCGAGATGAAGCCCGCCTCGATCGCCGAGTTCCGCTTCCCGGACGGCCCGGCATGGCGGTGACCTACCGCCTCGGCCGTCGATCCATCCCCGAGCTGTCACCGCGGAGCCGTCCCGTGGTGCAGCCGGGCGAGGTCCGGCCGGGCATCGTCCACCTGGGACTCGGTGCCTTCCACCGCGCGCACCAGGCCGTCTTCACCGAGGACGCGGTCGCCGCGTCCGGCGGCAACTGGGGGATCATCGGGGTCGCGCCGCGCTCCCGGACGATCCTCGACCAGCTCCGCGAGCAGGACTGCATGTACAGCGTGCTGACCGTCGGCGGACCCGCGGACGAGACGCGGGCGATCGGCATCCTGTCCGGTCTCGGTCATGCGGCGGGCGATCCGTTCGGAGTGGTCGCGGCGATCGCCGACCCGAACATCAAGATCGTGACGATGACGGTCACCGAGAAGGCGTACCGGATGGACCCGGCCGGCAGGCTGCTGCTCGACGAGGACCTGCGAGCACAGTTGACCGGGGTGGCGCCGCCGGTCTCCGTACCCGCTCTGCTTGCTCGTGGTCTGCTCCGGCGGCAGAAAGCCGGCGGCGGGCCGATCACCGTGCTCTGCTGCGACAACCTGATGGGTAACGGCCCGCGCATCGAAGGGCTGGTCACCCAGGCCCTCGCGGTGGCCGGCGCCGCGCTGCCGCCGGACGTCGCGTTCCCGGCCACCATGGTCGACCGGATCGTGCCCGCGACCAGCGCCGATCACCGTCGCCGGGCGGCACTCGCGCTGGGCGCCGACGACGCCGTCCCGGTGGTCGCCGAGCCGTTCAGCCAGTGGGTGATCGAGGACCGCTTCCCCGGCGGGCGCCCGGACTGGGCGGCGGCCGGCGCCATCATGACCGATGACGTGACAGCGTGGGAGATGCTCAAGCTGCGCGCGCTCAACTCGGTGCACTCGGCCTGCGCGTACCTCGGTGCGCTCGCCGGCCGCGAGCTGATCGCCGACTCCCTGCAGATGCCGGGCCTGACCGGCATGCTGCGGCGCTTCATCGCCGAGGACATCGCACCCACGGTGACACCGCCGCCCGGCGTGAGCGTCGTCGAGTACGGGGAGCAGTCCCTGGCCCGCTTCGCCAACCGCGAGCTGGGGCACCGCAACATCCAGGTGGCGATGGACGGCACCCAGAAACTGCCGCACCGCCTGCTCGGCACGGTCGCCGACCGAAGGCGGGCAGGTGCCGTCCCGGCCTGGGGGACATTGGTTCTGGCCGCATGGATGCGCTTCGCGAGTGGGTACGCGGACAGCGGCGCGACCCTGCCCCTCGACGACCCGCTCGCCGACCGGATCCGGGCCGCGCTCGCCGGCGCACCGGACACTCCGGCCGGGACCGTCGGCGCGCTGCTCGGCCTCACCGAGGTGTTCCCGCCGTCGATCGCCGGTGACGAGGAGCTGCGCACCGAGCTGATCCGCTGGTACGGCGACCTCGCCAAGCACGGCGCCGAGGCCACGATCCGCGGGCTGTCGTGAGCACCCGGGTCGCGCTGATCGGTGCGGGCGGGCACGGGCTCTGGCACCGGCGCACCCTGCAGCGCCTCGCCGGCGAGGGCCGGATCACCGTCGCCGGGATCGGTGACCGCCGGCCGGTCGAACCGCATCCCGACGCGCCACTGGACGGCGTGCCGTTCTTCACCGACCACGCCGAGCTGCTGGCGACGGCCGAGCCCGACATCGTCATCGTGTGCACGCCGCCGCACACCCACCTGCCGATCGCCCTCGACGTCCTGGACGCCGGCGCCGACCTGCTGCTGGAGAAGCCGCCGGTGATGTCGGCCGGCGAGCACGACCGGCTGGCGGCGGCCGTCGCCGAGACCGGGCGCCTCTGCCAGGTCGGCTTCCAGGCGCTCGGGTCGGCGGCACTCGCCGAGCTGTGCGTGGCCGCGCCCTCCGGCCCGATCGGGGTGACCGGCGCGTGGTGGCGGCCGGACAGCTACTACCTGCGCGCGCCGTGGGCCGGCCGCCGTACGGTCGCCGGCCGCCCGGTCCTGGACGGCGCGCTGGTCAACCCGTTCGCACACGCGCTGATGCAGTCCCTGGTCATCGCGGACGAGGCCGGCGGCGGGTTCCAGCCGGAGCTGCTCGAACTGGAGCGGTACCGGTCGCGAGAGATCGAGACCGACGACACCACGTTCCTGCGGCTGACCGGTGCGGACGGCCGGCGGATCACCGCGGCGGTGACGCTGGCGTCCGAGGTGTTCATCGCGGGGGAGATCCAGGTCGGTGACGCGGTCCTCGAGTACCCGACGGACCGGCTGCGCCTGCCGGGGGAGTCCGTCGCGCGAGAGGTGCCGGGACGGGCGGGGCTGCTGGAGAACCTTCTCGATCATCGGAGTGATCCCGCCGTACCCCTCATCGCCCCTCTGTCCCGGACCCGGACCTTCACCGCGGTGGCCGAGGCGATCGTGGCCGCCCCGATGCCGGCGGCGATCCCGCAGAGCATGCTCCGCCCGCACCCGGACGGCGGCGGCCTGGTCGTGGACGGCATCGACGAGCTCGTGCGGAAGGTTGCCGCCACCGGCACCCTGCCGTCCGAGAACGACGTCACCTGGGCGGTCGAGCCGCACTGGGTGTCCTTCAAGTCACTCGATCTTCACTCGATCAAGGAAGGAGATGAACCATGCGCAAATTGAGCGTCGCCGAACTCGAAGCCCATCATCGCGGGCCGACGTTCACCAGCGTCCTGCCGGGGCACGTCGTGCAGAAGGGCGGCTTCCGGGTGTACGCGGAACCGAACTTCCGTACCCACGACGGCGAGCCGGGCCGGCACACGCACACCGTTCCGGAGATCTTCGTCATCGTGCAGGGCGACGGTGACGTGGAGGTCGAGGGTGAGGTGGTGGACAAGTTCACCGCCGGCGAGGCCGTGCTCTTCGAGCCGGGCGAGGACCACCACCTGATCAGCCGGGGTTCGCAGCCGCTGGTCTTCGTGTGGATGCACCTGGAACCGGTGTCGTAGAGCCATGCCGTCACGAACCGCTCTCACCGTGACCGCCGGCCTCCTCCTCGCCGGCATCGCCACTGTCCCCGCCTCCGCGGCCGTCGCACCGGCAGTCCCCGCCGGGGCACGCCAGGTGCTCGCCGCGAACGACGGGTGGGCCGCCGCCACCACCGGGACCACCGGTGGCGCCGCTGCCGACGACGCGCACGTCTTCGTCGTGCGCAACCGGGCCGAGCTCGTCACCGCGCTGGCCGGCGGCACCGATCCGACCCCGCGGATCGTCCTGGTCGCGGGCACCATCCGGGCCAACGAGGACGACGCGGGCAACCCGCTGACCTGCGACGACTACGCCGATCCGGCATACACGCTGGACGAGTACCTGGCTGCCTACGACCCGGCGACGTGGGGACGGGCGACCCGGCCCAGCGGACCGCTGGAGGAAGCGCGGGTCCGGTCGCAGCGCAACCAGGGTGCCCGGATCAACCTGCGGGTCGGCGCCAACACCACGATCTACGGCCTGCCGAACGCGCGGATCGTGGGTGGCAACCTGCTGATCCAGAACGTGGACAACGTGATCGTGCGGAACCTGCGCCTGGAGGACGCCGCCGACTGCTTCCCGGCCTGGGACCCGACCGACGGGTCGGCGGGCAACTGGAACTCGGCGTACGACCTGATCACGCTGACCGGGGCGACCCACGTTTGGGCCGACCACAACACGCTCAGCGACGGGAACAATGTCGACTCGGCTCAGCCGCTCTACTTCGGGCGGCCGTACCAGGTGCACGACGGCGCGCTCGACGTGATCCGGGCGTCCGACTGGGTGACGATCTCGTACAACGTGTTCCAGGAGCACGACAAGACGATGCTGATCGGGTCGACCAACACGGTCGGCGCGGATGTCGGCAAGCTGCGGGTCACGGTGCACCACAACCGGTTCGCCAACGTGGGGCAGCGGGTGCCGCGCGTGCGGTTCGGCCAGGTGGACGTGTTCAACAACTACTACTACCTGACCGATGAGGACGCGTACTCGTACTCGTGGGGCGCGGGTGTCTACTCGGCGATATACGCGGAGAACAACTTCCTGCTGCGCAGCGCCGACCTCGCTCTGGAGGACTTCGTCTACGACTGGGGCGGCACGGTGATCACGGAGATCGGCACGCTGGCCCGGGTCGGCACCGGTCCGGTGCAGGCGGTCAACCTGGTGGCGGAGTACAACGCCACGCACGACCCCGACCTCGGCACGGACGCCGGCTGGGTGCCGGTCCTGCGCGCGGGGCCGCTCACCCCGGCGGAGCGGGTGCCGGCCGTGGTCTCGGCTCAGGCGGGCGCCGGCAAGCTGTAGGCGCCACGTCCGAACGGCCCGTCCCGATCCACCCCGGGGCGGGCCGTTCGCCGTTCGCGGTGAAAAAGATTCTTACCTGATCCAGGCTGATCGATGGACCCGTTTTCGCTGCTCAAGCCGGATGGTCCAGGGTGGATTCGCGGCGAGACCTTAAGCGCGCAGCGGGATGATCCTTAAGTTTTCCTTTAGATCGATCCGCCGTGGGAGCGTTCCCGTAAGGACGGGTTGAGAACCCGGTCCAAAAGGAAGGCACGCAGATGAAGCGGTACCGGAGCAACGCGGGGGGATCCAACATTCGGCGCTGGCGCGTGGCTGGAGTGGCCGGTGTCGCGGTGGCGATCGTGGGTGTGGGACTGGGCGTTGCGGCCGCGGCCGAAGGCTCGACCCCGACGGTGAACTGCCCGAGTGTGGCGGACAAGCTTCCGGCCGTGCCGGCCTCGGCGGCGGCGGAGATCCAGCGGAATCTGGCCCTGCTGAACACGCAGATCCAGGAGGCGAACAACCGGCTCGCCACCTCGGCCGGTGAGGGTGGCCCGAACTTCATCCAGAACGCGATCCTCGGCCCGCTGGAGGACAAGCGGTTCGCGACGATCAACCGGATGGAGACCGCGATCGGCCGTGCCGCGGCCAAGCCGGACCTGAACGCCGAGGGGCTGTCGCCCTGCACGCTCAACGAGAACGGCGGCGGCAACGCCGCGCCGGAGCCGACCGAGGTGCCCGCCGGTAACGCCGGTGGCGGCGAGAACGCCGGTGGTGGCGAGAACGCCGGCGGTGGCGACGACGCCGGTGCTCTTCCGACCGTGAACTGCCCGACCGTGGCGGACAAGCTTCCGGCCGTGCCGGCCTCGGCCCAGGCCGAGATCCAGCGGAACCTCGCGCTGCTGAATACGCAGATCGAGGAGGCGAACACCCGGATCCGCAACACCGTCGGCCAGGGTGGCGCGAACTTCATCCAGAACGCGATCCTCGGCCCGCTGGAGGACAAGCGGTTCGCGACGATCAACCGGATGGAGACCGCGATCGGCCGTGCCGCCGCGAAGCCGGACCTGAACGCCGAAGGCCTCGCGCCGTGCTCCCTGAACGAGAACGGCGGCGGCAACGCGGCGCCCGAGCCCACCCAGGTCGCGACCGCCGACCCGGAGGACGTGGCGGCGAACCTGCCGACCGTGAACTGCCCGGCCGTGAACATCGGCGTCGCGATCCCGGCGTCGGCCCAGGCCGAGATCGACCGCAACCTGGCGCTGCTGCAGACGCAGATCCAGGAGGCGAACAACCGGATCCGCAACACCGTCGGCCAGGGCGGCCCGGCCTTCATCCAGAACGCGATCCTCGGCCCGCTGAAGGACAAGCGGTTCGCCACGATCAACCGGATGGAGACCGCCATTGGCCGCACCGCGGCCAAGCCGAACCTGAACGCCGAGGGCCTCTCCACCTGCTCGCTCAACCAGTAACAGGTCCCGCCCGAACAACGACGGCCCGGCTGCCCAGCAGCCGGGCCGTTGATCGTCGCCATACACTTCCGTCCGTGGTCCTCCCGAAGAGCATGCGACCGGACGCCGCCGACGGCGTCCCGTTCGCCGCGGACAAGGCGTACGAGCAGCTGCGCGACGCCATCCTGGACGGCGACATCGCGCCCAACCGCCGGCTCGTCGAGGAGGAACTCGCCGCGCGGCTGGAGGTCAGCCGCACCCCGGTCCGGGAGGCGCTGCTGCGGCTGGCCCAGGAGGGACTCGTCACCCGGGTCCGCGGGTGGGTCGTCCGGGACCACACGCCGGAGGAGGCGCTGCGCATCGTCGAGGCGCGGGCCGCGGTCGAGAGCGCGGCCGCCCGGCTGGCCGCGGAGCACATCACCGAGGCCGATCTCGATCAGTTGGCGACCATCGCCGACGCGATCGACCGGCAGGGCGCCACGGTCAAGGAGCTGAACCGGCTCAACCGGCAGTTCCACGGGCTGATCACCGCGGCCTGTGGCAACCCGTTGCTGGTCCAGTTCGCCCAGCGGACCAACATCAGCCACTGGTCGCTGAGCGCCACCTGGCTCATGTCGCCGCGGGACGCCGCCGAGGCCAACGCCGAGCACCGGCAGATGATCGAGGCCCTCGCGCGGCGTGACGGTGCCGCCGTGGAGGCGCTCGTCCGTACGCATATCGGTCGTACCCAGGCAATTCTCGCCGCCTGATCCCGTCTCGCCGGTCGTTACCTTCTTGTAATCGGCTCTGTATACAAAGACGCATACAAGATCGGCGAGACTTCGGTACACCAAGCGGCATCCCCCTTTGTCTAAGGAAGTGGTACCCATGGCTGCGATCAGTCGTGCGCTCATAACGGGTGTTTGTGTGATCTCCCTGGCGGCGTGTTCGTCCTCCGGCGACGGCGGCGAGGAGCCGGCCGCCACCGGTGGGCCGCTGAGGATCGGCGCGATCCTGCCGCACACCGCCTATGCCGGTGCCGGAGAGGCGCTGGTCAGCGCCGTCGACGTGGCGATCGACGACATCAACGCGGCGGGCGGCGTGCTCGGCGCCAAGGCCGAGCTCAAGCAGGCCGACTCGACCGACAACAACGACACCGCGAGCCAGGCGGTGGACAGCCTGGTCACCTGGGGCGCGGACGTGGTGATCGGCGCGTACGGGTCGGGCATGAGCGGCGCGATTGTCGGCAAGATCACCGAGTCCGGCGCGCTGCAGGTGTCGGGGTCGAACACCTCGTCGTCGCTGACCGGGATCAACCCGCTCTACTTCCGGACCGCGCCGACCGACGCGCTCGAGGCGGCCAAGCTGGCCGACCTGGTGGTGCAGGACGGTCACGCGACGGCGGCGATCATCGCGCAGAACGACGCGTGGGGCCAGGCGTTCCAGGAGTCGATGGTCTCGTCGTTCGAGGCAGCGGGCGTGGAGATCGTGGCGCAGCAGCAGTTCAACACGACCGACACGGACTACAGCGCGCAGATCGACGCGGTGGTGGCGGCCAAGCCGGAGTCGGTGGTGCTGCTGTCGTACGCGTCGTACTCGGGCAGCATGATCGAGTCGCTGGTGGGGACCCACGGGTTCACCGCGAAGAACCTGTATCTGTCGAACTCGACGCTCGGCAAGTACACGATCAAGCCGTCGCTGCTCACCGGCCTCCGGGGCTTCCTCGCCGGACCGGACCCGGCGGTCGAGGCCGAGTTCGAGAAGAAGCTGCTCGCGAAGAACGCGAACCTCAAGTCCTTCGCGTACGCGGCGTCGACCTATGACGCCGTGGTCGTCAGCGCGCTGGCCGCCACCGCCGCCAAGTCGGCCGACGGCAAGGCGATCGGCGCCAAGATGAGCGCGGTCTCCGGCGCCACCGAGGGCGCGACCAAGTGCAAGACCTATCAGGAGTGCGCCGACCTGCTCAAGCAGGACAAGGCCATCGACTACGACGGCCTCAGCGGCGGGCTGAAGTTCGCCACCAACAACGACGTGACCGAGACGGAATACCAGCTCTACGTCTACGACAGTGCCGGCACGTACGCGGTGGCGAAGTGACGCCTGGTAAAACCCGGCTGACGGCCGTGCTGGCCCTGGCGTGCGCACTCCTCGTGCCCGCCGGGCCGGCACTGGCCTTCCAAGCGGACGAGTGGGGCTTCCGTGGCCTGCTCCGGGACGGCGCCAAACAGCCGGTCAGCGGGGCGGTCGTGGAGGTCCGCGACGACGGCGACGACGTCGTCGGCACCGACACCACCGATGCCAAGGGCCGGTGGGAGGTCATCCCGGTCGACGGGCCCGGCACGTACACGATCAGCATCGACACCTCGGACGCCACCGGGCACTTCGCCGGTGACACGTTCGAGGTGGACAAGGAGCTGGTGGAATCGCCGAGCACCCTGCCGGTGCTCAACGTCGTGATCTCCACGACCGAGAGCACCCAGCAGGTCGCGAGCTTCGGTGACCGGTTCGCCCAGCGCGCGGTCTCCGGCTTCAACCTGGGACTGCTGATCGCCATCGCGGCGATCGGGCTCTCCCTGGTCTTCGGCACGTCCCGGTTCACGAACTTCGCGCACGGCGAGAACGTCACGTTCGGTGGGCTGATGGGCTTCGTCCTCGCGTACCTCGCGGGGCTGCCGCTGCTGGTCGCGGCCGGGATCGCCACCGTGCTCGGCGCCGCCTTCGGGTACGCCCAGGACGTCACGCTCTGGCGCCCGCTGCGCCGCCGCGGCGTCTCCCTGGTGACCCTGATGATCGCCAGCATCGGCATCAGCCTGGCGATCCGCAGCCTCTACCAGTTCTTCTTCGGCAACGCCGCGCGCGGCATGACCGCGGAGTCGTGGGGCACCGTGACGCTCGGGCCGGTCGTGCTGCCGGCCACCAGCTACGCGAGCATGGGCATCAGCGTCGTGGTGCTGGTCGCGATCGGGATCTGGCTCAAGTACGGCCGGATCGGCAAGGCCACCCGCGCGATCTCCAACAACTCCGCGCTCGCCGCCACCAGCGGCGTCGACGTCGACCGGGTCACCCGCATCGTCTGGACGCTGTCCGGCGCGCTCGCCGCGCTCTCCGGTGTCCTGCTCGGCGTCTTCAACCAGGTCTCCTTCGACATGGGCTTCAACCTGCTGCTGCTCATGTTCGCCGGGGTCATCCTGGGCGGCCTCGGCACGGCGTTCGGCACCCTTGCCGGCTCGATCGTCGTCGGCGTGTGCACCGAGATCCTGGTGCTCTGGATCCCGGCCGACATGAAGTACGTCGGGGGTCTCGCCGTCCTGGTCGCCGTCCTGCTGGTGCGGCCGCAGGGCATCTTCGGCCGTCGTGAGCGGATCGGTTAGGACATGGACATCCTCTGGAACTCCCTGCGGGAGATCATCACACCGACGACCGCGGCCTACGCGCTCGCGGCGATCGGGCTCAACGTCCACTTCGGCTTCACCGGGCTGCTCAACTTCGGCCAGGCCGGGTTCGTGGCGGTCGGCGCGTACGGGTTCGCGATCTCGGTGATGACGTTCGGCCTCTCGGCGCCACTGGCCGTCGCGGTGACCCTGGTGCTGGCCGTGCTCTACGCGCTGCTGCTCGGCATTCCGACACTGCGACTGCGGGCGGACTACCTGGCGATCGTGACCATCGCGTCCGCCGAGATCATCCGGTTCGCGCTCAACTCCAGCGCCTTCGCGTCGTGGACGGGCGGGGCGAACGGGCTCTACAACGAGTACTCGGGGTGGTTGAAGGGCTCCAACCCGTACCCCTCAGGGGTCTTGACCTTGGGCCCGTGGACCTTCACCAGCAACGATCTGTGGATCGCGACGGTCGACTGGCTGGTCGTGGCGCTGGTCGCGGGCCTGGTGTATCTGCTGGTCAGCAGCCCGTGGGGCCGGGTGCTCAAGGGCATCCGGGAGGACGAGCACGCGATGCTCAGCCTCGGCAAGAACGTCAACCTCTACAAGTTGCAGGCCCTGGTGATCGGCGGTGCGATCGGCGCGCTGGCCGGCATCCTGTACGTCCAGCCGACCTCGGTGCAGCCGTTCGACTTCGGCAGCCGGATGACGTTCAACATGTACACGATGCTGATCCTCGGCGGCGCCGCCACGGTCTTCGGCCCGATCCTCGGCTCGATGATCTTCTGGGTGGTCATGCGCTTCACCGACGAGCTGGTGACCGTCGGCGTGGAGGCCGGCCTGTTCGACAACGTGACCCAGGGCAGCCAGCTGCGGTTCGTGCTGGTCGGCGTGGCGCTGGTGCTGCTCGTCGTGTTCCGCCCGCAGGGCATCCTCGGAAACCGGACGGAGTTGTCGTTCGATGCCAAATGATCCGATTCTGGTGGCGGACGGGGTGCACCGGCACTTCGCCGGCGTGACCGCCGTCGACGTCGAGCACCTCGCCGTCGAGCGCGGGAAGATCACCGCGTTGATCGGGCCCAACGGTGCGGGGAAGACGACGTTCTTCAACCTGCTGACCGGGTTCGACCGGCCTCAGGCGGGGTCGTGGAGCTTCGACGGCAGGCCGGTCGCCGGGCTGGCGCCCTATCGGGTGGCGCGGTTGGGGATGGTGCGTACCTTCCAGCTCACCAAGGTGCTCGGCCGGTTGACGGTGCTGGAGAACATGCTGCTGGGCTCGTCGCGGCAGAGCGGTGAGAAGCTCTCGTACGCAATCCTGCCGTTGATCTGGAAAAGCCGGGACAGAAGCGATGTCGCGCGGGCGATGGAGATCCTGGGCCGTTTCAAGCTCGACGCCAAGGCGGCGGACTACGCGGCCAGCCTCTCCGGAGGGCAGCGCAAGCTGCTCGAGATGGCGCGGGCGATCATGAGCGAGCCCACGATGGTCATGCTCGACGAGCCGATGGCGGGCGTGAACCCGGCGCTCACCCAGTCGCTGCTGCATCACATCAAGGACCTCAAGGAGCAGGGCATGACCGTGCTCTTCGTCGAGCACGACATGCACATGGTCCGCAACGTCGCGGACCGTGTCGTGGTGATGGCCGAAGGAAAGATCATCGCCTCCGGTGCGCCGGACGAGGTGCTGTCGTCCACCGCCGTCGTCGACGCCTACCTCGGCGCTCACCACGACACCGACCTGCGCAAGCTCATTCAGGAGATGGACTCGTGACCGTCGAAGTCAAAGACCTGGTCGGTGGCTATCTGCCCGGCGTGAACATCCTGAACGGATGCGATCTGAACGCCTCGTCCGGTGAGCTCGTCGGGATCGTCGGTCCCAACGGCGCGGGCAAGTCCACGCTGCTCAAGGCCATCTTCGGGATGGTCCGGATCCGCGGCGGCCAGGTCCTGCTCAACGGCGAGGACGTCACCGGGCTGCGCGCCGACAAACTGGTCGCGCGCGGCGTCGGTTTCGTGCCGCAGACGAACAACGTCTTCACCGACCTCACGATCCGGGAGAACCTGGAGATCGGCATCTTCCAGCGGCCGAAGGAGTTCGCGGCACGACTGGAAGCGGTATGCGCCCTGTTCCCGGACCTCACCGGGCGGCTCAGGCAGAAGGCCGGCGCCCTGTCCGGCGGTCAGCGGCAGACCCTGGCCATGGGCCGGGCGCTGATGACCGGGCCGTCGGTGCTGCTGCTCGACGAGCCGTCCGCGGGACTCTCCCCGCAGCGCCAGGACGAGGTCTTCCTCCACGCGCACCGGATCAAGAAGTCCGGCGTCGCGGTGATCATGGTGGAGCAGAACGCGCGGCGCTGCCTGCAGATCTGCGATCGCGCGTACGTGCTCGACCAGGGGCGCAACGCGCACACCGGCACCGGTGCGGAACTCCTGCACGACCCGAAGGTGATCGAGCTGTATCTCGGCACCCTCGCCCAGAACTCGGAGGAATGACAGACATGGACGCCGTGACGACGGTGCCGGCACCGGTCAACGAGCCGGTCCGCTCTTATGCGCCCGGCTCACCGGAGCGCCAGTCCCTGGAGAAGAAGCTGGCCGAACTCGCCGGTTCGCCCGCCGAACTGACCATGGCGATCGGCGGGGAGCGGCGGATGGGCGGGGGTGACGAGACGCGCGTGGTCCAGCCGCACAACCACGCACACGTCCTGGGCGTGACCCGCAACGCCACCCACGCCGACGCCCGGGCGGCGGTCGACGCCACCGCCGCGGCCGCCGCCGGGTGGCGTGAGCTGCCGTTCGAGGAGCGGGCCGCGATCTTCCTGAAGGCGGCCGAACTGGCGGCCGGGCCCTACCGGGACGTCCTGAACGCGGCCACGATGCTCGGGCAGTCGAAGACCGTGCAGCAGGCCGAGATCGACGCGGCCTGCGAACTGGTCGACTTCCTGCGGTTCAACGTGTCGTTCGCCCGCCGGATCCTCGCCTCGCAGCCGGAGTCGTCGCCGGGGGTGTGGAACCGGCTCGACCATCGGCCTCTCGAGGGCTTCGTCTACGCGATCACACCGTTCAATTTCACGGCGATCGCGGCGAATCTGCCGTCGGCTCCGGCATTGATGGGTAACACGGTCATCTGGAAGCCGTCGGTCACCCAGCAGTTCGCGGCGCATCACACGATGGCGCTGTTCGCCGCGGCGGGACTTCCGGCCGGGGTGATCAACATGGTCACCGGGGACGGGCTCGCCGTTTCCGACGTGGCGCTGACCCATCCGGATCTGGCGGGCATCCATTTCACCGGGTCCACCGGGACGTTCCAGAAACTGTGGGCGACGGTGGGTGCGAACATCGCGTCCTACCGTTCGTATCCGCGCCTGGTGGGGGAGACCGGCGGTAAGGACTTCGTTCTCGCGCATCCCTCGGCGTGCGTTTCCTCCCTGGTGACCGCCCTGGTCAGGGGCGCCTTCGAATATCAGGGGCAGAAGTGCTCGGCGGCCTCGCGCGCGTACATTCCGCGGTCGTTGTGGGAGGGCGGTGTGCGGGACCGGCTCGTGGCGGCGGCCGAGTCGCTCTCCTACGGCGATGTCACGGATCCGGCGCAATTCGGCGGGGCGGTCATCGACGGCCGGGCCTTCGCCCGGCACGCCGCGGCGCTCGCGCGCGCGGACGCGACGGATTCATGCCACATTCTCGCCGGCGGCACGTGCGACGACAGCGTGGGTTATTTCGTACGGCCGACGGTCATCGAATGCACTGATCCGTACGACGAGGTGTTCACCACGGAGTACTTCGGCCCCATCCTGGCCGTGTACGTCTACGACTCCCTCGATTCCGTCTTCGAGCTGGTGGACCGAGCCAGCCCGTACGCGCTGACCGGCGCGATATTCGCTCAGGACCGGGCGGCTCTCGTGGCGGCCGGGGACCGGCTGCGGTTCACGGCCGGGAACCTGTACCTCAACGACAAGCCGACCGGCGCGGTGGTGGGGCAGCAGCCGTTCGGTGGTGGCCGCGGGTCGGGCACCAACGACAAGGCGGGCTCCTGGCACAACCTGGTGCGGTGGACGTCGCCGCGGACGGTGAAGGAGACGTTCGTGCCGCCGGTGGCGTTCTAATTCCTCTCGGTCTAGTTCCTCTCGGCGTCGAGCAGGCCGTCCAAGCCGGAGACATCCGCGTCCCGGACGTCCTGCTCGACGATCCGCACCTCCTCGGCCAGGACCTCGGCGGCGACCTCGGCCACGTGGGCCTCCTGCCGGACGCTCGCCGTCTCCGTCACCATCTGCCGGTACTCCTCGCGCGCGGCCCGGACGAACTGGTCGTCGTCCGGCTCGGCCGGATCGCCCTCCCCGCCGGTGTGCTGCCAGATGCCGTTGAGCTGGGCGACAGTGATCTCACCGCGGCGGTACGCGTCCAGCGCCGCCCGCTGCACGAGCCGCTGCGACTCGTCCACAGCGGCGGTCCTGGCCTGCCAGCGGGCCTGGAGATAGCGCTTCTCGGCCTCGTCCCTCCGCCCCACGGTCTGGTCGGCCCGGTCACGTGCCTCGTCGGCGACGGTGGCGGCGCGCTCGGCGGCGGCTCGGACCGCTTCCGCGTCGGCAGCGATCTCCGCAGCCGTGTCCTCGGGTGCCTCTCTCGGCGCGCTGGTGCTGCCTTTCCAGGTCGCGACCACCGCTGCTCCGCCGTACGCCGCGGCCGCCAGCACCGCGAACACCAGGACCCAGCTCGTCCAGCCCGGCACCGTCACGCCTCCCCTGCTCGATCAACATCGATTCCCGACCGTAGGGTGATCGGCTCCGGCGGCGCCACTCGGGGGTGCTGTGCTATCCGTCATCGCTATCCGATAGCGTGTGCCACCGCTTGCGGCACGCTGGCGTGTCTCAACGTCTGTGTCATACGGGCGTGATAGAAAGCTCCGTCCGGTACGTCAGGGTCGAGAGGGAGCCGCCAGTGCCGATCGAGGGTGCCGTCCGATCCGGCAGCAGCGTGGTCGTCTACCTGTCGGTGAGCCTGCGCGCCCGGCTCCGTGCCCGGGCCGCGACGACCGGCCGGTCACACACCCAGCTGGTCTTCGACGCGCTCAACGCCACCCACGACCGGCTCGCCGCGCTGGCCCACGACGGTGCGGCGGCGGCGCCCGCCGACGGGATCTTCGTGGCGCAGCGCACCGGCCGCCGGCAGCACAGCGAGGACCAGGTGCAGGTCTCGATCCGGCCCAACCAGGCGAACCTCGCCGTCATCGACGACCTCGCCGCACGGCACACCGCCGGCAACCGCTCCGCGTTGATCGCGATCGCGCTCGACGAGTTCCTCCCGCCCGTCACGAAAGGCGTTTCCGCGTGAAGCAGTTCAACGATCTGATCGCGGACTTCTGGCGCGACTATGCGGCGCTGGTGCTGCTCGGCGCCGGCCTGGTCGGCGTGCTCGCGCTGATCAGCCTCGGCGTCTGGGCCAAGCGGTCCCGCAAACCGCTGCGCCCGATCGCCCTGGCCGTCAGCATGAACCTGGCGCTGCTGCTCAACGCCGAGGGCATGTGGGTCATCGCCATCGACCAGCTCAAGCTCCCGCCGGTCTTCGCGGTGCTGGTCTTCGCGGTGTTCGAGATCTGCTTCCTCACGGCCACGTCCCTCGCCGCCGAGCAGTATCGGCGGACCACGACGTACGGGCCGGACGGCGAGATCGTCACGCCCGGCCACCCCGGGTCGATGCTCTACATCGCCGCCCTCATCGCGGCCGTCTCCGGCATCATCGTGGCCAGCAACGCGGTCACCGGCACGGAGAAACTGCTGCGCCTCGCCGTGCCCTGCGTGATCTTCCTGATGTGGTGGGCGGCGCTGACCGCCGCCGGCCAGCGCATCCGCCGGGGCCGGTTCGCCTACAGCCCCCGTCGCCTGGCTGAGCGATGGGGATGGCTGATCCCGGACGACGACCCCGATCTGGTACGCATGGCGTCCGACCGCCAGGTCCGCCGCATGATCGTGAACCACCACCGGGTCAGCGCGGGCCGCTGGCCGAGGCCGTGGTGGCGGTCGCGGTTGTTGAAGGACGCCCGGACCGCGGGGGAGCCGGTGGTCGCGGACGTGATCCAGCAGGTGGCCCGGATCCAGCGGGTGATGGATCTCCTCGTGCCGGGTGGCGCGGGGATGCCGACGATCGACCGTGACCGGCTGGCCGCTGCCATGGCGCCTCCGGCTGTTGCTCCGCCGGTGCCCGTCGCGGTTCCTGAGGAGGTGCCGGTGCCGGTGCCGGTGCCTGACGCTGTCGCTGTCCAGCCTGTGGCGCCCGCGCCGGCGCCTGTACAGCCGGTCCAGTTCGTGCCGCCGGTGCAGCGCCCGGCGGTGGTCGTCGATCCGCCGGCTGCCCCGGAACCCGTCGTGGTGGCGGTGGAGGTGCCGGCGCAGCGGCGGCCCGTGGCGGAGCCGGAGTTGCCGGCCGCCCCGGTCACCGAGTTCGTCGCCCGTGCCGTTCCCGGCGCTCCCGCTCCTCCGAACGGCACTGCGGTGACGGCGCCGGTTGCGGGAGTCGCTGTGCCCGCACCTGTCGCTGTCCACCCTGTGGTGCCCGTGCCCGTGCCCGTGCCCGTGCCCGCGCCTGTCGCTGTGCCCTCGACTGTCGCTGTGCCCGCGCCGGAGCTGGAGGACGCACCGGTTTCGGCTGTGCCGGTCTCGCCGGCGGTGCCCGCGTGGGCGTCGACCGGGACAGGCGCGCGACCGGCCGTCACGATCGTCGGTTCGCCGTGGTGGCGGCTCGCGGTGGAGCGGCTCGCCCGGCTCGTCGCGGCCGAGATCAGCCCGGAGGACCTGCCCGCCATGACCTACCTGCGTGTCACCGAACTCGCGCGCGCCCTCGCGCCCCGCGTCTCGGAACTGGGCGAGGGGGTCGTGCGGGCGTTCGTCAACGACTACGTGCGAGAGCTCAACGGCGAGCATGTGGAATCGGCGTACCCGTGGCGCGACCTCCTGCCCGAGCCCGCCACCGCCCCGGCCCACTCCTCGGCCTGGATGACCGCCCTCGAGGAGCTGCGCGACGCCCTGGTCGAGGAACTCGGCCACGGCGAACCCCGCGACGCCCGCGAGCTGGCGGAACTCCTCGCCCCGAGTGCCCCCCGCCTGGACGACGTGACGATCCACGGCTTCATCACGGACTATCTGCTGGCGCTCGGCGGCCAGAGCAACTCGGGCAGCTCCGAGCCGTGGCAGCATCTGCTTCCCCGGCCGCAGGCGGGGCGGGGCCCCACGGACGAGGAGGTACTGGAGGTCTACGGCGACCTCCTCGACGAACACCTCCGCACGACGGGCCGGCTGAGCCGTTACCGGGTGCAGTCCGTCACCGGCGTCAAGAGCAAGATCCAGGCCGACCGCATCAAGGCCGCCGTGGAGGACCGGGCGGCGCGTTCGGCGTCTGCCGCCCACTGACCTGCCCGGTTACGCGCGTGTGGTGATCGAGCCGTCGCGGGAGCCGCGGACGGCCCGGTTACGCGCGTGTGGTGATCCAGACGTCGCGGGAGCTGCGGACGGTCAGGTCCGGACGGTGTTCGAGGGCGTCGGGGCCGGTGGCGGTGAGCAGTTCGTGGAGGGCTGCCTGGTCGGCGGGGGAGAGACGGTCGGCCAGCGTGACGGTGAAGCGCTGGAGGATGGCGCGGGCGTAACGCAGGGCCAGTGGCGGGAGCGGCGCGGCGATCTCCACGTCCAGGGTGCGTTCCTCCTGGACGGTGAATCCGGCGGCCTTCAGCAGGGTGGGCCAGGGAGCGCCCATGTGCGGCAGGTGTTCGTTGCGGGCCTGTTCGCTCAGGGTGTGACAGCGGACCTCCGCGCCCGCGCCGAAGCTGTCGGGCAGGAAGCGGGGCATGTGTTCCATCTCCAGCATCACGAACAGGCCGGCCGGGCTCAGCGTGGCGTGGATGTCGCGCAGCACTCGGCCGGGCTCGGCCATGTGGTGCATGGCGGACGACGCCCAGACCAGGTCGGCCCGGTCGAGTGCCGGCCACGCCTCGTCGAGATCGGCACGCAGCGGCCGGACGCGGCCGGCGAGGCCGAGGCGGCCCGCGGACTCGGTCAGGTGCGCGAGCATCTCGTCGGAGGTGTCGACGGCCGTGACCGTCGCCTCCGGGAAGCGGCGCAGGAGGGCGAAGGTGCCGGCCCCGGTGCCGCTGCCGACGTCGACGATGTGCCGGACCGGGTGCGCGGCGAGCGCGGCCACGCGGGCGGTCAGGTCGGCCGTCTGTTCGCGGGCAACCTCCGCGTCGAGGTCGAGGATCTCGGAGAGCCCCTGACTCGAGCCGTGCTGGTGAGGGGCGTGGATGTGACCGTGGGGGTGGGCGTGTTCGTGAGCCATGCCTCGACTGTAGGCATCCTTTGCGCCCAGCGCATACTATCTTGCGTATGACGCAAGACGCCGAGATCGACGCCCTCGTCCGGGCCCGGATCAGAGGGCTCCGGATCGCCAAGGGCTGGTCGCTCGACGAGCTCGCGGCGAGGTGTTATCTCAGTCCGTCCACGCTGAGCCGGATCGAGACGGGGCATCGGCGGATCGGGCTGGATCAGCTGACCGCTATCGCGCGGGCGCTCGGGGCCAGCATCGATCAGCTGGTGGAGGAGGCCGGGGACGAGGTGGTGATCAAGCCGCACCATCAGCCGGAGCGGGGGATCACCACCTGGGTCCTGAGTCATGACCCGGGGCAGCAGGGGATGACCGTCGCGCGGCTGCGGATCACTCAGCCGGCGTCGCGGGACCCCGGCGCGCTCAAGGTGCATCCCGGGCGGGACTGGTTCACCGTGCTCTCCGGGACCGTCGAGCTGGTCCTGGGTGACCGGCTGGTCGTCGTCGACGCCGGGCAGGCGGCGGCGTTCAGCACGATGGTGCCGCACACCTTCGGGGCGCGCGGCGGGCCGGCCGAGGTGATCGCCATCCTCGATCACGACGGCGAGCGGATGCATCTGGACGCCTAGAAGGCGCAGCTCTCCCGCCAGATGATGCTGGCCTCCGCGGGCTCGGCCCGCGGCCCGTCGTCGTCGCCCAGCGCGAGTGCCATCGCCCGCTCGCCCATCGCCACCAGGGGCAGTTTGACCGTGGTCAGCGACGGGGTGACGTCGCGGGCGATGGGCATGTCGTCGAAACCGGTCACCGACACGTCCTCGGGAACCCGCACCCCGCGCTCGCGCAGCGTGGCCAGCGCGCCGACGGCCATCGAGTCGTTGAGCGCGATCAGCGCGGTGATCGCCGGATCGGCGTCGATCAGCGAGGCGGCGGCCGCGGCACCGCCGTCGCGGGTGAAGTCGGTGTAGAGGATGCGGGCGGGCGGAAGCTCGACACCACAGTCCTCGGCGGCGCGGCGGAAACCGGTCAGGCGGTCGGTGGTCGTGGTGAGGCGGCGCGGGCCCGCGACGATCGCGACGCGGCTGTGGCCGAGGCCGAAGATACGCAGGCCCAGCGCGTGTGCGCCGTCCTCGTTCGCCGGCAGGACCGCGCTGCCGACCAGCCGGTGCCGGCCGATCACCGCGACCCGGCCCCCGGCCTGCTGGTACGCGCCCAGCTCGGCGTTGAGCCGCTCGGTGAAAGCGTCGTCGTGGTAGCCGGAGCCGGCCAGGATCAGCGCGTGCACCTGCTGGGCGCGCAGCAGAGCGACGTACGCGAGCTCGCGCTCCGGCTCCCGGTAGCTGTTGCAGATCACCAGGAGCCGGTCGTGTGCGCCCGCCTGGCGTTGCAGCCCGCGGGTGATCTCCGCGAAGTACGGGTCGGACACGTCGTGAACGATCACGCCGACCGCCGACTTGCGCGGCCGGGCCACGTGCTGGGCGTGCGCGTTCGGCACGTAGTGCAACTGCGCGACCGCGGCCAGGACCCGCTCACGCAGATCGTCGTTCACCCGCTTGGAACTGTCGTTGATGACGCGGGAGACAGTTGCCGGGGAGACCCCGGCGAGCCGGGCCACATCTGCCAGAGTGACCGCCATCGGCACAGCATAGAGAGTTTCAGCCGCGGCCGATCAAGGCGAGGGTGTCGACGACCCGGTTGGCGAAGCCCCACTCGTTGTCGTACCACGCGACGACCTTGACGAGACGGCCCTGCACGCTCGTCAGCAGCGAGTCGAAGATCGAGGACGCCGGGTTTCCGGTGATGTCGCTGGAGACCAGCGGGTCGGTGGAGAACTCGAGGATTCCGCGCAGCGGCCCGGCCGCGGCCGCCTCGAACGCGCTGTTCACCTCCTCGACCGTGACGTCACGGTTGACCAGGGCGTTCAGTTCGACGAGCGAGCCGACCGGGACGGGCACGCGGACCGAGTACCCACGGAGCCGGCCGTCGAGCCGCGGCAGCACCTGCCCGATCGCGGTGGCGGCGCCGGTCGTGGTGGGCGCGATGTTGAGCGCGGCGGCCCGGGCGCGCCGCAGGTCCCGGTGCGGCCCGTCCTGCAGGTTCTGCTCCTGGGTGTACGCGTGGATCGTCGTCATCGAACCCTGCTCGATGCCGGCCAGGTCGTCGAGGACCGAGGCGACCGGTGCCAGCCCGTTCGTGGTGCAGGACGCGTTGGAGACGACGTCGTGGCGCTCCGGGTCGTAGTCGCCGTGGTTCAGCCCGTACGCGATCGTGATGTCAGCGCCCTTCGCCGGCGCGCTGACGAGGACCTTGCGTGCGCCGGCGGCAAGGTGTGACCGGGCGTCGGCGGTGAACTTCCCGGTGGCCTCGACGACGACGTCCACCTCTTTCCACGAAATATCCGAAATATCGCGGAAAGAGGTCACCTCGACGCGGCGGCCGCCAACCACCAGGTGATCATCGTAGGCCTCGACAGGATGACCGAAACGGCCCAGCGTGCTGTCGTACCGGAGCAGGTGAGCCAGCGTCGAGGCGGGAGCGAGGTCGTTGACCGCGACGATCTCCAGGTCGGGATTGGCGAGCGACGCCCGGAAGACATTCCGCCCGATACGACCGAAACCGTTGACAGCGATACGAATCGTCATGCCGTAGACGATGCCGGGAACGGCGCCACCCCGGCAGACGGTGGAGCGCCATGTTGCGCAAGCATCCCGCCGCTGAACATCCGCCGGTACTCGCTCGGCGACGTGCCGAGGATCCGCTGGAAATGCAGCCGCAGGTTCGCCCCGGTGCCCAGACCGACCCGCGCCGCCACCTGATCCACACCGAGCACCGTGGACTCCAGCAACTCCCGCGCCAGGTCGACCCGGGCACGCAGCACCCACTGCATCGGCGTGTACCCGGTGTCCTCCACGAACCGCCGCCCGAACGTCCGGGCCGACACACGGGCGTGCCGGGCCAGGCTCTCGACGGTCAGCGGCTCGTCGAGGTGCCGCAGCGCCCACTCCCGGGTCGCCGCGAAGACGTCGCCGAGCGGTTCCGGGATCGTCCGGGGCACGTACTGCGACTGCCCGCCACTGCGGTACGGCGCCGCGACCAGCACCCGGGCCACCGTGTTGGACGCCTGCACCCCGAAGTCGCGGCGGATGATGTGCAGGCACAGGTCGATGCCGGCCGCCACGCCCGCCGACGTCAGCACCTGGCCCTCGTCGACGAACAGCACGCCGCCGTCGACCTTCACCTTCGGGTACTCACGGGCCAGCGCGGGAGCCATCTGCCAGTGCGTCGTGGCCCGGATGCCGTCCAGGATCCCGATCGCGGCCAGAGCGAACGCACCGGTGCAGATCGACACCATCCGCGCGCCGCGGAACGCCGCGTCGCTCAGCGCCTCGGAGACGCGCGGGTCGCGCGGGCGCAGCGGGTCCTTGAAGCCGGGGACGATCACGGTGTCCGCCGCGGCCACCGCCTCGAGGCCGGCGTCGACGACGAAACCGAGGCCGTCCCGGCCGGCCACCGGGCCCGCCCGCAACGAACAGTGCGTCAGTTCGTAGGCAAGCCCGTGTCGCGGGGCGAAGATCTGGGCGGTGATCCCGACGTCGAGCGGTGCGGCGCCGTCGAGGACGAGGACAGCGATGCGATGCATGTGATCCATGCTGCCGGTTCACGTCGCGAGCCGGAACTGGCGGTCCCGCCACTGTTCGCAAGAATCCCGCCAGTGAGGAGGACCTACCTGCACGCCAGAGGGGACGTGTAGGTTGTGACGGGCGCGTATTGACGACGCGATTGCCGCGCGGCGCGGAAAGGACGGCCGGCGATGAGGGACGAACGTAGCCGCTCGGCGGGGCGGCCGACGCTCGAGGAGGTCGCGGCCCGGGCCGGGGTCGGCCGCGGCACGGTGTCGCGCGTCGTCAACGGTTCCGCCCAGGTGAGCCCGAAGGCTCGGCAGGCGGTCCAGGACGCTATCGAAGCGCTTGGCTATGTGCCCAACCGGGCCGCCCGCGCGCTGGTCACTCAGCGAACCGATTCGATTGCGCTCGTCGTCTTCGAGTCGGGGGAGCGGTTCTTCGCCGAGCCGTTCTTCGGCCGGATCGTGCAGTCGGTGTCGTCGGTGCTGGTCGCGCGCAACCTGCAGATGGTGCTGATGATCGCTCAGGCGCCGGAGGAGCGACGCCAGCTCGAAGGCTATCTCACTCGCCAGCACGTCGACGGCGCGCTGCTGCTCTCGCTGCACGGCGACGACCCGTTGCCGGCGCAGTTGGAGGAGCGCGGCGTGCCGACCGTGCGGGTGGGCCGGCCGGTGCACCCGGAGCCGGTGAGCTTCGTCGACGCCGACAACCGCGGTGGTGCCCGCGCCGCCGTCTCCTATCTCAAGGACCAGGGCCGCCGCTGCATCGCGACGATCACCGGCCCCCTCGACATGGCCGCCGGTATCGCTCGTTACGACGGCTATCGCGACGTGGTCGGTGAGGGCCCGGCCGCGCGCGGTGACTTCGGCGAGCTGAGCGGCGCGACCGCGATGGAGTGGCTCCTGGGGCAGTACCCGCAGATCGACGCCGTGTTCGCCGCCTCCGACATGATGGCGGCGGGTGCGCTGCGCGTGCTGCGGCGGGCCGGTCGCCGGGTGCCGCAGGACGTCGCGGTGATCGGTTTCGACGACTCCGGCATCGCCCGGCACACCGATCCGCCGCTGACCAGCGTCTATCAGCCGATCGAGCAGATGGGCCAGGAGATGGTCCGCCTGCTGCTCGCCAAACTGGACGGCGACGAGCCGGTCGATCACGAGACCGTGCTGCCTACCCGCCTGATCCTTCGCGGGTCGGCCTGAGAGCCTTTTATCGTACGGAAAATGGCATTTCCCCTGCATCGCACCGCGGCCTGACCGCGGCACCGGGCCGTGCCGCGCCCGCCGGGCGGAAATCGGTGGTCAGGCGCCCGACGCGTCCTTGAGATCGACCAGTCGCGCCTGCAGGACGTTCGACTGGTCCTCGGTGAGCGCGCCCTCGACGAGCCGCTGGCGCACCTTGCTGCTCAGCAGGTCGACCTGATCGCTGATGTCGACGTTGCCGGCCTGCATCTGGCGCAGCAGGTTCATGAAGTCCAGGGCCACGTCCGGCCGGATCTCGCCCTGCTGCTCGCCGCGTTCGACGGCGGCGCGAACCCGGCTCAGCGCGGCGTCCACGGTCAGCGTCGCCCCCGGTGTGGCCGGCACTGTGGACTCGATCCGGGGCGCCGGCGGTGACGGGGCCGCGACGCTGGGCTCCGGCGTCGTGGTGGACGGCGTGCCGGCCGGCGGCTGAGCGAGCTCGCCGTTCTTGTCCGGCGAGTTGACCGTGTTCACCAGCAGCAGGAACGCGGCGATCGTCAGGACCAGCGCCGCCGCGACACCGACACGGCGGGCCAGGACCGAGCCGTCCCGCCCGGCCGCCGGGATGACCTTGGCCAGCCCGGTCGGCGGTGGCTCGGGCAGCGGGATGGTGCTGCGCGCCGGCGCGGACGGGATCAGGCGGGACAGCGCGCGGCGGGCCTCGGCGGCGGAGGGCCGACGGTACGGATTGTCCTCCAGGCAGCGGCCGATCAGGTCACGCAGGCGCGCGGGCAGCCCGTCGGGGAGCCGCGACGGGCCGGTGGCCTGCGCCGCGGCCAGCTCCTCCCAGGTGTCCACACTGTAGGGCGGCTGGCCGGAGACCATCTCGAACAGGAGCACGCCCAGCCCGTACAGATCGGTGGCGGGCTCGGCGGGCTTGCCGTCGAGGCGTTCCGGTGCCGCGTAGGCCGGGGTGCCGAACGTCGCGCCGGTGTCGTCGTCGTCGGGCTCGCCGGCCGCCGCGCTGATCCCGAAGTCGAGCAGCTTGACGCCGCCGGGGCAGAGCATGACGTTGCCCGGCTTGATGTCGCGGTGCACCACTCCCGCGGCGTGCGCGGCGGCGAGCGCCTCGGCGACCGCGGTGCCGATCGAGACGGCCTCACCCCACGGCATCGGGCCGTCGACCAGCCGGGCCGCGACGGTCTCGCCGGCCAGCAGCTCCATCACCACGAAGGGCGCGACCGACCCGTCCGGGCGGACCGCCTCGCGGTAGTCGTGCACGGCGGCGATCCCGGGGTGGGAGAGGCGCGCGGCCAGCCTGGCCTCGCGCCACGCCAGGTGGGCCGCTCTGGTGTCGCCGGCCGGCAGCTTGACCGCGACAGGGCGGTCCAGCAACTCGTCCACCGCCCGCCAGACCTGCGCCATGCCGCCTGTCTCGATCAACGTGACAAGGCGGTACCGCGAGGCCAGGAGGACACCCGGTGCCGGCCAAACATCGTGCATCCCAGGACATTCACCCAGTCCGCCGGGCATGTCAACTCTTGCGCGGTGGCGGCTCGGCACAACTACCGGGAACGCGGGCTCAACGGGCGGGTAATCGTCGTTATCCGTGAAAAGCGGCGCAACCCATCCGCAACCGGGAGCGCAACCGGCTTGATCCTCACCCGGCCAACCATGGGTGCATCCCCCGAGGTTGTAGTTGAGGAGCTCTTTTCATGCGCATGCGCCGCACCGCCGCCGCCGTTGCCATGGCAGCGGTCGTCACCGTCTCCACCGCCATCACCGGAGTGAGCGCGTACGCGTCGTCGACGCCCGGCTCTGTCTCGGTGACCAGTGCTGTCTCGGTGGCCAAGAAGAAACCGGAGGCCCCCGCGCCGAGGAAGAAGGTCACCTTCTCCGCGACCGGCACGGTGACCGCTGTCGACGCGGCCAAGTCGACGGTCACGGTCGCCGCGAAGAGCGGCACCAAGGGCATCAAGGGCACGACCGTCAAGGTCAACGTGCCGGCCGGTGTCCGGATCGTGCTGAACGGCAGGTTCGTCAAGATCGGCGCGCTCGCCGCCGGCGACAAGATCACGGTGACCGGCACCCGGGTCGACACGACCTACACGGCGTCGAAGATCCAGGCCTCCGGCAAGCGGGTCAAGCCCGGCCCGTCCACGTCGCCGACCTCGTCACCCACCGCCTCGCCGACCACCTTGCCGACCACGTCGCCCACCGCGGGGCCGACCGACTCGCCCTCGGCCTCGCCGTCGCAGTCGCCGTCGCAGGAGCCCTCCGAGGGCCCCGAGGACCCCGAGGACGAGCCCACCGCGTCGCCCGAGCCGACCGGTTCCGCCGAGCAGTGACCGGCTCGGTGACCGGCCCGCCCACCGCCATGACAGCCGGGCGGGCCGGTCACCGTGTTTCGACGGTTGTCTCTCAGTCGACGGTCGGCGGCATCAGGCGCGCCGCCTCCTTCAGAGCGGCCGAAGCCGACGTGTACGGGTTGTAGGTGTACGCCCGTGCCGGCGCCCCCGGCACCGTGAAGTAGGACGTCGCCAGCTTCGCCGGGTCCGTGGCGATCTCGCCGCGGGCCACGCTGTCGTTGCCGTCGTCCCAGCCCCACGGCGCGTTCGCCGAGTTGGTGCCGCACGAGAACGTCCCGGTGCCGCAGCCGCCGCTGGTGTCACCGGCGAACGTGCCGAGCCCCGAGAAGAGGCTGCTGGTGTTCCGCTGCGCCCACAGCCCGCCACTGGCGAAGACGTCCACCAGCCGGTACCGGACGTCCCGGTCGTCGGCCCCGCTCGGCGAGTCCGCGGCCGACAGCGACGGGTAGTAGACGATCCCGTCCCCGTTGATGGCGTACTGCGGGTACGCCTTGAGCCCGTGCCCCTTGGCCTCCTGCGCGGTCACCGGGTGCTGGAACGCGTCGTGCGGCGACGACTGGAGCTGCAAGGTCCCGTCGATCGTCTCGGCGCCGTTCTTCCAGGTGCTGCCGGCCGGCGCGTACGAGTAGAAGTCGCTGTGCGCCACCGTCACCGCGCCCCGCAACACCCCGTAGTCCGAGCCGTCCCGCTCCACGGCGACGAGCACACCCTCGCCGTCGTTCTCGTGCTCGGTCTCGAAGAACGGGTGGTCCACCCAGTCGCGCGGGTGGAAGAACAGGTACGTCAGGTACCAGTGCGTGGCGGTCTCGGCGATCGACCAGTACGCGTACGCGGACACGTCGGTGCCCGCGTTGTCCCAGTTGTCGCGGCCGTTGAGGTTGCCGTCGAAGTCGTACCGCGTGATCATGTCGGCCTTGCCGCCCAGCGCGTGCGACCCGGTCGCGTCCACGTCCTGGTAGTGCACCGGCGCCCAGCGCAGCGCCAGGTCCGCCCGGCTCACCGCCGCCTGCGCGGCCCCCGGCGCCACCACGACCGCCCCGGCCGCGAGGACGAACGACGCCACCCAGCGACCAGCACCTGATACAGCAGCCATTGATGCCCCTCTGTCCGGCGAATATAAGAGCATCAATATATGGTCCGAGAATGACCTTGGGGGGAAGGCGACATGGCCCTCCCGGAAAGCTAAGACCGAACTTTCCCGCGCCGATCGCTGGCATGGACAGGGAGAGGACGGGAGACAACCATGCCCGCAGCGGTCGCCGATGCCGCCCGCCCGGTAGCGCTCCGGCGCGACCCGGTGCTGGTGGCGCTCGTGGTGGCCGCGTCAGCCCTGTTCGGCTGGTTCGCGCTCGACCTGGCACCGCCGCGCACCCAGCTGGTGCTCTGCTGGCTGATCGCGCCGGTGATGGACGTCCTGCTGTTCTGGATGTGCCGCCAGGTGTCCCGGGCGCCGGGCGTCTCCCGTGAGATGCGCCGCTTCTGGACCGCGTTCTCGCTGGCCGGGCTCACGTTCTGCCTCGGCGACGTCGCGCTGGTCGTCAGCATCCTCGGCGACCCGGCGATCGAGCGGCCCTACACCCATCCGGTGCAGACCGCCGCCGCGCTACTCGGCGTGATCATGGTCTACGTGGTCGGGCTGCTGCACCCGATCGGGATCTGGCAGCGCAGCGAGCGGTTCCGCTTCCTGCTGGACGCGGCGATCGTGAACACCGCCGCGGTGGCGGTCGCGTGGTGCCTGATGACCCGCCCGAACGTGGTCTCGTCCGGCAGCGCCGCCTTCGTGACGGCTCTGGTCGGCTGCGGGGTGATGTTCTGCGCGGTGCTGCTCGCCGTGAAGCTCGCGCTCAGCGCCCACAGCCCGGTCACCGCCGGTGCCGCCGTGCCGCTCGGTGCCGCCCTGGTGCTGCAGGCGGGTGCCAACGCCGTGCTGCCGAGCGGCGCCACCTCGCACACCGGCCTGCTGATGATCCTCGCCATCAGCCCGTGCCTCGTCGTGCTCGCCGCGCCCCGGATCCAGCTGCTGCGCCAGGACGCCCGGGCGCCGCAGCGCGCCACCGCGCGGCGCCGGTACAGCGTGCTGCCGTACGCCGCCACCGTGGTCTGCGCGATCACCCTGGTGACCGCGCTCGTCGCCGGCGGCCTCGGCCTGCCCGCGTGGGGCGCCCTCGTCGCCCTCCTGGCGAACGTCGCCCTGGTGGTGGTCCGCCAGATGCTCGCGCTCGCCGAGAACAACCGCCTGCTGCAGCGCCTGGACGACCGCGAGCAGCGCCTCGAGACGCTGCTGCGGCACGCCTCCGAGATCACCGCGATCTCCCGGCCGGACGGCACGTTCAGCTACGTGAGCCCGGCCGTGGAGAAGGTTCTCGGCATAGCGGTCTCGGCCGCGACGGGCCGGTCGTCCCTGGCGAATCTGCACGATGACGACCGGGTCCGGCTCGCGGACGAGCTGGCCGTGCTGTACTCGACTCCGGGAGCGCAGCTCACCTACGAGGGGCGGTACCGCCGCGCTGACGGCACGTGGCGATGGCTGGAGGTGGTCGCGGTGAACCTCTCCCACGACCCGGGGATCGCCGGCGTCGTGAGCAACGCGCGGGACATCACCGAGTCCCGCGAGCTGCACGAGCGCCTGCGGTTCCAGGCCGGGCACGACGACCTGACCGGGCTGGCCAACCGCCGCCAGTTCACCGCCACCGTGTGCGCGGCGGCCGGCGACGGGACCGGGCAGGCCGCGGTGCTGCTCATCGACCTCGACGGCTTCAAACAGATCAACGACACGTACGGCCACAGCGCCGGCGACGCGATGCTGCGGCACGTGGCCGACCGGCTGCGCGCCTGCACCGGCCCCGGTGACGTGGCGGCCCGGCTCGGCGGTGACGAGTTCGCCGTACTCGCCGGTGACGGTGACCTGGCAGCGGCCGGCCTGATCGCGGAGCGGATCCGGGCCGCTCTCACCGAGCCCGCGCCGGTTGCCGGGCGGATGCTCCCGGTCGGCGCCAGCATCGGCGTCGCCACCGGGCCGGCGAACGACCCCGACCACCTGCTCAACGCCGCGGACCTGCGGATGTACGACGAGAAGCAGCGAGCCAGGGCGGTGCGCTCATGACCGCCCCGCCGCGCCGGTTCGTCATCTCGGCCGGGATCGTCGTGCTGCTCGGCACGCTCTGGTACCTGCTGTGGGTGGCCACCGGCGGCTCGCACATGGGACCGGTGGCGATCGGCTACCTGTTCATGCCGGTCGCCATGGGCATCGGCGGCCTCGCCGTACGCGCGCTGCGCCGTGCCGTGCCGCTGGCGCCCGCCGGGCGCCGGTTCTGGCTGCTCCTGGAAGCCTGCTGCTACCTGTTCTCGTCCGGGTTCACGCTGCTCGCCGTCGACGCGTTCCGCTTCGGCCCGGAGCTGCCGGACATGCCGCCGGCCGGTGCCGTGCTGATCGGCTCCGGCGTGCTGCTGGCGATGTGGGGCGTCATCCAGGTGCCGGTCGGCGTCACCACCTGGTACGAGCGCGGCAAGCAGTGGCTGGACCGGATGATCGCTCTTCTCGGTTGCTCCACCGTGCTGTGGCACTTCGGGATCTCCCCGATGGTCCTGGCACCCGAGCCGTGGACCACCTCGGCTCTCTCCGTCCTGCTGCTCGCCTGCGCGTTCGCCGCCGGGTCGATCACCAAGGTCTCGTACATCGCCGGTGGCCCGGTCGACCGCCGGGCGATGCGCCTGGTCGCCACGACCGGTCTGGCCGCGGCCGCGGTCGCCCTGCTCTCCGTGCTGGGCGGCTACGACGGCATCCTGCCCGGCCAGACGGTCTGCATGCCGGTCTGCGGGCTGCTGATCGCGCTCGGCGCGCGGCGCCAGCAGGCCGCCACCGACGCTCCGAAGCGCAGCGGCAACATCTGGCTGCCGTACCTGGCGGTGCTGGCCGTGGACGTGCCCGTCGCCGACGTGCTGTTCCGCTCCGAGCACTGGGGGCCGGGCCGCTGGGAGGGCCGGCTCGTGGTGCTCGCGGCGGTCGTGGTGACCGCGCTGGTCGCGCTGCGGCAGTTCGTGGTGTTCCGGGAGAACATGCGGCTGCTGCGCGAGCGGAAGGCGTCCGAGGCGCGGCTGCGGCACGAGGCGACCCACGACCCGCTGACCGGGCTGGCCAACCGGGCGCTGTTCAAGGAGCGCCTGGAGACCGCCCTCGGCGAGGGCGAGGCCACCGTGCTGCTGGTCGACCTGGACGACTTCAAGACGGTCAACGACTCGCTCGGGCACGACGTCGGCGACGCGCTGCTCGTGGCGTTCGCCGGTGCGCTGTGCGACGCGGCGGGCGAGGACGGCGAGGTGGCCCGCCTGGCCGGTGACGAGTTCGCCGTCCTGACCGGCACACCGGAGGCGGGGGAGTGCGTCGCCGAACGGATCATGGCGGCCACCGCGCTGCCGATCAGCACCCACCGGCTGCTCGTCCACGTCAGCGCCGGTCTCGCCTCGGCGCTGCCGGGCACGGTGCCGAGCCAGCTGCTGCGCGACGCCGACGCCGCCATGCACGCGGCCAAGCAGCGCGGCAAGGCGAACTGGGTGCGGTACGCCAGCGGCATGGAACAGCCCGCCCAGGCGCACGCCCGGCTCGGCGGTGACCTGCGCCGCGCGCTGGACGCCGGCGAGTTCCGGGTCGTCTACCAGCCGATTGTCGGCCTGGCCGACGGCCGGGTCCTCGGCGCCGAGGCCCTCGTACGCTGGGCGCACCCGGAGCGCGGCCTGGTGTCGCCGGCCGATTTCATCCCGGCCGCCGAGCGCACCGGCCTGATCGTCCCGCTCGGCCGGTACGTACTGCGCGAGACCTGCCGGCAGGCCGCCGAGTGGCTGGCCGAGTTCGGGCCGGACGCGTTCAGCAAGGTCGCGCCGAACGTGTCGGTGCGCCAGCTGCACGACCCCGACTTCGTCGCCGACGTCCGCGCCGCGCTCGCCGACACCGGCCTGCCGCCGGAGCGGCTGGTGCTGGAGCTCACCGAGTCGGCGGTGCTGCGCGGCCAGCAGGTCCTGCGGGTGCTCCACGAGTTGCACGACATGGGCGTACGCCTGGCGCTCGACGACTTCGGCACCGGCGAGTCGTCGCTGAGCCTGCTGCGCTCGTTCCCCGCGGCGATCGTCAAGCTGGACAAGTCGTTCGTCGACGGCATCGAGATCGACGAGCCGGGCACGCCCGCCGCCGACGCCCGGCAGGCGGTGGCCCGCGCGGTCGTCCAGCTCGCCGACGCTCTCGGCCTGGACACCGTGGCCGAGGGCATCGAGAACCAGGAACAGGTGGACCGGCTGCTGCGTCTCGGCTACACCGTCGGCCAGGGCTACCACCTGGGCCGGCCGGGCAGCGCCGCGGACCTGACCGCGCGGCTCGCCGCACAGCGCGCGCCCGCCGCCGCTGCCTGATCGCCCGCGCCGGTTAGGGTACGGCGATGGACACGGCGGACGACGGCACGGCCACCGCGCGCTCCCTGACGGAGCGGCTCGACGGCCTGGCCTTCACCGACCTCACCGCCGACCAGGCCACCGCCCGCATCCTGGACGCGGTCGAGGAGTGGGCCGTGTCCCGGAGCTGGCGGGTCTACCGCCGCGCTCCCAGCGTCTTCCCGCTGCCACCGCCGCTGCGCGGCAACTCGGTGCTCGACGTCGCCTGCGCGCGTCCCGGAGCCCCGCCGATCGCGATCGAGGTGGACCGGCTGGACCGGCAGCGCACGGTCGACAAGCTGCTCGCCGAGGCGGCCGCCGGGCGGGTGGCGATCTGGGTGCGCTGGGGCACCGGCCCGTTCCCGCCCCCGCCGCTGCCGGTGCACCTGGTGACCCGCGAGGCGGCCCGGCAGGGCGGTAAGTGGCACACCGTCACCGACCTGCCCGCACCGAAGCATTCCGGCACTGTCGTCGCCAGTGCCGAGACCGAGCAACTGCCCTGGGGGAATCAGTGACCGAGAGCCCTTCCCGTCTGGCCTGGCGGGTGACCGAGCCCCTGCACGCGATGATCTATTTCGTGCCCGAGGCGCCGGAGCGGTACGCGCTGCAGGGACTCGACGCGTCGGCCGGCTACTTCGCTTCCCGTGCCGCCGCGTTCGGCACCGCCGGTCCGGGGCTGGTGACGGCAACCTTCTACAACTTCAACCCGGCACTGGTGGCCCGCGCTCTGCCGGCGGCGTGGGAGCGGACCACACCGGCCGCGATGCTGGCGGCCCGGCTCGAGGCGGCGGACGCGGCACTGACCCGCGGCCTCGGCGCCGACGTGATCGCCGGGCCGGAGGTGGCCGAGGCGGCCGAGCTGGCGCGCACCGCGGCGCTGTCGGCGGCCGCGTTCCCGCACGGCCGGCCGCTGTTCGCCGCGCACGCCGAGCTGCCCTGGCCGGACCAGCCGCATCTGGTTCTGTTCCACGCGCAGACGCTGCTGCGCGAGTTCCGCGGCGACGGGCACGTGGCGCTGCTGCTGGAGTCGGGCCTGACCGGCCTGGAGGCGATCGTGCTGTACGTGGCCGACGGCCAGTCCGACGAGCGGTTCCTGCGGCCGACCCGCGGATGGAGCCGGGAGGTTTGGGCGGCCGCGATCGAGGAACTCCGGTCGCGCGGCCTGATCGGCGAGGACGGCATCACCGAGGCGGGCCGCGAACTGCGTGCCGGTATCGAGGAACGGACCGACCGGCTCGCCGAACCGGCGTACCGGACGCTGGGTGAGGACGGATGTCTGCGGTTGGCGGCGCTCACCCGGCCATTGAGCCGTACCGTGGTGAAGGGCGGCCTCCTCGACCCCGGGCAGCTGACGAAAAGTCGTTCGTGAGCAGGCACACGGACCTGATCGGCCGAATCCTTTGCCGCAGCGTAATCGGTACGTCACGCTGGGTTGGTGACAGAGCAGCGGAGACACCCGGCGTCCTGGTGGGCGCAGTTCCAAGAGGCCTCCGACCGATTCGACATGGCGTATCTGACCGAGGGCCTGGGTGACCTGATCGTCGCCAAGATCGCGTCGCCGCTGCTGCGCCGCGAGGCGGAGATCGCACTCGACATCATGGTCCGGCACCTCAACAAGCCGAACAGCGACGAGCTGGCCGAGCGCGCCAACAAGGGCGTCGAGCGGCTCGTCGCGACCGTCGACCGGCTCGGTGAGCGCTCCGGCGAGGCCTTCACCCTGGACGAGGCCTGGGCCCTGTGCCACCTGCTGGAGGGGCGTGTCGGCGAGGCGGCCAACGAGGCCGAGGCGTTCGTCAAGACGCAGTCGATCCTGCGCGTCTTCGTCGGCGCGCTGCGGATGGAGCGGTTCGACGGCGACGTGGCGGTGAAGATGCTCGCCGCCGGGCAGCCGCCGGCCGCCGCCCTGCACTCCGGCCAGGTGGTCGGCAAGTACAGCTGGTGGCCGAGCTGGCTGCTGACGGTCGTTACCGAGCGGGCCATGGCCGGCCATCTCGACAACGAGACCGTCGAGGCGCTCGACCGGTGCGCCTACGCGGAGCTGAGCCCCGCGCAGGCGCGCATCGCCCGCCGCCTGCTCGCCGGCGAGGACGCCCTGATCGACGCCTCCGCCGTCCGCCTGGAGGGCCTCGGCGAGGCCGACGCCGCCGAGAAGCTCCGCAAGGGCGACCTGACCGCTGTCGCCCTCGCGGCACGCCTCATACCTATCTAGCGGCTCAGGCGCCGCCCTCCTCGAGGGTGACGGTGGCCGGTGCGAACGACGTGCCGTTCACGTCGACGCCCGCGGTCTTGGCCTGCTCGATCGCCTGCTTGATGTAGTCGTTCGTGTAGGCCAGGCCCTCCGGCGCCTTGGTCAGCACGGTGTCGCCGGTCTGGTTCTTCGTGGTCATCGAGATGTCGACGGTCTGCTTCCAGTCGTCCTCGTCGATCACGCCGATGCCGCCCTCGGCCGGCCAGATCAGCTTGTTGACCTCGTTCATCTGCCAGAGCTGGTGGCTCTTGCCGAGCTTCGAGCCCTTGGCGACGACCAGGTCACGGCACTTCTCCGCGTTGTCCCGGCAGAACGCCCAGCCCTTGATCGAGGCGGTCAGGAACTTCACGGTCTGCTGCTGGTACGCCGCGTCGTTCAGCTTCTCCGTGTTCGCCCACACCGCGTCCTGCAGCATCGACGTGCCCTCGGTCTTCCAGTCGATGATCGAGAAGTCGTCGGCGGTGTACAGCTTGCCGGTGGCCGGGTTCTTGGCCTCCAGCAGCTGGGCGTACTCGTTGTAGCTCATCGCCTGCGCTGCGTCGATCTCCTTCTTGAGCAGCGCCTGCATGTCGAACTGCTGCTGCACCAGGGTGACGTCCTTGCCCGGGTCGATACCGGCCTCGGTCATCCCGGCGAACAGCTCGAACTCGTTGCCGAAGCCCCAGTTGCCGACCTTCTTGCCCTTCAGGTCGGCGGCCTTGGTGATGCCGCTGTCCTTCCACGCCACCTGGTACGTGCCGGACCGGGCGAAGATCTGGCCGACGTCGGTGATGCCGGCGCCCTGCTCGCGTGAGGCGAGCGCCTTGGGTACCCAGGCGATGGCGTAGTCGGCCTTGCCCTGCGCCAGCACGGTCTGCGGCACGATGTCGACGCCGCCCTCGAGCAGCTCGACCTGGAGACCCTGTTCGGCGTAGAAGCCCTGGTCGACCGCGGCGATGTACCCGGCGAACTGCGCCTGGAAGAACCACTGGAGCTGAAGCTTGATCGGGGTGAGGCCGCCGCTGCCGCCGGGTGCGGGGGTCGACGGGGTGTCCGCCGTGCCGCAGGCGGTGAGGGCGAGAACGGAGGCGAGAACTATGCGGGAGATCTTCATACGAAACCCCTGACTAACTGATGAGGCGTTGCTTCCATGGCATGGCCAGGCGCTCCAGCAGGAGCGTGACCAGGTAGAAGGTGAGTCCGAGCAGGCAGGCGCCGGCCACGAAGGCCCAGGCACGGGGGTAGGCCGTGAACGCCGCGGCGGAGGTGATCCGCGCGCCGAGCCCGTCCTGCAGTCCGCCGAAGTACTCGGCGACGACCGCGGCGATCACGGCCAGCGACGACGCCTGCCGCAGGCCGGTGAAGAGGTGGGGCAGTGCACCGGGGAGGCGCACCTTGCGGGCGAAGGTCCAGCCGCCGGCCGCGTACGAGTGCATCAGCTCCTGGTGCACCGGGCTGACCTCGCGCAGGCCGCGCAGCAGGTTCAGGAAGACCGGGAAGAACACGACGATTCCGGTGACCAGGCGCCGCGGGACGCTGCTGGTCGACTCGAACATGTTGTTGAGGATCGGGGCGAGCGCGATGATCGGCAGCGCGTTGATCAGCGCGGCGAACGGGATCGACACGTCGCCGAGAGATCGGAACCGGCTCGCGGCAAGCGCGGCCAGGACCGCGACGAGGGCGCCGCCGATCAGCCCGGCCAGCGCGTTGGCGCCGCTGGCCAGTGCCGCGTCCCAGATGTTGCCGCGCTGCTCGACCACCTGCTCCCAGATCGCGGTCGGCGCGGGCAGGATGAACGGCGCGATCCGGCCCAGGTCGACGGTGAGCTCCCAGAGGACCAGGGCGAGGACGCCGACGACGAGCGGCGGGAGCAGGCGCCTCATCCGCGCAGCGCCTTCCGTACCTCGGTGATCTTCTCGAAATAGACCGGTGACTGCCGGCCCACCTCGTCGCGGGACGGCAGATTCACCTCGATCGACGCCGTGATCCGGCCGGGCCGCGCGGACATCACCACCACCCGGTCGGACAGGAACACCGCCTCGGAGATCGAGTGGGTGACGAAGACCGTGCTGGTCCCGGTCTTGGCGCAGATGCCGAGCAACTCCGACTGCAACCGTTCCCGGGTCATCTCGTCGAGGGCGCCGAACGGCTCGTCCATGAGCAGCAGCGGCGGTTGCACGGCCAGCGCCCGCGCGATCGCGACCCGCTGCTGCATGCCACCGGAGAGCTGGCCCGGGTAGTGCCCGGCGAAGTCGGCGAGCCCGACCAGCTCCAGCATCTCGTCGGCCTTGGCGCGGCGCTCGGCCCGCCCGGCGCCGCGCAGTTCCAGCGGAAGCTCGACGTTGCGCCGCACGGTCCGCCACTCGAAGAGGCCGGCCTGCTGGAAGGCGATGCCGTACTCCTGCTCGCGGCGGGCCTGCGCGGCCGGCCGCCCGGCCACCGAGATGGTGCCGGTGGTCGGCGGGATCAGGTCGGCGACCAGGCGCAGCAGGGTGCTCTTGCCGCAGCCGGACGGGCCGATCAGCGAGACGAACTCGCCGTCGCCCACGGTCAGATCGACGTTCTCCAGCGCGGTGACCTCGTCGGCCCGGCCCCTGTTGAAGATCTTGGTGACGTTCTCGACGACCACTGCGGTCATAGCGTGACTACCTCCACGTGGCGCCGGTGCCGCATCAGCGGCCATTCGAGCAGGGTGACCGCCACCGCGACGAGCAGGCCGAGCAGCGCCGCCCCGAGCATGGCCGTGTAGACCTTGGCGGGGTCCGAGGTGGCCTCCCGCGAGTATTCGATGATCAGACGGCCGATGCCGCCGCGCGTACCCGTGGAGATCTCACCGACCACCGCGCCCACCACCGCCGCCGCGCCGGCCAGGCGCAGCGCCGGGAACAGGTAGGGCAGCGCTGCCGGGAAGCGCAGCTTCACCAGGGTCCGCCACCAGCCGGCGGCGTAGCTGTGCATCAGCTCGACGCCGGCCGGGCCCGGCGACTGCAGGCCGCGGAGCATGCCCACGGCCACCGGGAAGAAGGCCAGGTATGCGGCGATCACGGCCACCGTGGTCCAGGGCGGCATGATGCTGCCGGACCAGCCCGCGATCAGGGGGGCCAGGGCGACCAGGGGAACGGTCTGGGACAGGATGACGTACGGGAGAAGCCCCCGCTCGGCGATCCGGAACCGCTGCATCCCCACCGCCAGGGCGAGCCCGACGACGGTGCCCGCGAGAAACCCGGCCGCCGTGATCCCGAGCGTGAAGAAGCACGCCTGCAGCACCACGATCCACACCGGCCGGCCGCCGGTCATCTCCGGGTCGGCCAGCCGCTGCGCGATCGTCCACAGGTGTGGCATCGAGAGGTCGTCGGCGCGCGGGAGCACCCGCACGCCGAGGACCACCGTGCCCTCGGGGTTGCCGAGAGCCTTGTAGCCCTCCCAGACCAGCGCGGCCGCGACCAGCCCGGCCAAGACCGAGAGGGCCCTCCTCACGCGAACGCCGGGATGATGTGCTCGCCGTACGCGGCGAGGGTCTCCTCTTTGGCGTCGTGCTGGAGATAGACGGCGAACTGGTCGACGCCCAGCGCCTTGAGCTCCTGCAGCCGCTTGACGTGGTTCTCCACCGGGCCCAGCACGCAGAACCGGTCCACGATCTCGTCCGGCACGAACGTGGTGTGGCTGTTGCCGGCCCGCCCGTGCTCGGAGTAGTCGTAGCCCTGCCGGGCCTTGATGTAGTCGGTCAGCGCCTGCGGCACCGCGCCGTCGGCGCCGTAGCGGGCGACGATGTCCGCCACGTGGTTGCCGACCATCCCGCCGAACCAGCGGGTCTGGTCCCGCTGGTGGGCCAGGTCGTCGCCGACGTAGGCGGGCGCCGCCACGCAGAACTTGATCGCGTCCGGATCGCGGCCCTTGTTCTCCGCGGCTTTCCGCACAGCGCCGATCATCCACTCGGCGATGTCCGGGTCGGCGAGCTGCAGGATGTACCCGTCGCCCACCTCACCGGTCAGGGCCAGGGCCTTCGGGCCGTACGCGGCGACCCACACCTCGAGCCGGCTGTCCGGCGCCCAGGCGAACTGGATCTCGTTGCCGCGTACGGAAACCTTCTCGCCGTTGCCCAGGCCCTTGATCACCTGAACGCTCTCGCGGAGCTGGCCGAGTGTCTGCGGCTGCAGCCCGAGGACGCGCAGCGCCGAGTCGCCCCGGCCGATGCCGCAGATCGTCCGGTTGCCGTACATCTCGTTGAGCGTGGCGAACAGCGAGGCGGTGACCGTCCAGTCGCGGGTGCCGGGGTTGGTCACCATCGGGCCGACGACGATCCGCTGGGTCGCGCCGAGGATGGCCGAGTAGACGACGAACGGCTCCTGCCAGAGCACGTGCGAGTCGAAGGTCCAAAAATGACTGAAGCCGGATTCTTCCGCCTTCTTCGCCCAGTCCACCATTGCGCGAGCGGGTGGGTCGTTCTGCATGACTACACCGATGTCCATCTTCACCCCCTCAGAGCAGGTAGTCGCTGAGGCCGCGCTTGAGATACTTGCCGCGACCGGCCCGTCCCGAGTACTCGCCGTTCGCGACGATCACCTCGCCGCGAGCGAGAACGGTGTCGACGCGGCCGTCGATCTCCCAGCCCTCCCAGGCGGAGTGGTCCATGTTCATGTGGTGCGTCTCGACGCTGATCCGGGTCCGCCCGTTCGGGTCGTAGAGCACGATGTCGGCGTCCGAGCCGGGCGCGATGATGCCCTTGCGCGGGTAGAGGCCGAACATCCGCGCCGGTGTGGTGGCGATCGTCTCCACCCAGCGGGCCAGCGACAGCTTCTTGTCGACCACGCCCTGGTAGAGCAGGTCCACCCGGTGCTCGACGCTGCCGATGCCGTTCGGGATCTTGGAGAAGTCGCCCAGGCCGAGTTCCTTCTGGTCCTTGAAGCAGAACGGGCAGTGGTCGGTCGAGACCACCGACAGGTCGTTGGTCCGCAGGCCCTGCCACAGGTCGGCCCGGTGCGTCTCGTGCTTGCTGCGCAGCGGTGTCGAGCAGACCCACTTGGCGCCCTCGAAGCCGGGCGCGCCGAGCTGGTCCTCCAGCGTCAGGTACAGGTACTGCGGGCAGGTCTCGGCGAACACGTTGCGGCCCAGGTCGCGGGCGGCCTTGACCTGTTCGAGGGCCTTGGACGCGGACAGGTGGACGATGTAGAGCGGGCAGTCCGCCGCGACGCTCGCCAGCCAGATCGCCCGGCTGGTCGCCTCCGCCTCCAGCTCCTGCGGCCGGGTCAGACCGTGGTGGATCGGGTCGGTCTCGCCGCGTTCGAGGGCCTGCTTGACGAGCACGTCGATGGCCGGCCCGTTCTCCGCGTGCATCATGATCATGGCGCCGTTGTCCCGGGCCTTCTGCATGGCGCGCAGGATCTGGCCGTCGTCGGAGTAGAACACCCCGGGGTACGCCATGAACAGCTTGAAGCTGCTGATGCCCTCGGTGGCGACGAGCTGGTCCATCGCCTTGAGCGAGTCGTCGTCCACGCCGCCGAGGATCATGTGGAAGGCGTAGTCGATGTGGCAGTTGCCGTCCGCCTTGCCGTGCCAGGCGGCCAGACCGTCCTGCACCACCTCGCCGTACCGCTGCACCGCGAAGTCGACGATCGTCGTGGTGCCGCCGATCGCCGCGGCCCTGGTGCCGGTGTCGAACGTGTCGCTGGCGTGGGTGCCGCCGAACGGCAGCTCCATGTGGGTGTGCGCGTCGACGGCCCCGGGGATGACGTACTTGCCGGTGGCGTCGATCGTCTGGTCGATTTGTGGTGCTTTGCCTGGCTGGTACAGAGCGGCGATCGTCTCACCGTCGATCAGCACGTCTTGGAGGGCCGCGCCGGTCGGGCCGATGACGGTCCCGCCCTTGATCAGGATGCTCACGGCGCCACCAGCCCGTCGTAGCTGTCCGGGCGGCGGTCCCGGTAGAACTGCCACCGGTCACGGACCGTGCTGAGCAGGCTCAGGTCGAGGTCACGGACGATCAGCTCGGGGTTGTGCGTGTCGCCGACCTCGCCGACGAACTTGCCCTCCGGGTCGACGAAGTACGTCTGCCCGTAGAAGTCGTTGTCGCCCAGCGGCTCGACGCCGACCCGGTTGATCGCGCCGATGAAGTACTCGTTCGCCACCGCGCTGGCCGGCTGCTCCAGCTGCCACAGGTACGACGAGAGGCCGCGGCTGGTCGCCGACGGGTTGAAGACGATCTGCGCGCCGTTCAGGCCGAGCGCCCGCCAGCCCTCCGGGAAGTGCCGGTCGTAGCAGATGTAGACGCCGACCCGGCCGACCGCGGTGTCGAACACCGGGTAGCCGAGGTTGCCGGGACGGAAGTAGAACTTCTCCCAGAAGCCCTTGACCTGCGGAATGTGGTTCTTGCGGTACTTGCCGAGGTAGCTGCCGTCGGCGTCGACGACGGCCGCGGTGTTGTAGAGGACGCCGGGCTGCTCCTGCTCGTACATCGGCAGGACCATCACCATGCCGAGCTCCGCCGCGAGGGCCTGGAAGCGCTCGGTGGTCGGGCCGGGTACGGACTCCGCGTATTCGTAGTAGGCCGCGTCCTGCACCTGGCAGAAGTACGGCCCGTAGAAGAGCTCCTGGAAGCAGATCACCTTCGCGCCCTGGGCGGCGGCGTCACGAGCGTAGTCCTCGTGCGCCTTGATCATGGATTCCTTGTCGCCCGTCCAGGTCGTCTGGACCAGGGCGGCGCGGACGACTTCAGTTGACATCAGTGTCCTCCCGAATGGGTCACGCCTGTGATCGTGTGTCTACTCCCCGTGATAGCACCTGCGCCAGGGGTTGCTTGAAGACGCCCGATGCCGTAGGACCTTAACGACACACATTGAAGCGGACAATTGCCAGTACGTAACCGATTGTTTCGGAGAGGTAATTTGCTCACCCTGATCACCGGGGCGGTCCAGGACCGCAGCGCCCGGGGCATCGCCGCGGCCGTCAGCCGTCTGATCACCGCGGGACGGCTGCCGGCCGGCAGCCGGCTGCCCACCGTCCGGTCCGTCGCCGGCGAGCTCGGGGTCAGCCCCACCACGGTGAGCGAGGCCTGGCGCAGCCTCATCCACGCCGGGGCGATCCAGACGCGCGGGCGCTCCGGCACGTTCGTCTCCGGACCGCTGCCACCCCGCGAGCGGCTGCGTTTCACCCAGCTGGGCGGCGGGCACGTGGCGCTGCCCAGGGACCTCTCCACCGGCGTGCCCGACCCCGCCCTGCTGCCGGACCTGAGTGAGTCGCTGCGCCGGATCGGCGACGGCCGGTGGTCCGGGAGCTACCTGGACGCGCCGGTGCTGCCGGAGCTCGAGTCGCTGCTGCGGCGCCGCTGGCCGTTCCCGCCGGAGCGCCTCACCGTGGTCGACGGCGCCATGGACGCGCTGGACCGGATCGCCGGCGCCATGCTGCGCTTCGGCGACCACGTCCTGGTCGAGAACCCGGCGTTCGCGCCGCTGCTCGACATGCTCCAGGCGGTCGGCGCGACCGTGATCGGCGTGCCGATGGACGACGACGGCGTGGACCCGGCCGAGCTGCGGCGGCTGCTGCGCGAGTTCCGGCCGGTCGCGCTCTTCCTCCAGCCCCGGGCGCACAACCCGACCGGCGTCAGCATGAGCCAGGCCCGCGCGCTGGAACTCTCCGACATCCTCCTCGAGTCGCCGAGCGTGCTGGTCGTCGAGGACGACCACGCCGGTGACATCGCCTCGGCGCCTCCGGTCAGCATCGGCCGCCACCTCCCGGACCGGACCGTGCACGTGGCCGGCTTCTCCAAGAGCCACGGGCCGGACCTGCGGCTGGCGGCGATCGGCGGCCCGGCGCACGTGGTCGACGCGGTCGCCGACCGGCGGCTGCTCGGACCGGGCTGGTCCAGCCGGCTGCTGCAGGGCGTCCTGCTCGACCTGCTCACCGACACCGGTGCGATCGCGCAGGTGGCGGCGGCCCGCGCCGCCTACGCGGCACGCCGGTCGGCGCTGCTGGCGGCTCTGCACGCCCGCGGGGTGACGGCCACCGCCGCGGACGGGATCAACCTCTGGATGACCGTTCCGGACCAGCAGAACGCTCTCGTGGCACTGGCCGCCTGCGGTATCGCCGCGGCGCCCGGCGCGCCCTTCTGTGTCACCCCATTGGGTGACGACCACCTCCGCATCACCGCCGGCCTGGTCGCCGGCGGATACGACGAACTGGCCGACGTGCTCGCGTCGGCAGCGTTCCAGACCAGCCGCGGCAGCGGCCGGCGCGGCCTCGGGCACCCACACGGCTGGCGCTGACGATCTTTTTCGCAGGAGGTAACCCGATGAGTCTTCTCGACCGCCACCGCGCGGTGATGCCAGGCTGGATGCCCCTCTACTACGGCGACGACGCGCTGGAGATCGTCTCCGGCAGCGGCCGCCGCGTCACCGACGCCGCCGGCCGCACGTACCTCGACTTCTTCGGCGGGGTGCTGACCACGATGATCGGTTACGACGTCGCCGAGATCAGCGACGCGGTCCGCCGGCAGGTCGGCACGGGCGTCGCGCACACCTCCACGCTCTACCTGATCCGGCAGCAGGTCGAGCTGGCCGAGAAGATCGCGCGGATCTCCGGCATCCCGGACGCGCGGGTCTTCTTCACCAACTCCGGCAGCGAGGCGAACGAGTGCGCCCTGCTGTTCGCCACGAACGTGCGCCGCTCCAACCAGATCCTGGCGATCAAGAACAGCTACCACGGGCGCACGTTCGCGACCATGGCCGTCACCGGGCACCGCAGCTGGTCGTCCAGCTCGCTCAGCCCGATCTCGGTCAACTGGCTGGCCTCGGCGGACCGGTTGCGCGGGCGGATGGCCGGTCTCTCCGACGGCGATCTGCTGGACGCGGCCGTCGACGACCTGCGCGAGGTCCTCGCCACGGTCACGGCGGGTGACGTGGCGGCGCTGATCGCCGAGCCGATCCAGGGCGTCGGCGGTTTCGTGCACGGCCCGGACGGGCTGCTCGGGGCGTACTCCAAGGTCCTCGCGGAGCACGGCATCCTGCTCATCGCCGACGAGGTGCAGACCGGCTGGGGCCGCACCGGTGAGCACTTCTGGGGCTACCAGGCGCACGGGGTGACGCCGGATCTGATCACTTTCGCCAAGGGGATCGGTAACGGTTTCGCGCTGGGCGGCGTCGTGGGCCGGGCCGACGTGATGAACGCGGTGCCGGCGATCAGCTTCTCCACGTTCGGCGGCAACCCGGTGAGTGCGGCGGCCGGCAACGCCGTCCTGGACTACGTGCTCGATCACGACCTGCAGAGCAACGCGAGGCACGTCGGCGAGATCCTGCTCAGCGGCCTGCGGTCGCTGCGGCAAGGGATTCTTGCAGACGTACGCGGCCGCGGGCTCATGATCGGACTTGAGTTCGTCCGGCCCGGCACCCGCGAGCCCGACGCCGCCGCCACCGCGCGCGTCTTCGACCTGTGCCGCCAGGGCGGCCTGCTCGTCGGCAAGGGTGGCCTGTACGGCAACGTGATCCGGATCGGCCCCGCTCTGACGCTGACCGAGGAGGAGGCGCGCGAGGGCCTCGCCATCCTCACCGATGCCGTCGCCACAGCCGACGCGGAGTACCGCATCGCCTAAGGTTCCCCTGTGGAGCTGAGCGCGACCGAGAAGCTGGTCCGGGAGGGGTTCGCACGCGGGGCCCCGGTCGACCTGGGACCGGCGGACGATCAGGTGGTCCGCGCCGAGGTCCTGCGCCATCTCCTGCTCGGCGGCGTGCCGGCCGCCGACGGTGAGCTGCCGGGGCTGCGCCTCCAGCACGCCCGTGTCACCGGCCGTCTGGAGCTCAGCTACGCCGACGTGACCGTGATGGTGATCCTGAACGACTGCCGGTTCGACGAGCGGATCACGCTCCACGGAGCACACCTGCGCCGCCTCAACCTGGCCGGATCCACGCTGAACGGCATCGCCGCCGAGAACGCGACGATCGCCGGCGGCCTGAGCCTGAGATACGCGGTGGTGCACGGCACCATCGACCTGATCGGCACCCGGATCGAGGGCGCGCTCGTGCTCGACGGCGCCCGCCTCAGCGCCGCGTCGCCCTCGCCCGGCGGCGCGCCGCCCCCGCCCGGTGGCGCGCTGCCCTCGTCCGGCGGCGCCGGGCCCGGGGGCGCCCTGCCGGCGCTCGACGGATCGCATCTGAGCGTCGCGAGCAGCATTCTGGCCCGCGACGGCTTCGTCAGCGACGGTCCGATCTGGCTCGGTGGCGCGACCGTGGCCGGATCGCTGCGCTGGTGCGGGGCGACCATTCGCAACCCGGGCGGGCGGGCCCTGGACGCACCGGGTCTCAAGGTGGGCGGGGTCGCCGATCTCACCGACGGGTTCACCGTGGCCGGGTCGATCCGGCTCAGCAACGCCGAGGTCGGCGGTCTGCTGTCGCTGCACGGGGCGGAGCTGTCCGAGCCGGGCGGCCGGTGCCTGGATCTGCGCAACCTGGTCGCGGGGGAGGTGAACCTGCGGCCGCGGACACCGTTCCCCGGGCGGGTCGACCTCAGCTACGCCCGGATCAGCCTGCTCCGCGACGACCCGGCCACCTGGCCCGAACAGATCGCGACGACGGACTTCCGCTACGAGGCGATCGGCGGGCCGGCCGAGGTGGGGGAGCGGCTGCGCTGGCTGCAGCGGGACCCGCACGGGTTCCGGCCGCAGGCGTACAGCCAGCTGGCCGGGGTCTATCAGGCGGCGGGGCGCGACGACGACGCCCGGACCGTGCGCTACGCGGCGGAGCGGAACCGGAGCCGGAAGAACCGGATCTGGTCGGCGCTGCAGAACGTGACCGTCGGCTACGGGTACAAACCGGTGCGGGCGGCGAGCTGGCTCGGAGCGCTGCTGGCCGCGGGCACGGTGCTGTTCACGCTGGTGGAGCCCCGGGCGGCGGAGGCTCCGAAGGCACCGGAGTTCCACGCGCTGGCGTACACGGCCGATCTGCTGCTGCCGGTGGTCGATCTCGGGCAGCAGTCCGCATACCACGCGCGGGGTTGGACCGCTTGGGTCGCGTACGGGCTGATCGGTGCGGGACTGGTGTTTGTGACGACTGCGGCGGCGGCGATCGCCCGCCGGCTCCAGCGGGGCTGAGGTCTCCCGGCAGGTGCCCCGGCGGTCGCGCTGCGGCCTCGCGTCGCAGGTCGTCGCGGGTCTGGAGGAGGCAGAGCGCGAGTCGCGTACCCCATGATCCCGCTCAGAATGAGTGGCACCCCGCGTGAGTTACCGGCGGGTTTTGTCGTGGACACGCGAACTTTCGCTGGATCTGAAGAAACTTAGCTTCACTGTGGACGAAACTAATCGGTAACGTCCTCAACGATGTAGATGCATCGATGTGGAGGGGGACCGCAATGCCGCAGTCACTAAGCCGCAGACGACTACTGGGCGCCGCAGCCGCTGCGGGCGCCGCTGGAGCCTTCACCGTCCCTGAGGTCGCCGCGGCCCACGGTGGTGGATCACTTCATCGCGTGCCACGCGATCAGATCAGCGTGCAGCTCTACACGCTGCGCAATCAGCTCAACATCGACCTCGAGGCGAGCCTCGCCGAGCTCGCGGAGATCGGATACACGCGGGTGGAGCACGCCGGGTTCGTGGGGCGGACCGCAGCACAGTTCCGCACCGCGCTGGACAACGCCGGCCTGCGCGCCACGTCCGGCCACGTCGGGATTCCGCAACCGTGGAACGCCGACACCTGGAAGCGCGCCCTCGACGACGCCGCGATCGTCGGCAACAAGTTCATAGTTCACCCCTACTTCGGCGCCGGCCCGACCGGCCCGATCCGCGACGCCGCGGTCTACAAGGCGTTCGCTCGCGACCTGAACAAGGCGGGCGACCTGGCGCGCCGGGCCGGGCTGAGCTTCGGCTACCACAACCACCAGAACGAGTTCTTCCGTCAATCCGGCACCGACGTGACCGGTTTCGACATCCTGACCGGCGACACCGACCCGCGCCTGGTGCACCTGGAGGTGGACCTGTTCTGGGCGTTCCGCGGCGCCAGCGACCCGGTCGACCTGATCAAGGAGCACCGCGGCCGGATCCGCCAGGTGCACGTCAAGGATCTCAACGAGGGCGGCAGCTTCGCCGACCCGGGCGCCGGACTGATCGACTTCGGCCGGATCTTCGAGCGGTCGAGGGAGGCGGGCCTGGTCGAGTACATCGTCGAGCGTGACGACGCGGGCAGCCCGCCGCGGACGCCCGCCGACGCGCTGGTGACCGCGAAGGTCGGCTACGACTACCTCGCCGGGCTGCGGTTCTGATGATCCGCGGACGGATTCTGATCAGTGTCGTCGGTGTGGCCGTCTTGGCCCTGCCGACCGCGGCGGTGGCGCACCCGGACCACGACCTGCCGCCCGCATCCGACTTCCAGAAGGTCACCCTCAACGACTTCCCCGGTGAGCCGATGGCGCTGGCCGTGCTGCCGGACGGCCGGGTGCTGCACACCGCGCGGACCGGCGAGGTGCGCGTCCACGAGCCGTCGACCGGTCGTAACGTGCTGGCCGCGACCCTCGACGTCTACCAGCACGACGAGGAGGGCGTGCAGGGCGTCGCCATCGACCCGGACTTCGAGCACAACAAATGGGTCTACATCTACTACTCACCGCCGCTGAACACACCCACGGACGACCCGGAGACGCCGACGACGAACGAGGGCGACGCGCCCGCCGAGGGCACGGCGGCCGACTTCGCGCCGTTCAAGGGCCTGTTGCGGCTGTCGCGGTTCAAGCTGTACGGCAACACGCTCAAACTCCACACCGAGCAGAAGATCATCGATGTCGCCACCGACCGCGGCCAGTGCTGCCACGTCGGCGGAAAGATCGACTTCGACCGGCACGGGAACCTGTTCCTGTCCACCGGTGACGACAGCAACCCGTTCTTCTCCGACGGGTTCGTACCGATCGACGAGCGGCCGAACCGCAACCCGGTGTTCGACGCGCAGCGGACGTCGGCCAACACCAACGACCTGCGGGGCAAGCTGCTGCGGATCAAGGTGGGCAAGAACGGCGGGTACACGGTCCCGCGCGGGAACCTGTTCAAGCCGGGCACGCCCAAGACCCGTCCGGAGATCTACGCGATGGGCCTGCGCAACCCGTTCCGGTTCACCGTCGACCCGCACACCAGCGCGGTCTACATGGCCGACTACTCGCCGGACGCGCGCGCCGCCAACCCGGCACGCGGGCCCGCCGGGCACGGGCGCTGGATGGTGATCGACAAGCCGGCGAACTACGGCTGGCCGTACTGCGTGCAGCCGGACATGCCCTATGTGGACTACGACTTCGCCACCGGCGTGTCGGGTGCGCCGTTCAACTGCGCGGCTCCGGTGAACGAGTCGCCGCGCAACACCGGGCTGCGGAACCTGCCGCCGGTGGAGCGCTCCGAAATCGCGTACTCGTACGGGCTCAGCCCGACCTTCCCGGAATTGGGTACCGGGGGCATCGGGCCGATGGGCGGGCCGGTCTACGACTACGACCGCCGGTCCAAGTCGCGGATCAAGTGGCCGTCGTCGTTCGACGGGCTGCCGCTGTTCGCCGAGTGGACCCGTGACTGGGTGAAGGCACTGCACGTCGACCGTACCGGGGTCACCCAGATCGACGCCGTGCTGCCGGAGCTCGTCTTCGACAACCCGATGGATCTGGAGTTCGGCCCCGACGGCGCGCTCTACGTCCTGGAGTACGGCGACGGCTACTTCGCCGAGAACCCGGACGCCCAGCTGTCCCGGTTCGACTTCGTGCGCGGCAACCGGACCCCGATCCCGAGGGCGTCCGCCACGCCGACCTCGGGCCAGGCGCCGCTCACCGTGACGTTCTCCAGCGCCGGCACCGTCGACCCGGACGGCGACGCGCTGCGGTACGAATGGGACTTCGACGCGGACGGCCGTGTCGACTCCCGGCAGCCGAACGGCACCTGGACGTTCACCGAGAACGCCGACTACCGCCCGACCCTGAAGGTCACCGACAGCACCGGCCGGTCCGCGTCGGCCGAGGTGATCCTGCCGGTCGGCACCCTCGCTCCGGTGGTCCGTTTCGTGACACCCGTCGAGGACCAGCCGTTCGAGTTCGGCGACACGGTGACGTACGAGGTCGCGGTGACCGACGACGCGCCGATCGACTGCTCGCGAGTCACGGTGCGTTACATCCTCGGGCACGACCAGCACGGGCACCCGCTGTCCACGTCGCAGGGCTGCACCGGTTCGATCACCACGTTCCTGGACGGTGGCCACGCCGGTGCGGACAACCTGAGGGCGGTGTTCTTCGCGTCGTACACCGACACCGGAACCCCGCCGCGGACCGGAACCGATCAGGTGGTCCTCACGCCGGGAGAGTGACACACCCCGTTTCCCGGGCGCCGGCCGGGCCTCTTGAGAGGCTCGGCCGGCGTCACTCTGTGTGATGCCCTCACCGAGAGCAAACCTACGTTAACGTGAGGCGAACATCACACATCCGGCCGACATCGTGATGCACCCGGCGTGATCGATCGACAACCCGCTGTTCAACTTTGGGAAACGTCAGGTTAACGGGGGCCGAATCTTGTACATGTGTCGTTCGCCCTCTGGCTGCGAGTGGCATTGCTCCGTCACGATCACGACGTGACAGAAACATCCGTGATCTTGGCGCTGGTGGTCCTCACGGCCCTGGCCTTCGATTTCACCAACGGTTTCCACGACACCGCGAACGCGATGGCGACCTCCATCGCGACAAAGGCGCTACGGCCCAAGACCGCCGTCGCCCTCTCGGGTGTTCTGAACCTGGTCGGCGCGTTCCTCTCCGTCGAGGTCGCGCTCACCGTCACCAACGCCGTCGTCAAGATCCAGGACAAGAGCGGCGCACCCAAGGCCGAACTGCTCGCCGACGGCGGCACCGGCCTGCTCCTGATCATCCTGGCCGGCCTCGTCGGCGGGATCATCTGGAACCTGCTCACCTGGCTGTTCGGCCTGCCGTCCAGCTCGTCGCACGCCCTCTTCGGCGGTCTCGTCGGCGCCACCCTCGCCGGTCTCGGTGTCGCGGGCGTCAACTGGAACGGCGACGGCTCGAAGCTCGACGGTGTGGTGGGCAAGGTGCTGCTCCCGGCGGTGATCTCCCCGGTGATCGCGGCCGTCGTGGCGGCGGTCGGCACCTGGCTGATCTTCAAGATCACTACGGGTGTGGCGGCGCGGTTCACCGAGCAGGGCTTCCGGTGGGGCCAGATCGGCAGCGCCTCGCTGGTGTCGCTGGCACACGGGACCAACGACGCGCAGAAGACCATGGGTGTCATCACTCTCGCCCTGATCGCGAGCGGTCACTGGAGCGACCTGGAGAACATCCCGCTGTGGGTCAAGGTCTCGGCGGCGCTGGCCATCGCGCTGGGGACCTACCTGGGTGGGTGGCGGATCATCCGTACGCTCGGTAAGGGACTCACCGACATCAACCCGCCGCAGGGAACCGCGGCCCAGTCGGGCGCCGCGGCCGTCATCCTCGCCTCCAGCCACCTCGGCTTCGCGCTCTCCACCACGCACGTCGCCACCGGCTCGGTGCTCGGGTCCGGCCTCGGCCGCCCCGGCGCGAAGGTCCGCTGGGCCGTCGCCGGCCGCATGGTCGCCGCCTGGATGATCACGCTGCCCGCGGCCGGCCTGATCGGCGCCCTGACCTGGTACATCGGCAACGCGGTCGGCGGTGTGGCCGGAGCCCTCGTCGTCTTCACGCTGCTGGTGGCGGCGTCCGGAGCGATGTACGTCCGCTCGCGCACCGGCCGGGTGGACCACGAGAACGTGAACGACGACTGGGACGGTTCCGCTCCCGCCGCCGCCACGCCCGTACCCGCCGTCGCGGCCAACTGAGAGGCGATCAGCGATGCACAACCTCGGTTTCGCGCTCGACGGCGCCTGGCAGGTCCTGCTCGCCGGCCTGGTCCTCGGCGCCGGCCTGCCGATCCTGTTCGCCCTCGGCATCCGCTCCCTGGCCTGGGGCGCCGGCGAGGCGTCGGTCAGCGCGGACGGCGTCACCGCCGCCGGACCCCGGCGCCCAGTCGGCACGGCGATCGGATACACCCTCTTCGCCGTCGTCGTCATCGGCGTCCTGCTGGGCCTGACCTTCATCGTCGCCACGGGCTTCGGCTACAAGCTGGATTTCTCCCACATCTTCCCGACCCTCGTCGCCAAGTAGCCGTCAGACGTTCGTGAGGCCCGGCGTGCGCACGCCGGGCCTCACCTTTCGGGACCTCAGTAGTTGTCAGAGCAGCGAACGGGCCAGGACGCCCACGTCCGGGTTGTCGGTGAAGAGGCCGTCGATTCCGGTACGCAGGAACGTGATCTGCTCGTCGATGGCCTTGCCGTAAGCGGTGGCGTCGGCGCCGACACGCAGCTCGGCCGGCAGGAACGAGTTCTCCGCCCGGAACGTGTACGGGATGACCTTGAGCCCGGCCCCGTGCGCGTCCTTGACCAGGGTCGTCGGAGTGCCCAGGGTGGCGTCCGCCTTACGCGGGATGATCTGGCCCTTCTCCGGGCCGATGCCGTCCACGTACTCGGACAGCTCCTTGAGACCGGCCGGCGTCAGGTAGTCGGCGTACGGCCGCGGGTCGTTGTACGGCGTGCCCGAGGCGCTGCTCAGGAACACCAGCGGCACCTCGAGCCGGTGCTCGTCGGCGAAGGTGCGCAGGTTGGCCGCCTCGAACGACTGCACGAACACCTTCGCACCGCGCCGGTCGAGCCCGTTGCGGCGCAGCGCCCGCACCAGCGGCTTCTCCAGCTCCAGGCCGAGGCGCTGGAAGTAGGTGGGGTGCTTCGTCTCGGGGAACACGCCCAGGTCGCGGTCGAGCTCCTTGGAGAGCCGCTTGCGCAGGTCGAGGACCTCCTGGAAGGTCGGCACCTCGAAGAAGCCGTCATAGAGCGTGTTCTGCTGGCGTACGGCCGGGATGCGCTCGGTCGCGCGCAGCGTCTTCAGCTCGGCCAGCGTGAAGTCGTGGGTGAACCAGCCGGTGACGCTCACCCCGTCGAGCAGCACCGTCTTCCTCCGGTCGGCGAACTCGGGCCGCGACGCGACGTCGGTGGTCCCGCCGATCTCCGGCTCGTGCCGGCAGACCAGCACGCCGTCCTTCGTGATGACGAGGTCCGGCTCCATGTAGTCGGCGCCCATCCGCGCCGCGAGCTCGTACGACGCGAGCGTGTGCTCCGGCCGGTACCCGGACGCGCCACGGTGCCCCACCACGAGCGGCGCGGCACGGTGCCCACCGTGCCCGCCGGATCCGGCCCACGCGGGCGCGGAAGCGGTCCCAGCCAGCACCGGCGTAGCGGCGGCAACCGCCCCGAAGCGCAGCACCTGACGGCGATCAGCCACGTTCTCCTCCACCGTTCCAGTCCCCGGCGCCACCCGCCGAAGCCCCGACAGGCAGTCGACGTGATCGATTCGTCGCGAAGGAGAAGGGTTCGTGGCGTGTCCACTAACAAGCGGGGGACACTGAGATCACCGCCAGGGTGTTCCGCAGGCGCCTCGCCTCTCTGACGAGCCGGGAGCCGCCGCGCCGGGCGGCCACCTCGGACAGTGCCGGGATCTCGGCGCGTGCCCCGGCGGCGGTGGCGGTGATGGTGGCCAGTTCGAGCAGGTCGGGGAGCCCGCGCGGGGCCGTGGCCAGCAGAGCGGGAAGGGCGGCCGCGAGCGCCTCCCACACGGGGGCGGACGCGCCGGCCCGGTGGGCGTCGGCCAGTGCCGGCACCACTCGGCTCAGCTTCACGGTCCCGTCGGAGCCCAGGTCACCGAGGTCCGCACCGAGCGCGGCGGCGAACGGCTCGGGCCGGGCGGCCAGGGTCAGGAAGGCGTCCACCGCGGCGACCCGGTCGGCGGGATGCCGGGCGCCCAGCCCGTAGACCAGAGCCAGCGTCATGGCCGGGCCGATCGGGCCGGAACACTCGGCGAGCAGCGGCAGCAGCGCGGCGTCCCGGCGGTCCTGGTCGGCCAGCACGGCCACGGAGGGAAGCGCCCAGGCGGCGGCGACCTCGCGGTGCTGCGGCAGGACCATCGTGAGCACGCCCGGCTCGTCGGGTGAAGTCCAATAGGTCTCCGGCCGCGGCCGCCGCGTCAGCGTGACCAGCGCGTCCTCGAGAAGAATCCAGCCGTCGTCGGTGCGGGCCGACTCCAGGTTCACGACGACCCGGCGTTTCACCTCGGTGCCGTGTTGCTCGAACCGGGTACTCACCGGGTCCGGCAGCCCGCCGGCCCGCAACCACCCGGCCAGCTGCCGGCCCTCCGCCGAGGTCAGCGCTCCCGCCCGCGCGAGCACGTCGTCCCCGGCGGTCCGCGACACCCGGAGCAGCGCCTGCTGAAAATCGAGCGACCACGGCCGGCACCCCGCACCCTCCACCCGGGCCAGCCGCTCGACCAGCACCGAGGCGTCGAGGGCGCCGTTGACATGGGTGGGCGTGGCCAGCAGGACCGGCACCGGCGCCCGGGTGATCTGCACGGCCAACTCGGCCAACCGCAGCGTGAGAATCCCCGACGGCGTGTTGATCAGCGACCGGTCCATGCCCCCGCCCACGTCGGTCAGGCTCCGCCGCACCACCCCGAGCAGCCGCTCCCGCATCACATGCCCGCGCTCCCGCCCGATCCGCGCCCCGATCGCCTCACCCAGGAACGGAACGCGCCCCCACCGATCGGTGAAGCTGCTCCGATAGCGATCGAGCACCGGCCCCAGGGACTCCTCGAGCCCCTCCACGGGCAGCTCCACCAGTGCCGCCATCACCCGCTCCCACCCCACCGCGACGGAGTCGTGCAGGAGCCCCACCACCTCCTCCGCCAGCTCAGCCGGACCACCCACCCCGGCCGCCATCCGCGCGACGCCCGCCCCCGGCACCGCAGCCGCGTCCGGCCTCCCCGCGCTGGTGCCCGGTGCTGCCTCAGCCGCCCCCGGCCTCCCCGCGCTGGTCCCCGGTGCTGCCTCAGCCGCCCCCGGTGTCTCTGACTCCGTGAACTGGGCCTCCGCCACAGCCGGGTGCGGCGCAACCGTGAACAGCGCAGCCGCCCGAGCCGCCAGCTCCCCGGTAAGCCCACCGGCGGCCTCGGCCAGCCGCTCCCTGACGACCCGCCCTGCCGCGACTTGGCCGGCCTCGTGCGGCCCGTCAGCGGCGCCGTCCAGCGTTGGCAGGTGGCTGCCGATCACGGTCAGGGCGCGTTCCTGAATGTCGAGCGTGGGATGCCCGAGAGCCGGCGCGACCGCCTCCAGGATCTCGCCGAGGCGGTCCGGGGTGCGGCGAGCCCTCTTGTCGAGCCACGTCAGTTGTGCGCGGATGACGGTCTTCTCGGTGCGGGTCAGGGCGGCCGCGCACGCCTCCAGGAACTGCTCCGTCTCCAGAAGGCCGGCCTCGTCGGTCCTGCGCAGCGCGCGCTGGGCGAGAGTGGCGATCGTGGACGGTCCCTGTGCGAGCAGGCCGAGGTAGGAGCCGGCGTGTCCGGCGAGCTCGGCGGGGGAGGGGGCGAGGGCCTCGTGCAGCATGGCGAACGGTTTCAGGTGTGCGGGGCGGTCGCCGCGCACGAGACGGTCGACGGTTGCGTCCAGCACCCACGCTCGGTCGATGAGGCCGTCGGCGGCGAGTCCGGCGACGGCCGCGGGGAGAGTGGGTGTGTCGTCCCACTTGCCGTCCTCGTAGCCACCGACGTTGAGCCAGTCGCCGATGCCGTCGAGGTCGAACAGCGCGGGAAGCATCAGATCCAGGTAGGGCAGCGCCCGCAGTCGCGAGCCGGCCAGCGACAGCGGCCCGTCGTGCACCGCCGCGAGCCAGCCGATCACGAAGCCCTCGGTGACCGGTGGGCCGGCCCTGCCCTCCTCCAGGAGAGCCGCCACGAATCGCCACTCGCCGGCGCGGACGCCGTCGTCCGGCAGCCGCTGCGCCAGCCGGACGCCGAGGTCACCCACCCAGCTCAGCTGCCGGGCCCGCGCGATCGCCAGGAAGTGCTCGACGGAGATCTGCTGCCACTGAGTCATCCCCCAGTGGCGCAGCAGCGGCACAGCCCGCGCGGCCGACGGCATGCACGCGATCACCGCAAGCGCATAGCCCGCGGCTCGGTGATGGCGCCCGTGCCACCAGCCCCGCTCAACCTTGATCCGGGCCTCGAGCTCCGCGCCGAACGCCAGCCGATCGCTCTCCTCCACAGCGAGCAGCGCGGCACTCAACGCCCCGGAGTCACCGTCCCGGACGTATCGATCGAACAGCACCCACGTGATCGGCATGCCGGACAACTTAGGGCCCGGGTACGACACTTCGCCGACCCGTCAGGCATCGATCGCCGCCAGCAGGCGCCTGGCCTCCCGCACCACGCGCGTGCTGCCACCCCGCCCCGCCACCTCCGCGAGTCCCGCGATCTCACCCCTGGCCCCCACGGCGCCCGCCACCCGCGCGGCCAGCTCCAGCAGATCCGGCAGGCCCCGCGGCGACACGGCCGGCCCGGCCGGCGACGTCACCCCGCCGGCCATCCGGCGGCCCCGCTCCACCGGCAGAACCGAGGGCAGCGCCGCCGCCACCACCTCCCAGACCGCCGCGGACGCTCCGGCCTGGTGCAGATCAGCAAGCGCCGGGACGGCACGCGACAGCGTCACCAGCCCGTCCCCGGCCAGGTCACCGAGCTCCACCCCGACAACGACCGCGAAGTCGGGGGACACCGTGGCCGCGATCGTGCGGAAGGCGTCCACCGCCGCGACGCGGTCGGCGGCGTGGCGGGCGCACAGTCCGTAGGCCAGCGCCGCCACCGTTGCCGGGCCGATCGGGCCGGAGCGGCCGGCGAGGAGGGGGAGCATGCCGGCGCCCTGATGGTCCTGGTCGGCGAGCGCGGCCACGTCGGCGACGAACCAGGCCGCGAGCACCTCACGGTGGTGGGGGAGGGCCATGGCGAGGGCCTCGAAGAGGTACGACGAGGAGGACCGCAATCGTGGCTCGCCCGGCGGTTCGACCGTGAACAGCGCCTTCTCCAGGTGGAGTGGCAGGCCCTCGGTGCGGCCCGGGCGCAGGCGGGCCACGACACGGCGCCGCACCGCACACTCGCCGACGCCGGCGAACACCTGCTCGAACCGGGTGCTCACCGGCGCGGGAAGTCCTCCGCCCGCCAGCCAGGCGGCCAGCCTCCGCCCGTGCACCGACGTGAGGGTGCCCGCCCGGTCCAGGACAGCGGCATCAGCCGGAACCGCCACGCGCAGCAGCGCCTGGTCGAAGTCGAGCGCCCACGGATCCCAGCCACCGGCCTCCGCGCGGGCCAGCCGGTCGATCAGCACGGCCGGGTCGATGCTGCCGGTCACGTGCGTAGGAGTGGCGAGCAGCGACGGCACCGGCGCCCGCCCGGCCTGAACCGCGAGCTCGCCGGCGCGCAGTTTCAGCAGGTCGGCGGGAGTCTCGATGAGGGGCCGGCCCGGCACGCCCGCGTCCTGCCAGGCGAGCCGGACCATGTCGGTCACCGGCTGGGCCGGCTGGTGCCCGGGAGTCCCGTCCAGCACGGCGCGGACGGCCTCGGCGAGGTAGGGCAGCGCACCCCAGGCCCCGAGCCGGAAGGCCGCCGAGTTCCTGGCGAGCACCGGCTTGACCGCCGCGACCTCGCCCCGCTCCAGCGTGACGAGAGCGGCGAGCACCCGCTCCCACCGCACCCCGCTCTCGTCCTCCACGAGCGCCGCCAGCTCCTCAGCCAGCTCAGCACCACTCGAGATGCCCGCCGGCATCTCGGCCACCGGTGAAGAGGGGAGCGTGGCCCAGGTCAGCGACATGCCGACACCCTAGGGCCACGGTCCGACAGAAAATCAGAGCCGCAGATGGCTCCAGTCGAGCAGGCCCTCGCCGAGATCGCGCACGGTTGCCAGCAGCCCCAGGCGGGCCGCCCGGAGTGCCGGGTCGTCCGCCATCACGAAGATCTCGTCGAAGAACAGGTTGAGCGGCGCCACGAGCGGGCCCACAGATCCCACAAAATCAGAAATGTCGGAAAAATTGGATCCGGCGATCGGGGCGACGGCTGAATGCAATGAAACCTCAGCGGGTTCCTTCAGGAGCGACGCGTCATATCCGGCCGGGGTTCCGGCGGGAACAATGCGGCGAGCGCGCGAGACCGCCTCCGCCACGCTACGGAACTCCGGATCCGCGACAGCCGGCGACAAGGATTCCAGCAGGGAATCCACGAACGACGGACGGGCGAAATGCGGCAGAACGGCCCGCACCCGGTCCACCGGCTGTCCCTCCTCCACCAGCACCTGTTCGAGCCGTTTGGCGAGGAATTCCGCACAGGCCGGGACCACCGGCGGCGGCACCGGAACCGGCTGCGCGGCCGCCGCGAGAGAAAGGGCCGAGACGAGGTCGAGGGACGAGAACGCCGGTGTCGCCCGATGCACCGCCAGCAATCCGAGAACAGCCCGCCGCACCGCGAACGGGTCACTCGACCCGGTGGGCAGGCCCACCGTGGCCGCGAGCCCCGCCACCAGGTCCAACCTGTCCGCCAGCGACAGCAGTGCTCCGGCCACCGTGCCCGGTAGCGCGTCCCCGGCGCTGCGCGGCAGCTCCGCCTCGTAGACGGCCTGGGCGACCGCGCGGTCCGCACCGGCGTTCAGCGCGTAATCGCGCGCCATCACCCCCGCGAGGCTGGTCATCTCCGTGACCAGTTGCGAACCCAGATCGAATTTGACGAGCGACGCCGCCCGTTCGAGTGCCGGCGTCCGAACGCCCAGTCCGTCGGCCAGGAGAAGCGCGAGCCGGGCGATCCGGGAAGCGCGATCCGCCATCGACCCCAGCTTGTCGGTGAACGTCAGCCGCGTCAGCCGCGAGCGCATCTCCTCCACCGGAGTCGCGAGGTCGGCGCGGTAGAAGAATGCGGCGTCCTCATATCGAGCGCGCAGCACGGCCTCGTTTCCGGCGCGGACCAGTTCGACGTCGACCGGGCCGTTCGCCACCGTCACGAACATCGGCAGCAGAGCGCCGTCGGCGTCGCGCACCGGAAGATATCGCTGGTGCTTTCGCATGACCGTGGTGAGCACCGCGTCCGGCAGCGACAGATATGCCTCGTCGAACGTTCCGAGAAGGGGCAGCGGCTGTTCCACCAGATCGGTCACCTGATCGATGAGCGCCGATTCACCCTGCAGGTCGACGCGGCCGTCGGGATAGACCAGGTCCTGCGCGCCGATGACAATCAGTTCGCGACGGTCCTCGTGGTCGGCGACGATTCCGTTGACGCCCAGCGTCTCCAGGAAAGTCTCCGCCGATTCGACCTCGACGACAGACGGTGAGGCAGTCCGCAGCAGCCGGGTGGAGCGTCCCGCGGCGAGTGCCGACACGCTGACCGGCACCACGTCGTCGCCCCAGAGCGCCGTGAGCCAGCGGATCGGCCGGCTGAAGGCCAGTTTCGGGTCGTTCCAGCGCATGTTCTTCGCGGCACGCAGACCGGTCACCACTTGCGCGAGCACAACGGCGAGGACTTCGCCTGCCGCGCGGCCGGCTTCGTGCTTTTGCAGAACCACATGGGGTACGCCGGAAAGCTCGGCGGTCTCCACCTGGTCGATTGTCGCGCCCTGCCCCCGCAGGAAACCCTCGAGCGCTTTCGTGGGCGTGCCGTCAGCTCCGTACGCATGCTGGGTCTTTGGTCCTTTGACCGTGCGCGACCAATCCTCCTCGCGTGCCCCCACCTCCGGAACGACGGCGATGAGCCGGCGCGGTGTCCCGAAGATCCGCACCTCGCCGTGCGGGAGCCGGGTGGCCGCCAGGCCATCGGTGAGAAGGCGCCGCACCTGCTCGCGTGCCGCACGCAGCTCGGCCGGCGGAAGCTCCTCGGTGCCGATCTCGAAGGCCAGCGTGCGCGGCAGCGTGCCGGTCTGCGCCGCCGCGGGAGGACTCGCGGCGGCGAGCGGTTCCACCAGGCCGAGCGGATGCTCCAGCTCGGCGCGACGGGCGACCCAGAGCCTGGCCACCTCGCCGGCCAGCCGCCGCATCCGGGCGAACTCGGCGGCCCGCTCGGCGGTGGAGACAGCGCCGCGGGAGTCCAGCACGTTGAAGGCCTGCGAGCACTTGAGCACGTAGCTGTGCGCGGGCACGGGCAGCCCGGCGTCGATCATGCGCTGCGCCTCGCCCGCGTAGATCTCCAGGAGCCGCCGGTTGGCCTCGACGTCGGCGTCGTCGAGGTAGTAGCGGGACATCTCGTACTCGGACTGGCCGAAGACCTCGCCGTAGCTGACGCCGGGCGCGTACTCGATCTGTTTGAAGTGGGTCTTGTCCTGCAGGGCCATGATGATCCGCTCGATGCCGTAGGTGATCTCCACCGACACCGGATCGAGGTTCAGGCCGCCGGCCTGCTGGAAGTAGGTGAACTGGGTGATCTCCAGGCCGTCCAGCCAGACCTCCCAGCCCAGGCCCCAGGCGCCGAGCGCGGGGGAGGCCCAGTTGTCCTCGACGAACCGTACGTCGTGCGCGGCCACGTCGATGCCGAGCGCGCGCAGGCTGCCCAGGTAGAGCTCCTGCGGGTTGCCGGGGTCGGGCTTGAGGATCACCTGGAGCTGGGTGTGTGTCTGCAGCCGGTTGGGATTCTCGCCGTAGCGGGAGTCGTCCGGCCGCACCGACGGCTCGACGTAGACCACCCGCCACGGCTCCGGGCCGAGCACCCGCAGGAAGGTCGCCGGGTTGAGCGTGCCCGCTCCGACCTCGGTGTTCATCGGCTGGACGACCAGGGCTCCCTGATCCGTCCAGTACGTGGTCAACCGGGCGAGCGCGTCCTGCATGGTGAGCATGGGACCGAAGTCTAGATCTGGGACGATCGGACGTACTCCTTGACGGTGACGCGCTGGTCCGCGGTGAAGGACAGGTCGCAGGCGGCCGGTCCGGTCCACGCGATCGAGAAGTGCCCGCGCCGGGCCGCCGGGTTCAGGTCGAAGGTGACCGGGCCGGTGCCGTCGGGGAAGTCGCGCCAGCCGGGGTCGCCCGCCGAATAGGTGCCGGTCCGGTCGGCGGTGAACCCGATCCGGCCCCTGGCCTGCGGTGTGTCGCAGGTGCGGGTGAACGTGACCCGCACCGGTCCCGGTTCCAGCTGGTGCTCCGGGCCGGTCCGCCCGCAGGTCGCCCGGCAGTCGAGCCGGGTGCCGCCCCAGGTGTAGACCATGCGGTTCTCGGTCCGGGTGGTGAACACGGCGAGGCCGTCGACGGCGTACGCGGTATAGCGGTTCTTGCCGCGCACCTTGGCGTCGCTGCGGTACGTGGCGTAGTAGTCGCCCGAGGTCTTCGCCTTGGTGGCCAGCTTGAAGTGCCCGGCTCCGGTGCTCCGGACCGTGCCGAGGAGCACCTTGCGGCCGGTCTCGTCCTCGAAGTGCACGTCGACCCGGCCCGCGTAGCCGCTCCTGCCGGGCCCGATCCTGCCGGTGAGCGTGATCGCGGCACCGGCCCGGACCTCGCTGCCCGCCGGTCCCGCGGTGAAGTCCATCGTCGGCGTCTGGTTCGGCGGCGGCGCGGCGAGGCCCGGTGCGGCGCCGGCCAGGCTCGCGACCACCGCGAGCCCGGCCGCGAGGAGGCTCTTTCTGCCCACCATGTCGTCCTTCCCCATCGGGCGTTTCGGGATAATTCTCCCGAAAACTACCAGGACTGAGAAGGACTCACGGCGTTACCGCTTGGTAGGGCGCGTCAGGCACCGGCCAGCCGTACCCCGCCGCCACCGCGTTTGGCCTGGTACATCGAGGCGTCGGCGTCACGCATCATGGCGCCGTACTCGGTGGCGTGGTCGGGGAAGAGGGCCACGCCGATGCTCGCGCCGATCTTCACCTCCTGGCCCTCGATGTCGAACGGCTCGCGCAGGGCCACGCAGATCCGCTCGCCGGCGTCGAGCGCGGCCGACTGGTCCGGGTCGCCGGTGAGCAGCACCGAGAACTCGTCGCCGCCAAGCCGGGCCACCAGGTCGGGCCGGTGGATCGTGGCCTGCAGGCGCTTGGCCACCAGCTGCAGCAGCACGTCGCCGGCGTGGTGGCCGACCGTGTCGTTGACCTGCTTGAAGCCGTTCAGGTCGAGCAGCAGCAGGGCGACCCGGGTGCCGGTCGCGGCGGCCACCTCGACCGCCTCCTCGGCCCGGTCCAGCAGGTGCTTGCGGTTCGGCAGCCCGGTCAGCGAGTCGTGGAACGCCTGGTGGGTGAGCTCCTCGACGTGCACCTGGGCGGCCTGCCGCATCCGGGCGCTGTCCATGATGAGGGCGCCCTCGACGGCGAGCTGCTGCGCGAGGAGCCGGTCGCGGGCGCCCCACTCGCGGGTGGCGGTCGAGTCGCCGGCCATCACCATGCCGACCGGCCCGTTGCCGGACATCAGCGGGATGGCGATGAAGGACTGCACGCCGATGGTCTGTGCGAAGCCACCGGTCCGTGTCTTGGCGGTCTTGATGTCGCTGATCATCACGGGCTCGCCGGACTCGGCCGATGCACGCCACACCGGTGACTCGGCGGCCAGCTTGCCGAGCAGGTTGTCGTCGAGTGCCCGGCGGATCTCCGGCGGGAAGCCGACACCGTGCACGTAGCGGATCCGCCCCTCGGCGTCGATCAGGTGCAGACCGGCGTGCTCGGTACGAAAAGCCGTCGCACAGGACTCGGCCAGGAGCTCGGCGGCCGACTCGATGCTGCCGGCGGTCATACCCTGCTCGAACAGCTCCTGGATCGTCGCGCTGCTGTGCGCGACGAACTGCCGCTGCTTCTCCGCGGCCAGACCCTGCAGGGTGGTGGCGAAGTGCAGCGCCATCGTCCAGATCGTGTCGTCGCGCAGCGCGGCCAGCTCCGGCCCGGTCAGCAGCAGTACGCCGACGGTCTGCCCACCGATACGCAGGCGGATCGCCATCTGCTCGCCGTTGACCACGGGCTTGCCACCGGCCGGCGCACGGAACACCTTGCCCGCGACGAGCTGATCGCGCCGCCCGGGCTCGCCGATCCGGGCGGTCGGCGTCATCATGCCGGTCTCCGAGTCCAGCTCGAAGACGGTCGCTGCGGTCAGCCCGGCCACCGCTCGCAGGTGCGGCGCGGTCAGTTCCAGCACGTGCTGCACCGAGGGCGTGTCCTTGGTCATGAACGCCACGAGCTCGGCCAGCATCAAGCCCTGCTGGTCCGGGGTGATGTCCAGCTCGCCTGGCCCGTCGGTCACGGGTTCGGCTGTGTGCACTCCGCTGCCCACGTTCATGGCCCTAGGGTCGGCACACCGCCGCCGGGGTTGAGCGCCCCGAGCCACCGCGCTGGTGCAATCCGGGTGCGGTGCCGCCGGGACCAGGTGTTTCGCGAGGCAGAGTGCCTGATCGTCGCATTTGCGGGTGGCGATTGCGGGCCCCGCGGGGGCAGCATGAACTCGTGGTTGCTCCGGTGTTTCCGGATCATTGCGCTGGGAGCGCTCCCATGTAATGCTGTCCACATCGGCCAACGATCCCCACCGATGTTTGGCCGCCGTTCCCTCGGCGCTCCCGCGCCCACCCCCGTCTCGAGGAGTTCTCAAATGAGACCCATCCCCACCCGTGCCCGCGCGCTCACGGCAGCTGTCGCCGTGAGCGTCGTGGCCGGCGGCGGCGCCGTCGCCATGGCGAACAGCGCGAGCGCAGCGGCCGGTTGTCGCGTCAACTACTCGGTCAACCAGTGGAGCACCGGCTTCACCGGCAACGTGACGGTCACCAACCTGGGCGACCCGATCAGCGGCGGCTGGCGGCTGACCTGGACGTGGCCGGGCAACCAGACCATCACCCAGGGCTGGAGCTCCACGATCACCCAGTCCGGGACGAGCGTCACCGCCACGAACCCGTCCTGGTCGAACTCGCTGGCCACCGGCGCGACCGCCAACTTCGGCTTCAACGCGAACTACTCGGGTACGAACACCGCGCCGGCGAGCTTCTCGCTCAACGGCACGGTCTGCACCGGCACCGTCCCGACCGGTGGGCCGTCGAGCCCGCCGCCGAGCTCGCCGTCGAACCCGCCGCCCAGCTCGCCGTCCACCTCGCCGTCGACCTCGACCGGCCCGGTCGGCCCCCGGGTCGACAACCCGTACGCCGGAGCTCGCGGCTACGTGAACCCGGAGTGGAAGGCCAAGGCCGAGTCGGTCTCCGGCGGCAACCGGGTCTCCAACAACCCGACCGCCGTCTGGATGGACCGCATCGCCGCCATCAACGGCAGCAGCGACAGCAGCTCCAACGGCGCGATGGGCATGCGGGCGCACCTGGACGCGGCCCTGACGCAGGGTGCCGGCTACATCCAGTTCGTCATCTACAACCTGCCCGGCCGGGACTGCGCGGCGCTCGCCTCCAACGGTGAGCTCGGCGTGAACGACCTGCCGAGGTACAAGACCGAGTACATCGACCCGATCGCGGCGATCCAGGCCGACGCGAAGTACCGCAGCCTGCGGATCATCAACATCGTCGAGATCGACTCGCTGCCGAACCTGATCACGAACGTCGGCGGCCAGGCCGGTGCCACGGCCACCTGCGACACGATGAAGGCCAACGGCGGCTACGTGCAGGGCATCGGTTACGCCCTGAACAAGCTCGGCGCCCTCGCCAACACCTACAACTACGTCGACGCCGCGCACCACGGCTGGATCGGCTGGGACTCGAACTTCAACCCGACCGCCGACATCATGCTGCAGGCCGCCCAGGCGTCCGGCAACGTGCGCAACGTGCACGGCTTCATCACCAACACGGCCAACTACTCGGCCCTGCGGGAGACCAACTTCAACATCGGCACCTCGGTCGGCGGCACCTCGGTGCGCCAGTCGAAGTGGGTGGACTGGAACCAGTACGTGGACGAGCTCACGTTCGCCCAGGCCTTCCGGACCCGCCTGGTCTCGATCGGTTTCGACTCGGGCATCGGCATGCTGATCGACACCTCCCGCAACGGCTGGGGCGGCTCCGCGCGGCCCACCGGCCCGAGCAGCTCGACCAACGTCGACACGTACGTCAACGAGTCCCGCATCGACCGCCGGATCCACGCCGGCAACTGGTGCAACCAGTCCGGTGCCGGCCTCGGTGAGCGCCCGACGGCGGCGCCCGCCAGCGGTATCGACGCCTACGTCTGGGTCAAGCCGCCGGGTGAGTCGGACGGCTCCAGCAAGCTCATCCCGAACAACGAGGGCAAGGGCTTCGACCAGATGTGCGACCCGGCCTACGCCGGTAACGCCCGTAACGGCAACAGCATGTCGGGTGCACTGGCCGACGCTCCCATCTCGGGTGCGTGGTTCTCGGCCCAGTTCGCCCAGCTGATGCAGAACGCGTACCCGCCGCTCTCCTGACCTGCGGTTGCTCCATCCGGTAAAGGCCGGCGCCTTCGGGCGCCGGCCTTTGCAATACAAGTGCATCGTGACGTACGGTTGCCCGCATGGCGAAGGTGTGGGCTCTGATCCGATTCGTGGTGCTCTACGAGCTGCGGCTCTGGGCGGCGCTGTTCCGCTGGATCGCGCGGCGGCCCGTCCCGGTCGAGCCGGGCACACTGCGCTTCGGGTACGTGGGTGCCATCAAGCTGATCCTCGGAGCCTTCATCGCCGTCTCCGCCGTCGAGATCCCGATCCTGCACCTGATGATCCCGTGGGAGCCGGTGCGCGTAGCGCTGCTCGCCCTCGGCGTGTACGGCCTGTTCTGGATGTTCGGGCTGGCCGCCACCATGAGTGTGTACCCGCACCTGACCACGCCGGACGGCCTGCGCATCCGTAACAGCATCACGCTCGACCTGCCGCTGGACTGGGCCGCGGTCGAGTCGATCACGGTGCGCCGCCGCTCGATGCCGCCGGGCGGCCAGACCCAGCTCGAGGACGGTGTCCTGTCGCTGGGCATGGCCAGTCAGACCAGCGTCGACGTGCGCCTCACGGAGCCGGCGGTTGTGCCGGTCCGCAAGACGCGCGGCGAGCCGGTCCGGGAGATCCGCTTCCACGCCGACGACCCGGAGGCCCTGGTGGCCGCCGCCCGGACGGCGATGGATCAGGCCTTGGCGACGAAGAACCGGTAGACCGCCGTGTACGGCACCGCGGTCGTGGCGGTCCCGCTGCAGGCACCGGCCGGCGCGATCCCGCCCTTGGTGTCCAGTCGCTGGATGTAGGTCACCTTTCCGAACACCCCGTCACCGCGGGTGAGCTTCGCGGTGATCCGCAGCTGCGGGATGCTGTTCGGGGTGCTCGACGGTGCGCGCACCGCGCTGGCCCCGTCGCCCTCCAGCAGCGAGCCGTCCTGGTCCGACTGCCAGCTCGGGCCGCGGAAGTGCAGCGCGGTCACCTTCTTCACCGGGCTGAGCCGGACCCCGGTCAGCGTGGCGGCCGGCTCGATCAGCGTCCAGACCGCGTTCTGGCAGCCGTAGATCTGCACGCCACGGGCCTTGAAGACGGAGTCGACGACGTTGCCGGCCGGCGGTGCGAGCTCGGCGGGCACCGTGGGCTTGCCGCCGAGGAAGCTCTCCTCCTGCGTGGTGGCCGGTTTGCCGGCCGCTGACTGTTCGGCCGTGCCGGCGAACGAGATTCCGGCCGGTACGGCCACCGCGGCGACGGCGACAGCGGCGAATCCGGCGGAAATCGACAATCGGGACCTGAGCACAGAGTCCTCCCCAGTGGACGGTGATGTCGGCCACCGACCGTAGCGGTACTCCGTCCGCGGGGACCGGTTGAGTCGGGAAAGTTACCGGGGCGATCCGGGCATCGTGTAGAAGCCGGTCGGAATCATCTCCTCCCGGCGGCGGGCGGCGCGGGCGCGCGAGCGGATGCGCAGCAGCATGAGCAGGCCGAGGAAGACGAAGACACCGCCGACGATCAGCCCGGGACCCAGCAGGGAGGTCTCCTCGGCGGCCAGGGCGGCGTCGACCTCGTCCGCGTCGCCCGCGCCGGCCGGCGGCGCGGCACCCGCGTTCCCCTCCGGCGCCACCGCGCCGGCGCCCTCCGACGGCTCCGCGGAGGGCTCCCCGGTCGGCTCGGGGCGGTCACCGCCGGTCACCTCGGTGGCGGCTCCGCCGGTGCTGAGCAGCCGGTCGCGTACGTCGAACGCCTGCGCCTCGAACTGCACGTCGTCCGCGTCCGGGCCGTCGAACTCGATCTGCCAGCGGCCCGTCACGGTCCGCCCACGGCACAGCGTCCCCGGGTCGACCCGCTCGTCGACGATGCGCGTGGTGACACCCTCGGTACGCGTCTGCACCGGGAACGCGCGCTCCTCCTCGATCCGGGTCACCTTTAGCTGGTCCGGGTTGATCGCGGTGTGCACCAGCAGCGCCCACCGCACCTTGCGGCACTGGCGGTTCTGCGAGGTGACGACGGCGGTCACGGACTTCGCGTTGCCACCGGCGGTGAACTTCGCCGGAGCGTCGACGGTGACGCTGAAGCCCGGCTCGTCCGCGGCGGCCGGCGCGGCCCACCCCGGGCCCACCGCAGCGGTCAGGCCGGTCAGCACGGCACCGGTCAGTGCGGTCGTGCGACGACGCATGACGATCCCCCTCATCCAGGCATGGACCTGCACTACATAGTTCGCCGGCGGGGGCCGAATGGTTCACCCGGTGCTCCGCATCACCCCCCGACGCACTTTAAATCTTCCTTAGGGATGCCCACGTTCCGTTGTTTACGCAGGTCAGAGGCTCATTGCCAAAAGTAGCCGCGCCGCTACGCAAAAAGTTTCGACGGCGTTCATCCGATCCCGGGCCACCTTCGTAATCCGGGGTGGACGCGGACTGTGGCGCGGCAGGGGATAGCAGGGCCACAGAATGCGTTCGGCAGAGCTTGAGCGCGGGGTGTTCCCCACGGACACCGGCGTCCCACCGCCCACGGGACGTGACCGCACCAAGGAAAACGAGGAGTCAATGGCCCGGTCGAAGAACAACCAGCGAGCCGCCGCCCCCAGGCCGGTGGCTGTCGACGTCGAATCCACCGGAACACGTTCGGCGCCGGCATCCGCAGTACTACTGCTCGTCCTGTGCGTCGTGGCCGCTCTCTGGGCCGTGGCGATGATGACGAAGCCTGGCCGTGTCGCGTACTACTACTTCTTCATCTACGCCGAGTACTACATGGGCGTCATCAGCCTGGTGTCGCTCTCGATAACGATCATGATCGGCCTGGTCGCGACCGACCGGCTGGTGCTCTCGATCCGTCAGCGGGTGCTGCTGCAGTCCGGCCACCGCACCACCGGCCTGATCGCGGTCTCGGCGCTGTTCGTGCACGTCTGGACGAAGTTCGCCGAGGACCACATCGGGTTCATCGACATCGTCGTCCCGTTCCTGTACCCGGGACTGAACAAGGTCTACGTCGGCCTCGGCACCATCTCCGCCTGGGTCATGGTGCTGGTGATGTGGACCGGTATCGCCCGGTCCCGGTTCATCGGGATGGGCAAGCCGTGGATGTGGCGCAGCATCCACGCCGTGTCGTACCTGATGTGGCCGCTCGCCCTGATGCACGGTCTCTCGGCCGGCCGCCCGGCCGCGACCTGGGTCACCGTCAGCTACGTCGTCTGCGTGCTCGGCGTGCTGATCGGCCTCGCCGTGCGGCTGTCGGTCAGCCTGAACCGCAAGAAGGACTTCGCCTCACCGGCCGGTGTCGGTGGCGCCAAGCCGAACGAGATCGGCAAGCTGGTGCCCACCAGCGCCGCGCCGATCCGCCGGTCCTCGCGCCGCGCCCCGGAGCCGCAGGCGGACCTGATGGCCCCGGCGGCACCCGACACCTGGGTCCCGGCGGCGCGCCCGGTCAGCCCCGCCCCGGCGCCCCGCCCGCCCGCGATGGCTCCGGAGGACGACTACGCGCCCGCTCCGGCGCCTCGGCAGCGCCGCGCCGCCGAGGACGACGACCGCTACGACACGTCCACCCGGGCGATCTCGCGGCGTGCCATCGAGGAGGAGCGCTACCGGTACGAGGAGGAGCCCGCTCCGCGCTCCCGGAGCAGCCGTTCCCAGGAGATCTACGACGCCGGCCCGCGCCGCGGCCGCCGGTTCGACGACGACGAGCCGGACCCGCGCGAGACCACCGGCACCCGCATGCGCCGTGACGACCTCGAGTCCACCGGCACCCGCATGCGCCGTGACGACCCGGAGTCCACCGGCACCCGCATGCGCCGGTACGCCGACGACGAGCCGCCGCCCCCGCGCTCGCGCCGCCGTGAGGCCGAGTACGACGACGCCCCGCGTGGGCGCCGCGCCGACGACGGCTACGACGACGCACCCCCGCCGCGCGGCCGGTACGAGGAGGAGCCGCCCCGCCGGCGCGGCGGCCGCAGCCAGTTCGTGGACCTCTCCGCCGACGGCTACGACGACAGCCCCACCCTGGTCGACGCCGCACCGCGCCGTTCCCGGCGCGCGCCCGAGCCGGACTACGAGCCCCGCGGCGGCGGCCGCCGGGCCCGCGGCCGGGCGGACGAGGACGAGGCCTATTTCTCCCAGTTGCGCGGTGAAACGAATTGAGTACGGCACAGGTTCCACCCGTCACGGCGATCGGCACGCCACGCATCACGGCGGGCTTCGACGAGTACGGCCGCCTCGACCTGGTCGCCCATCAGGAGGTGCACGGCGGGTTCGCCGCGCTGACCTCGGGCGAGCTGGTCGGGCTGGCGGACCGGATCGAGCTGCGCGGCCGTGGCGGCGCAGGCTTCCCGTTCGCCCGCAAGGTGCGCGCGGTGATCGACTCCTGCCGCCGGCAGGAGCTGCCCCCGGTCATCGTGGTCAACGGCACCGAGGGTGAGCCGCCGTCGTGGAAGGACAAGGCGGTCCTCACCCGGGGACCGCACCTGATCCTGGACGGCGCGGCACTGGCCGCCGCGGCGCTGGACGCCGAGGAGATCGTCATCGGTGTCGCCGACGACGGTGTCGGCCTCAGTTCGATCACCGCGGCGCTGGCCGAGCGCAAGATGCCCTGCCCGACCCGGATCGTCACGGTGCCGCACCGGTTCATCTCCGGTGAGGGCGGCGCGCTGGTCCGCGGCATCAACGGCGAGGCGCACATCCCGCCCGGCCGCAAGGTCCGCTCCAGCGACAACGGCGTGATGGGCCTGCCCACCCTGCTGTCGAACGCCGAGACGTTCTCCCAGCTGGCGATCGCCGCGCGGCTCGGGCCGTGGGAGTACAACTCGGTCGGCATCCCGGAGGAGCCGGGCACGGTCATGCTGACCGTCGGCGGCTCGGCCACCGCTCCGGCGGTGGTGGAGGCGCCCAGCGGCACCCCGCTCATGGAGGTGCTGGAGATGTGCGGGGCCGACCTCGGCCCCGGCCTGCTCGTCGGCGGCTACCACGGCAAGTGGGTCACCGCCGAGGCCGCGAAGACCATCACGATCTCGCGGAAGGGCTTCGCCAAGGTCGGCGGCACGCTCGGCGCCGGCATGCTGATCCCGATCGGCTCCAAGACCTGCCCGCTCGGCGAGGTCGCCCAGGTCGTGCAGTACCTGGCCGGCGAGTCGGCCGGCCAGTGCGGCCCGTGCCGGATGGGCCTGCCCGACCTGGCCCGGGCGGTCACCCTGGTGTCGCTCGGCGGCAGCGCGCTGGAGAGCGTGCGGCAGGCGGCCGGCATGGTGAAGGGCCGGGGGGCGTGCAGCCACCCGGACGGCACCTCCCGGTTCGCGCTGTCGGCGATGGAGGTCTTCCACGCCGACGTGGAGGCGCACGCCAACGGCGAGGGCTGCGGCAAGCAGGTACGCGGCATCCTGCCGCTGCCGTACACGGCGGAGAAGGGCGCGCGGAAGCTGGCCCTGGACTGGTCGCGGTGCGACGGGCACGGGCTGTGCTCGGCGGTCGCCCCCGAGATCATCCGCCTCGACCAGAACGGCTTCCCGGCGTTCCCCCAGACGCCGCTGCCGCCGTGGCTGGAGAACGGCGCCCGCAAGGCGGTCAACGTCTGCCCGGCGCTGGCACTGCGACTGACCGAACCGACGACGACGAAGTGAGCCGAGGCCGATGACGAACGGGCGGGCGGTACGCGTACCTCTGCTGTGGGGTTTGTTTCTTGCCGCCGCGATAGCGGTGAGCGGATGCACGACGCTGCACCAACCGTCGTCAGCGGCCGCTCCGGCGCCGTCGTCCTCGACCCGCACCACGCCGGTGGCGCTCACCTTCACCGGCAAGACGCTGGACGGGGCCGCGTTCGACGCGGCCTCGCTGGCCGGCAAGCCGGCCCTGCTCTGGTTCTGGGCGCCCTGGTGCGCCACGTGCGCGAGCGAGGCGCAATCGGTGGGTGACATCTATGACGAGTACGCCGACCGCCTGGGCATCCTCGGCGTCGGCGGTCTCGGCACCACCGACGCGATGCACGAGTTCGTCCGCGACCTGGAAGTGGAGAAGGTGCCCCACCTGGCCGACACGCCCGGCAAGATCTGGCAGCGGTTCGGGATCGCGCAGCAGAGCTGGTACGTGCTGATCGACCCGGAGGGCACCATCGTCTACCGCGGCTACCTCGACGACCTCGAGCTCAACAAGCGGGTCAAGGAGATCACCGCCTGACCGGGCGGCTCACCCGGTCGGCGCCTTGGCGCGCAGCACGTTGAGGAACTCGCGCATCCAGCCCGGGTGGTCCGGCCACGCGCGCCCGGTCACCAGGACTCCGTCCACCTGCGCCTCGCTGTCGGCGAACGTGGCTCCGGCCCGGCGCACGTCGACCGCGCAGGCGGGGTACGCCGAGACGGTGCGCCCGTCGAGCACCCCCGCGGCGGCCAGCACCAGCGGGCCGTGGCAGAGGGCGGCGACCGGCTTGTCAGCTTCGAAGAAGTGCCGCACGATCCGCAGGCAGTCCTCGTCGTTGCGGATGTACTCGGGTGCCCGGCCGCCGGGCAGGACGAGGGCGGCGTACCCGGCCGGGTCCACGTCGGCGAAGGCCAGGTCGGCCGGCCAGGTGTGCCCTGGCTTCTCGGTGTAGGTGTCGAACCCGTCGACGAAGTCGTGCACCACGAACTGCAGCTTCTTGGCGGCCGGTGCGGCGATGTGCACCTCGTACCCCTCCTCCAGCAACCGCTGGTACGGGTACATCACCTCCAGGTCCTCGGCCGCGTCGCCGGTCAGGAGCAGGATCCTGGTCATGGTCGCCTCCGGTGGGTCACGATGGGCATCATCGCCCATCGTGTCCGGATGGCTACCGTACGTCAAACATCAGAACGTGGTCGGCGGGGTGGTCGCCGTCGCCCAGTCCGGCTTCTCGGCCGGCATCAGGATCCAGAGCAGCGGGTAGATCAGGATCTGGCTGCCCGGGATGACGAACAGGATGAGCACGAAGAGCATCCGGGCGATCCACGGGTCGATGCCGAATCGGCGCCCGAGGCCCGCGCACACGCCGGCGATCATCCGGCCGTCCTGCGGGCGGACCAGGCCCTGGCGGGCCATCGAGTCGTGCACGGCGTTCATGGTGGGTCTCGCTTTCGCTTCACTGAGTCCCTCGCGGTGAGGAACCGGTGACTCAATGGTGATCCGCGGTGGCCTCCGCCGGTATCCGGCGACCCCCGGACCCGACCCCTGGATTCGGCCTCGGGGGTTACCGGGAGGCCGTGGGTTAGCATTCGGGACCGCCGCGATCATGGTGACCTCGCGGAGGGTGTCGGGTTCCGCCACCTGGCCTGTTCGGGCAGAGACAACGCCCTATACAGTGCCAGCGGCGAGGAGAACAGGGCCCGCCGTGGGGGCCGCCGGGGGGCACGAGCATGGTCGATGGCACATTGCCGGGTGAGCGGACGCAGCCACTGCGCCCGCGCGACCCGCGCGCCCTCGGCGACTACGAGCTGGTGGGGCGCCTCGGCGAGGGCGGGATGGGCACGGTCTATCTCGCGCGGACCGGCGGCGGCGTGCTGGTCGCGGTCAAGATGGTGCGTGCCGACCTGGCCCACGACGACGAGTTCCGCCGCCGGTTCCGCAGCGAGGTGAACCGGGCCCGGCAGGTGCCGCCGTTCTGCACCGCCGAGGTCATCGACGCCGACCCCGACCACGAGCACCCCTACCTAGTCGTGGAGTACGTGGACGGCCCGACCCTGGCCGAGGTGGTCGAGCAGCGCGGGCCGCTGACCAAGTCGAACCTGCACGGCGTGGCGATCGGGGTGGCCACCGCGCTCACCGCGATCCACGGTGCCGGGGTCATCCACCGCGACCTCAAGCCCCGCAACGTGCTGCTCGCGCCGGGCAGCCCCAAGGTGATCGACTTCGGGATCGCCCGGGCCATGGAGGCGACCAGCGGCAACACGCGTACCGACCAGATGGTCGGCACGGTGGCGTACATGGCGCCCGAGCGGTTCGGCTCGGATCCGGAGATGCCGGTGACCCCGGCCGCCGACGTGTTCGCCTGGGGCGGCGTGGTGGCGTACGCGGGTACCGGCACCACCCCGTTCAGCGCCGACTCGCCGCCGGCCACCGCGGCGCGCATCCTCACCCAGCCGCCGAAGCTCGACGGGCTGAGCGCGCCGCTGCGCGACCTGGTGGCGCACGCGCTGGAGAAGGACCCGGCCAACCGGCCCAGCGCGCGGGAACTGCTCGACCTGCTGATCTCCGGCGACCGGCCGGCGGCCACCGCGGCGGCCCTCGCCGACCAGCCCGCGCTGCGTGCGGCGGCGGTCGAGGCGCAGGCCGTGACGGGGTACGCGGTGGAGCCCGCCCCGGCCGTCACCGAGACCACCCCGGCGCTGGACATCCCGCCCGGCCTGATCGGCTACGACGAGAACTCGATCGTCACGATCCCCATCTCGGCGCCGCCCGGCGACCTGCCCGAGCTGGAGCCGGCCGAGCCGTCGGCGCGCCGCTGGGTGCTGCCCGGCGCCGTGGCGTTCCTGATCGTGGCGGTGGTGGCCGGTGCCGTGATGCTCGCCCTGTCGCTGCGCCCGCCCGGCGGCAGCGCGACACCGATCGCCGCGCCGTCGTCCGCGGCCACGCCGTCGGAGCCCACCGATCCGCCGCGGATGGCCGACCCGCTCGTCCGCGAGTTCCTGTGGCGCGCGGCGGAACTGCCGGGCCAGGGTGCCTGCTTCTTCGAGGACGGGCTGGTGGCCCGCCGCGACACCGAGGGCACCTACAAGTGCAAGGGCCCGCAGGACGAGCTGGCCGACGACCTGCGTGCCGAGGTCGGCGTCAAGCTGCTCACGCCGAACAGTTGCGCGGCGATCTGGTTCCGCAACACCGGGACGGTCGGCGGTTATCAGGTACGTGTCTGCGAGCGCAACATCTACGTCGGCGTGCACTACGCGTCCGGCAAGATCACCGTGTTGCAGACGCTGCCGCTGGTGGACGCGCCGATCCCGCTCGGCGAGGTGACCCGGATCGGCCTGACGGTCGAGGGCGACACGGTGCGGGTCTCGCGCGGTGACTCCGTGGTGGGGATGGCGGCGCTCACCGAGGAGAAGATCAAGTCCGGGCGGGTGCTGCTCGGCGTGTTCTGCGAGCGGGACGCGGCCAAGCAGGGGCCGTACTCGGCGGCCTTCACCGACCTCAAGATCTGGACGCTCTGACGTCCGGCCCGGGCGTTTCCGCCCGGGCCGCCGCTTTTTCTCCTCAGTCGCGGGTCAGGCCCGCTCGGCGCAGGGCGTCAGCCATCGCGCTGTTGCCGATGCTGCCGCCGCCCTGGCCGCCTCGCTGGCCGCCGCCCTGCTGCCGCGGCTGGCGCTGACCGCCCTGGCCGCCACGGCCACCCTGACCGCCGCGCTGGCCGCCCTGGCCACCTTGACCGCCCTGGCCACCGCGCTGGCCACCTTGACCGCCCTGGCCACCGCGCTGGCCGCCTTGGCCGCCCTGGCCACCTTGACCGCCGCGCTGGCCGCCCTGGCCGTCCCGGTTGCGGTCGCCGCGCTTGGGCTCGTCGGACAGGCGCATCGAGAGCGAGATCCGCTTGCGGTTCTCGTCGACCTCCAGCACGCGCACCTTCACCACGTCACCGGACTTGACCACCTCGCGCGGGTCCTGCACGAACTTCTCGGACAGCGCCGAGACGTGCACGAGCCCGTCCTGGTGCACGCCGATGTCGACGAACGCGCCGAACGCCGCCACGTTCGTGACCACGCCCTCCAGGATCATGCCCGGCTTCAGGTGGGCGATCTTCTCGACGCCCTCGGCGAACGTGGCCGTGGTGAACGCCGGCCGCGGGTCACGGCCCGGCTTCTCCAGCTCCTTGAGGATGTCGGTGATCGTCGGCAGGCCGACCGTGTCGGTGACGAACCGGTCCGGCCGGATGCCGCGCAGCAGCGGGCTGTTGCCGATCATCGTCTTGACGTCCGAGCCGGCGTCCGCGGCGATCGTGCGGACCAGCGTGTACGACTCGGGGTGCACGCTGGAGAAGTCGAGCGGGTCCTCGCCGTCACGGATCCGCAGGAAGCCGGCGCACTGCTCGAACGCCTTCGGGCCCAGCCGCGCCACCTTCTTGATCTCCTGGCGGTTCCGGAACGGGCCGTTCTCGTCACGGTGCAGCACGATGTTCTCGGCCAGACCGGCGGTGATGCCCGAGACCCGGGTCAGCAGCGGCGCCGAGGCGGTGTTGACGTCGACACCGACGCCGTTCACGCAGTCCTCGACCACGGCGTCCAGCGAACGGGCCAGCTTCACCTCGGAGATGTCGTGCTGGTACTGCCCGACGCCGATCGACTTCGGGTCGATCTTCACGAGCTCGGCGAGGGGGTCCTGCAGGCGGCGGGCGATGGAGACCGCCCCGCGCAGCGAGACGTCCATGCCGGGCAGCTCCTGCGACGCGTACGCGGAGGCCGAGTAGACCGACGCGCCCGCCTCGGAGACCATCACCTTGGTCAGCTTCGCGTCCGGGTGCCGCTTGATCAGCTCGGTGGCGAGCCGGTCGGTCTCGCGGGACGCGGTGCCGTTGCCGATCGCGATCAGCTCGACGTTGTGCACCGAGGCGAGCGCGGCGAGACGGTGGATCGACTCGTCCCACTTGTTCTGTGGCACGTGCGGGTAGATCGTGTCGGTGGCCACCACCTTGCCGGTCGCGTCCACCACGGCCACCTTCACACCGGTACGGAAACCGGGGTCCAGGCCCATCGTGGTGCGGGTGCCGGCGGGCGCGGCCAGCAGCAGGTCGCGCAGGTTGGCGGCGAACACGCGTACCGCCTCGTCCTCGGCCGCCTCGCGCAGCCGGACCCGCAGGTCGGCGCCGAGGTGGATGAGGATCCGGGTGCGCCACGCCCAGCGGACCGTGTCGGTCAGCCACTTGTCGCCGGGGCGGCCCTGGTTGCTGACACCGTTGCGCCCGGCGATGCGGCCCTCGAAGTACCCCTCGTCCTCCTCGGGGTGCGGCTCCATGGTGAGCTCGAGGACGTCCTCCTTCTCACCGCGGAGCATGGCGAGGATGCGGTGCGAGGGCAGTTTCGAGTACGGCTCGGCGAAGTCGAAGTAGTCGGCGAACTTGGCCCCGTCGTTCTGCTTGCCGTCGCGGACCTTGGCGACCAGGCGGCCCCGGGTCCACATCTGCTCGCGCAGCTCGCCGATCAGGTCGGCGTCCTCGGCGAACCGCTCGATCAGGATCGCCCGTGCCCCGTCCAGCGCGGCCGTGGGGTCCGCGACGCCCCTGTCGGCGTCCACGAAGCCCTCAGCGGCCGCACGCGGGTCCAGCGACGGGTCACCCAGGAGTTGATCAGCGAGCGGCTCCAGACCGGCCTCACGGGCGATCTGGGCCTTGGTTCGCCGCTTCGGCTTGTAGGGCAGGTAGATGTCCTCCAGCCGCGCCTTCGTGTCGGCTTCGAGGATCTGCTGTTCGAGCGCGTCGTCGAGCTTGCCCTGGGACCGGATCGACTCCAGCACCGCGGCGCGACGCTCCTCCAGCTCCCGCAGGTAGCCCAGGCGCTCCTCGAGGGTGCGCAGCTGGGCGTCGTCGAGCATGCCGGTCACCTCCTTGCGGTAGCGGGCGATGAACGGCACGGTGGCCCCGCCGTCGAGCAGATCGACGGCGGCGGTGACCTGCCCTTCGCGGACCCCGAGCTCAGAGGCGATGCGCTGATGGATTGCTGTCGTCACGACGTCGATTGTTACCGAGGCGGCCGCGGCTTGTCGCGCCGCCCCGCAGAGCGGCCCGGATGTGATGTGCCCGCCGGGCCGTGGGGAGCGCGACCCACCATTCTGCCGGTAGCCCTCAAACGGCACTACGTAGGAGGTACTAGAGACAACCGAATGGGCCTTTGGCACTCTTGTCACATGACGCTTGCTGTCCGGGCGGTCGCCGCCACTGATCAGGGCCTGGTCCGGTCCAACAACGAGGACGCGGTCTTCGTGGGTAATCGACTGTTCGTGGTGGCGGACGGCATGGGCGGGCTGCCGGCCGGTGAGCTGGCGAGCGACATCCTGGTGCAGACCCTCAGCACGGTCGACACGGCACCGGACAACGGCGAGCCGCTGCAGGATCTGATCAGCGCCCTGGAGACCGCCAACCAGCGCATCGAGGCCGCGGTCGCCGACGACGACGCCCGCGACGGCATGGGTACGACGGTGACAGCCCTGCTGCTCTCCGGCGACCGGCTGGCGGCCCTCAACGTCGGCGACTCCCGCTGCTACCTGCTGCGCGACGGCGAGTTCACCCAGCTCACCCGCGACGACACGTACGTGCAGGCGCTCGTCGACCAGGGCGTGCTCACCCCCGACGACGCCCGCCGCCACCCGCAGCGCGCCCTGGTCACCCAGGCGGTGCAGGGCGGCCCGTTCCGCCCGGCGGGCCGCATGATCCCGGCGCGGCTCGGCGACCGATACCTGCTGTGCAGCGACGGCCTGTCCGATTACGTCGAGGACGAGGTGATCGCCCGCACCCTTGGCGAGGTGGCCGACCGCAAGTCCTGCGCCGCCGAACTGGTGAACCGCACCCTGGAGAACGGCGCCCCCGACAACGTGACCGTCATCGTCGCCGACGTCGTCGAGGCCTGACCGGCCGTGTTGATGGGGACCGAGCGGCTGGTGTTGCGGCGGTTCTGGGCTTCCGATGCGGCGGTGCTGGCGGAGTATCGGTCGGAGCCGGAGGTTGCGCGGTATCAGTCGTGGGACGCGCCGTTTCCGATGGCGAAGGCGGAGGTGGCCGTGCGGAATTTCGCGGCGAGTTCGCCGGATGCGCCCGGGTGGTTCCAGTACGCGATCGAGCTGGTCGAGGAGGGCCGGCTCATCGGGGACGTGGCGGTGCGGACGCATGAGAACCTTCAGCAGGCGGAGATCGGGTTCACGCTCGCGTCCGCGTACCAGAGAAGGGGTTTTGCGACGGAGGCCGTGACGGCCGTCCTGGACCGCTTGTTCCGCCTGCGTGGGCTGCACAAGGTGACGGGCGAGTGCGATGCGCGGAACAAGCCGTCGGCGGCCCTGATGGAGCGCCTCGGGTTCACGCGTGAGGGGCATCTGCGGCAGCAGACGTTCATCAAGGGTGAGTGGACCGACGACCTGATCTACGGCCTGCTCGCCGAGGAGTGGCTCAGTGGATCTTGACGGGTTCTGGCGGCTGATCGAGCGCAGCGGGCGCGAGCGCGACACCAAGGACGGCCGCACGCAGTGGCTGACCGGGGTGCTGGGGCGGCTCGACCGGGTGCACATCGAGGACTTCGACGCGCGCCTGCAGGAGCTGCGCGACCGGATCGACGGCGCGCGGATGTGGACCGCCGCCGACGTGATGATCGACGGGTGCTCGACGGACGGGTTCTGGTACTTCCAGTGCTGGCTGATCGGGCAGGGCCGGGAGGCGTTCGAGCGTGTGGCGGCGGACCCGGACGAGCTGGTCACGCTGCCGGCGGTGCAGCACCTCGCCACCCGGCCCTACGGCACGTGGGAGGACGAGGAGTGGCCGGAGTGGGAGTCGCTCGCCTACGTGGCCCGCTCCGCCTACCCGGACGGTGAGGAGATCTTCGACGTGCTCGAGGAGCGCGGCGTCTACATCAGGTCGGACCCGCTGCATCCGGACTGGAGCCGCGAATACAGCTATCCCCGGCTGAGCGCCCTGTTTCCGCACCGCCGGGGATAGCCGCCGGTTCTCAGCCCTCGTAGCGGAGCCAGACCGCGCCGAGCGGGGGTACGCGCAGCGAGGCCGAAGCGTCGAAGCCGTGCCAGGCGATGTTCTCCGCCTCGACCGCGCCCATGTTGCCCACGCCGGAGCCGCCGTACAGCTCGCTGTCGGTGTTGATGACCTCGGCCCAGCGGCCGGGCCGGGGCAGACCGATGCGGTAGCCCTCGTGCGGGATCGCGGCGAAGTTGACCACGCAGGCGACGGTGTCGCCGTTCGGTGCGAAGCGGACGAACGAGAACGTGTTGTGCTGCGAGTCCTCGCTGGTGATCCAGCGGAAGCCGGACGGTGAGGTGTCCTGGGTCCAGAGCGCCGGCGTCTCCCGGTAGACCCGGTTCAGGTCGGTGACCAGGGCCTTGACGCCGCCGTGCCGAGGGTCCTCGAGCAGGTGCCAGTGCAGGCCCTCACCCTCGTTCCACTCCCTCTCGTCGCCCATCTCGGCGCCCATGAACAGCAGCTGCTTGCCGGTGAACGCCCACATGAAGCCGAGCATGGCCCGGGTGTTCGCCAGTTTCTGCCACAGGTCGCCGGGCATCTTGCCGGTCAGCGAGCCCTTGCCGTGCACGACCTCGTCGTGGCTGATCGGCAGGATGTAGTTCTCGCTCCATGCGTACACGGTCGCGAAGGTCATCTGATGGTGGTGCCACTGGCGGTGGATCGGCTCCTTGACCATGTAGTTCAAGGTGTCGTTCATCCAGCCCATGTTCCACTTGAAGCCGAAGCCCAGGCCGCCCAGGTGGGTGGGGCGGGTGACGCCGGGCCACGCGGTGGACTCCTCGGCGATCGTCATGACACCGGGGTGGTGCTTGTAGACGGTCGCGTTCATCTCCTGCAGGAAGCTGATCGCGTCCAGGTTCTCCCGGCCGCCGTACTGGTTCGGGGTCCACTCGCCGTCCTTGCGGGAGTAGTCCAGGTAGAGCATCGAGGCCACGGCGTCGACCCGCAGGCCGTCGGCGTGGAACTCCTCGCACCAGTAGAGGGCGTTGGCCACCAGGAAGTTGCGGACCTCCTTGCGGCCGAAGTCGAAGACGTACGTGCCCCAGTCGGGGTGCTCGCCGCGGCGCCAGTCGCCGTGCTCGTACAGCGGGGTGCCGTCGAAGCGGGCCAGGGCCCACTCGTCCTTGGGGAAGTGGGCGGGCACCCAGTCGAGGATCACGCCGATGCCGGCCTGGTGCAGCTTGTCGACCAGGAAACGGAACTCGTCGGGGGAGCCGAAACGGGAGGTCGGAGCGAAGTAGCCGGTGACCTGGTAGCCCCAGGAGCCGCCGAACGGGTGCTCCATGACCGGCATCAGCTCGACGTGCGTGAAGCCCGTCTCGACGACGTAGTCCACGAGCTGCTCGGCCAGTTCGGTGTAGGTCAGCCCCGGCCGCCACGAACCCAGGTGCACCTCGTAGCAGCTGATCGGCTCCTGGTGCCACGACTTGCGGGAACGCTCCCGCATCCACTGCTCGTCGTGCCACTGGTACTCCGACTGGAACACCACCGAGGCGGTTGCCGGCGGGACCTCGGTGTGCTGGGCCAGGGGGTCGGCGTGCTCGCGCCACACCCCGTCGCGCCCCAGGATCTTGAACTTGTACTTGGTGCCGAGGTGCGCGGTCGGCACGTACAGCTCCCAGACGCCGCTGGAGCCGAGCGAGCGCATGGGCCACCCGTCGTAGGGCCCCCAGCCGGCGAAGTCGCCGACGACCTGGACACCGCGGGCCGCCGGGGCCCACACGGCGAACGCCACCCCGGTGCCCTTCGGCTGCGCGCCGAGCACCTTCCACAGCTTCTCGTGCCGGCCCTCACCGATCAGGTGCAGGTCCAGCTCACCCAGGGTGGGGAGATGACGGTACGGGTCGTCGCACTGCGTCCCGTCCACGTCGAGCCGGTAGTCCAGCACCGTGCCGGGCAGCTCGGCGGCGAAGATGCCGTCCGGGTGCACGAGGGTCGCCTCGTAGCGTTCTCCGTCGTGCAGGACCGCCACCGCCGAGGCACCCTTGCGCAGGGTACGGACGACCGTGTGCCCACCGTGCGGATGAGCGCCGAGGATGGCGTGCGGATCGTGGGTGTCCCCGGCGATCACGCTGTTCATGGCCCGCTTGTCGGCGGCCAGCCGTGAGGTGGTGTGCCCGATCATGATGGAACGATTCCTCCGGGGGTTGTCTCGACCAGCCGGGCGATGGAGCGCAGGGGGATGCGCAGCCAGCCGGGCCGGTGCCGGGCCTCGTACGCGGCCTCGTAGACCGCCTTGTCCAGTTCGTACGCCGCGAGCAGCTCGGCACGATCACGGGGATCCTGCCCGGCCGCGTGGGCGTACCCGTCGCAGAAGGCCGTCCGGTTGCGGTCCACCCACTCGCGGGCCCGTGCCGCCAGGTGCTCGTCCTCGTCCTGGTCGACCAGCAGCTGATAGGCCGCGTACTCGTAGGAGCGCAGCACACCCGCCACGTCACGCAGCGGCGAGTCGGGCAGGCGGCGCTCGTCGAGCGGCTGGCCGGGCTCACCCTCGAAGTCGATCAGCAGCCAGGCCTCCGGCGTGCGCAGCACCTGGCCCAGGTGCAGGTCGCCGTGCACCCGCTGCACCTCGACCTGCTCGCCGGTGAGCCGGGTGAAGCGGTCGGTGATCGCCGGGACGTACTGCTGGAGCTCGGGTACCGCGTTGGCGGCCGTCCGCAGCCGGGCCAGGAACCCGTCCAGCGGGAACGGCGCCGGTCCGGTGCCCATCTCCCGGGAGAGCGTCAGGTGCACCGACGCGACCGCCTCGCCCAGCCGGTACGACTCGCCCTGGAAGTCGCCGCCCACCTCGTCGGCGCCCAGCTCCGCGTCGGCGAACAGGTCCCGCGCGGACGCGGTGGCCATCGCCCAGCCCTCGGCCGAGTTCGACGCGTACTCGGTGACCATGCCCAGTGAGCAGGAGCCGGCGTCGTCGGCCGCCTGGAACGACCCGAACAGCTTCGCCACGTGCGGGTTCCCGGCGCGGCCGAGCACCCGGTTCAGCTCGATGTCCGGGTTGATGCCGCAGGTGACCCGCCGGAACAGCTTGAGGATGGCGTCCTCGTCGAAGATCACGCTGGTGTTGCTCTGCTCCGCGTCGAACACCCGGGGCCAGGCGTCCAGCGGCAGCGCGTCGCCGGGCTCCTTGGAGAACGTGATGTCGCCCTTCTGCTCGGAGCCTTCCACCAGCCCGAGCAGATAGCGTGCCGCGTCCGCGTCGTAGAGCGCGTCGTAACCGACCCGGCCGTCGTCGGCGGTGCCGATCGTGGCGACGGCGTTGTACTCGGCGACCGGTGCGGAGCCCCAGCCGACCAGGATCTGGTACCGCTCGGAGCTGCCGTCGGTGTACTCGACGTCCACCAGGACCAGGTCGAGGTCGTCGCCGAGGGACGTGGCGGAGGCCTCCTTGATGGACGCGAGCACCCGGCTGCGCCCAGCGTACCAGCGTTGTTTCGGCAACCACTCGGCGAAAGGCAGCGTCATTGCTTCTCCTCTGACCCGCACAGCTGGAACCAGTAGAAGCCGTGCCCCGGAAGGGTCAGCAGGTACGGCAACTGGCCGATCCTCGGGAAGTTGACGTGTCCGGTCAGCTCCACCGGGGTGTAGCCGTTCCAGTGCTGGAGGTTGAGTTCGATCGGCTGCGGGAAGCGGGACAGGTTGTTGACGCAGAGCACCACGTCGTCGCCGAACTCCCGCAGATAGGCCAGAACGGACGGGTTGGAGCCGCCCAGCTCCCGGAACGTGCCGACGGCGAACGCCTCGTGCCGGCGGCGCACGGCCAGCATGGTGCGGGTCCAGTTCAGCAGCGACGTGGAGCTGTCCCGCTGCGCCTCGACGTTGACCGCCTGATAGCCGTAGACCGGGTCCTGGTTGACCGGCAGGTAGAGCCGTCCCGGCGTCGCGGTGGAGAAGCCCGCGTTGCGGTCCGGCGTCCACTGCATCGGCGTACGCACGCCGTCGCGGTCACCGAGCCAGATGTTGTCGCCCATGCCGATCTCGTCGCCGTAGTACAGGACCGGCGAGCCGGGCAGCGACAGCAGCAGCGCGGTGAACAGCTCGATCTGGTTGCGGTCGTTCTCCAGCAGCGGGGCGAGCCGGCGGCGGATGCCGACGTTCGCCTTCATCCGTGGGTCCTTGGCGTACTCCGAGTACATGTAGTCGCGCTCTTCGTCGGTGACCATCTCGAGCGTCAGCTCGTCGTGGTTACGCAGGAAGATGCCCCACTGGCAGTTGTCCGGCTTCTCCGGCGTCTGCGCCAGGATCTCCGAGATCGGGAAGCGCGACTCGCGCCGGACCGCCATGAAGATGCGCGGCATGAGCGGGAAGTGGAACGCCATGTGGCACTCGTCGCCGCCGGAGCGCGGGTCGCCGAAGTACTCCACCACGTCGGCCGGCCACTGGTTCGCCTCGGCCAGCAGCACCCGGCCCGGGAACTCGTCGTCGATCACCTTGCGGCAGTGCTTCAGGAACGCGTGCGTGGCCGGCAGGTTCTCGCAGTTGGTGCCCTCCTCCTCGAACAGGTACGGCACGGCGTCCAGGCGGAACCCGTCGATGCCCAGGTCCAGCCAGAACCGCAGGACGTCGAGCATCGCCTCCTGCACGGCCGGGTTCTCGTAGTTGAGGTCGGGCTGGTGCGAGAAGAACCGGTGCCAGTAGAACTGCCGGCGCACCGGGTCGAACGTCCAGTTCGACTCCTCGGTGTCGACGAAGATGATCCGGGCGTCGGGGTACTTGTCGCTGGTGTCGTTCCAGACGTAGAAGTCGCCGTAAGGGCCGTCCGGGTCGTGGCGGGAGGCCTGGAACCACGGGTGCGAGTCCGACGTGTGGTTCATGACGAGGTCGGTGATCACCCGGATGCCGCGCTTGTGGGCGGCGTCGAGCAGGGCCACGAAGTCGTCGACCGTACCGAACTCCGGCAGCACCTTGTAGAAGTCACGGATGTCGTAGCCGCCGTCGCGCAGCGGCGAGTCGTAGAACGGCGGCAGCCAGAGGCAGTCGACGCCCAGCCACTGCAGGTAGTCGAGCCGCTCGATCAGGCCGCGCAGGTCGCCGCCGCCGTCGGACCCCGAGTCGTAGAACGCCCGGACCAGCACCTCGTAGAAGACCGCCCGCTGGAACCAGGTGCGGTCGGCCGGCAGGGCCCGGGCGTGACCGAAGTCGTCGGCGCTGGGGTGCTCGACCACACCGTCCTCGGTGTGGCTGCCGGACGCCGGATCGTGCTCGCTCGTCAACTCCATCGTGTTCCCCCTACCCCGTCTGCACGACGAAGATGTGCGCCGGCTCGACGTACGGGTCGATCCGGACCGCGTTGTACTGTCCCCACTCGTACGTCGCCCCGCTGATCTGGTCGACCACCGTGAACCGGTCGTGCCAGTCCATGCCGAGGGCGGGCATGTCCAGAGTGGTGTTGCCCCACTGCACGTTGGCGGAGTCGAACGAGCAGATGACCAGGACGGTGTTGCCGGTCTCCGGATCCCGCTTGGAGAAGACGAGCAGGGCGCCGTTGTCGATCTCGTGGAAGCGCAGGTTGCGCAGCCAGTGCAGGGCCGGGTTCTGCTCACGGATCTGGTTCAGCTTGGTCAGGTACGGCGCGAGGGAGCGGCCGGTCCGCTCGGCCGCCGCCCAGTCCCGCGGCTTCAGCTCGAACTTCTCGTTGTCGATGTACTCCTCGGCGCCGGGCCGGGGCACGTGCTCGAACAGCTCGTAGCCGGAGTAGAGGCCCCAGGACGGGGTGAGCATCGCGGCCAGCACCGCGCGGATCTTGAACATCGGCGGCCCGCCGTGCTGCAGCGACTCGTGCAGGATGTCCGGGGTGTTCGGCCAGAAGTTCGGCCGCATCCAGTCGATCGAGGTGAGCAGCTGCTCCATGTACTCGCGCATCTCGGGCGCCGAGGTGCGCCACGTGAAGTACGTGTACGACTGCGTGAAGCCGATCTTGCCGAGCCCGTTCATCATCGCGGGGCGGGTGAACGCCTCGGCCAGGAACAGCACGTCCGGGTCGGACTCCTTGACCTTGGGGATCAGCCACTGCCAGAAGTTGACGGCCTTGGTGTGCGGGTTGTCGACGCGGAAGATCTTGATGCCGTTGTTCACCCAGTGCATCACCACGCGGTAGACCTCGTCACGCAGCGCCCGATAGTCGTTGTCCCAGTTGATCGGGTAGATGTCCTGGTACTTCTTGGGCGGGTTCTCGGCGTACGCGATCGAGCCGTCGGCCCGGGTCGTGAAGAACTCCGGGTGCTCGGAGACCCACGGGTGGTCCGGGGCAGCCTGCAGGGCGAGGTCCATGGCGACCTCCATCCCCAGTTCCTCAGCCCTCTTTATAAACGCCCGGAAGTCGTCGAGGCTCCCCAGCTGCGGATGAATCGCGTCGTGCCCGCCCTCGTCGGATCCGATCGCCCACGGCGAGCCGACGTCCTCCGGACGGGCGACCAGAGTGTTGTTCCGGCCCTTGCGGTTGATCTTTCCGATCGGATGGATCGGAGGGAGGTAGACGACGTTGAAGCCCATCGCCGCGACAGCCGGCAGCCGCAGCGCGGCCGTGGCGAACGTGCCGTGCTTGACCGGCGTGGCGTCCGGCCCGATCTCGGCACCCTCGGAACGGGGGAAGAACTCGTACCACGCGGAGTAGAGGGCGCGCTTGCGGTCCACCCAGATCGCGAACGAGCGGGTCGTGGTGACCAGGTGGCGCACCGGGTTGTGCCAGAGCAGCTCCTCCAGGTCCAGCGCCGGGGTGACCCGGGCGAACAGGGAACGCTGCTCGTCGCGCAGCGCGGCCGAGGCGGTGCGGACCCGCTCCTCGTCGGCCGGCGGCACGATCTTGGCGGCCAGGTCGATCACCTCGGCGCCCTCGGCGAGGTCGTTCGCGAGGTCCTCGGCACCCTGCCCGGCGCCGATCTTCTTGACCACGGCGTCGCGCCACGTCCGGTACGGATCGTCGAACGCCTCGACGGTGAACGTCCACCGGCCGATCTCGTCGGGACGGATCGAGGCGTGCCACCTGTCCAGGCCCGGCTCGCCGGGCGTCATGCGGGTGAACGGCTTGGTCTCCCCGTCCGGGCCACGCCATACCACATTCACGCCGAGGGCGTGGTGACCTTCGCGATAGGACACCGCAGAAACCGGGACGAGCTCGCCGACCACCGCTTTGGCGGGGTAGCGGCCACCGGAAACGGCCGGCGTCACGTCTTCGATGGGGAAACGACCGGTCATGATCTCCACCGTAGTCAGAGGGGCGCGGGAGGACTCGGCGACCGGAGAATCCACCGCCGTTCGTCCTATGACTTCTCCGCAGTGGAGGTTTTGAAACGGCCGACCGCCGATGCGGTTCAACCTACCGGAGCATCCCTACGCCGACCCGTCCGGACGCGGCCGTGCGCCACCGGAAAACACGACAAGTTCACCTGATCGCAACAGGCGCTCGTCGCTTGCCGGGCGCACGTCCGGGACGGCGCCGGCCAGCAGTACCACATTGCCCGCGCGGCGCCCCTTCAACACTCCGGTCTGGCCGAGCAGGGCCACATCGTCGAAGCTCGATCGCATCGTCGCCACCTGGGTCCGGGTGAAGGCCAGCGGCGGCACATCGGTCAGATTCATCACCAGCAGCCCGTCCGGACGTAACGCCCGAGCCGCCGCCGTCGCGAACCCGGCCGTCGCCAGCGAGCCCGGCATCGCGGCGCCCGAGAAGACATCGGCGATTATCACCGCGTACCCCTGCTGCTCCTCGGTCTCCAGAACCGTGCGCGCGTCGCCCACCGAGATCTCCATCGGCTGCGCCGGCGGCATCTCCCGCAGGATCAGCGAGATCAGGTCCGGATCGTGCTCCACCACCTTCTGCGCGGCGTCCGGCCACCACCGGGCCATCAGGCGCGGCAGGGTCAGCGCCCCACCACCCAAATGCAAGATCTTCAGGGGTACGCGAGACGCGCTCCGCCCGCTCCAGGACCGCACGGCCCGCGCGATCTGGCGCACGTAGGTGAACGCCAGGTACTCCGGGTCGTCGAGATCCACGTATGACTGCGGCACGCCGTCGATCAGCAGCGTCCAGCCGCGCGGCCGGTCCGGATCGGGCTCCAGATCGGCGACCCCGGACGCGACCAGCGCGGTCAGGGTAGTGCGTCGGTTGCCGCGGGTTGCCATCGAGTGACCTTACTCAAGACGGCCATCGCGAACCCGAGCTATACCCCTGACGCGAGCCGCCCCCGGCAAGCGCCTGAGGGAGGAGATACCGACGTGGCCGGACCGTCCACCGCACTGTCGCCGGTGATTGCCGCCAGCACGCACTGGCTGGCTCGCGCGTACCCCGGGGGAGACTCCAACACCGTCGCGCACACCCTGGCCGAACTGCAGGCCCGGCAGGCCGTGACCGTCGCCGCCTGGCTGCGGTACCCCACCGAGGTCGACGCCGCGCTGGTCGCGATCGCGGGTCCCGGCGGCTCCGCCCTGCTCGACTGGAAGGCCGGCAGCGAGCCGGACGACGAGTTCGCCGACGGCGAGGGCTGGCGCACCTGGGTCGACGAGGTCGTGGTGAGCTGGGCCGCCTGCCTGCTCGCCGACCCGATGCTGGCCCGCCGCGGCGTCGACGCGGTGATCGCCGCCATGCCGGCCGGCGCCGCCGACCCGCGTCCCCGCCCGCACGCCCGCCGCCCCGGCGGTCTGCCCACCGAGTTCCGCCGCCTGCTGCAGCCGGACCCGCGCGACCGTGAGGCCGCCGCGCTGCTGCGCCACCCCGACCTGCTGGACCCGATCGCCTCCATGCACCGGGACACCCTGCTCTACCTCTTGGACGCCGAGCCGGATCGCGCTGTGCCCAATGGCCTCGCTCCGCTCGGCGGGAGCGCGCCCCTGGGAGCCGCTGTCGAGGGCACCGAAATCCACGACGGCTTCGCCTAGCGGATTTCGGCACCCTCGACACCGGCGGGCGCGCTCCGCTCGCCGCTTGATCTGTCTCTCCCGGCCGGATCCCGCTGCCTTTGTGCGGCGGGACGGGAGGGAACTGAGAGGCCGCGATACCGGTGCCAATGTCCTCCTGGGCGCCGGTATCGCGGCCTCTTTCTAGTCTTCGGCCAGTCTGGCGGGGAAGCCGCCGGTGGCGATCGGGCCCCAGGAGTCGATCGTCACGCGGATCAGGCATTTGCCCTGGTCACGCATGGCCTGGCGGTACTCGTCCCAGTTCGGGTGCTCGCCGGAGATGGACCGGAAATAGTCCACCAGGGGCTCGACGGCCTCCGGCAGGTCGATGATCTCGGCGGTGCCGTCGACCTGCACCCACGGACCGTTCCACTCCTCGGAGAGCACGCAGAGCGTCACTCGCGGGTCGCGGCGGATGTTCGCCACCTTGGCCCGCTCCGGGTAGCTGGAGATCACGATGCGGCCCTCGGCGTCGACGCCGCACGAGTTCGGCGAGGACTGCGGGCGGCCGTCCTTGCGCGTGGTCATCAGGATCGCGTGGTGCCGTGGCCGCAGGAACTCGACCAGTTCCTCCCGGCTGACCCGCGTGTTCGTGGCGATGGTGCGTGGCATGGTCTCTCCTAGTCCCGGTGGGCCTGCGCGGCCGCGTCGACCTGGATCGCGCCCGGGTCCTGCTGGCCGGGGCCGGACGCCGCCTGCTCCGCGCTGACCGCCGCGCCGATGATGCCCGCGTTGTTCAGCAGCGCGGCCGCGACGATCGGCGTGCGCAGGTCCAGCAGCGGGAAGAACTTCTCCGACTTCTTGCTGACGCCGCCGCCGATGATGAACAGCCGCGGCGAGAGCAGCATCTCCACGTGCCGCAGGTAACGCTCCACCCGCGGCGCCCACTGCTCCCAGGTCAGCTCCTCGGCCTCGCGGATCCGGTCGGAGGCGAGCAGCTCGGCGTCGCGGCCGTCGATCTCCAGGTGGCCGAGCTCGGTGTTCGGGATCAGCACGCCGTCCAGGAACAGCGCGGTGCCGATGCCGGTGCCCAGGGTCACCATGATGATCAGGCCGGACTGGTCGCGGCCCGCGCCGAACGCCACCTCGGCCGCGCCCGCCGCGTCAGCGTCGTTGAGCACGGTCACCGGCATGCCCAGGCGCTCGGAGAAGACCTGCGCGGCCGGCGCGTTCAGCCAGGACTTGTCGACGTTGGCCGCCGTCTTCGTGACGCCGTCCACGACGATGCCCGGGAACGTGATGCCGACGCGCTCGACGTCCGCGTACTTCCCCGCGACCTCCGCGACCGCCTCGAGGACGGCCTCCACGTCAGCCGGCTGTGGGGTGGGCACACGGAACCGCTCCTCGAGCAGTTCGCCGCGCACAGTGTCGACCGGGGCGCCCTTGACGCCGGAGCCGCCGATGTCGATACCGAGGATGCTCATCCGTCTTCCGTTCTTCCGCTCGCTCTGCCGGTCGTTCTCCGGTGTCTACCACGCGGTGCCGACAGTAAATCTTGCGCTCTGACGGACCGTGAGCGACCGACACCATAGAATGAACTCGCTGAGTAATTCCCGTATTCACGCATCGTCACTCATACTTTCGGCTAGTCGAGGGTCGTCTTCTCGGCTAGCGTTGCCCTATAGAACGGTCGCCGAGCGCGGGCACGGCTCTCTGCCCGCTGATGGAGGACCAGTCCATGACCCTCATCGAGGTAACAGCGTCCGACCTGCTCACGATGATGGCGGACGCGCCGCCCGAACAGCGTGGCCGCATCCGGGACCGGGCCATCGAAGCCTGGCTGCCCCTCGCCCGCCACCTCGCCCACCGATACTCCGGCCGGGGCGAACCCACCGACGACCTGATCCAGACCGCGACCGTCGGCCTCATCAAAGCGGTCGACAAATTCGACCCGGAACGTGGCGTCGACTTCGCCGGGTACGCGATACCGACGATCATCGGCGAGATCAAGCGGCACTTCCGCGACCGGACGTGGTCGGTCCGGGTCCCCCGTCGGCTGCAGGAGCTGCGGCTGGCGATCACGGAGGCCAACAGCACGCTCACCCACAGTCTGGGGCGGTCACCGACCGTGGCGGACATCGCTGTGCATCTGGGGATCGGTGAGGAGGACGTGCTGGAAGGGCTGGAGGGGGCGCGGGCGTACAACGCCACGTCGCTGTCGACGCCCATCAGCGCGGACGGGAGTACTGAGCTGGGGGACACGCTCGGTGCGGTGGACCGGGAGTATGAGATCGCGGAGACGCGGGTGGCGCTGGGGCCGGCGCTGGCGACGCTGGACGAGCGGGAGCAGAGGATTCTGACGCTGCGGTTCTACGGGAACCTGACGCAGTCGCAGATCGCGGAGCAGGTGGGGATCTCGCAGATGCACGTTTCGCGGTTGCTGACCAGGGCGCTGGGCAAGCTGCGGAGTCAGCTGGCCTCCTAGCGCCTGTTTCGGAGTGGATGGCTGGGCTGCGGCGTGGCCCAGCCGCCGTCTGGCCGCACGTCGCGAACACCCGGATACAACCCCGGTATCCGGGCGCCCGCGCCGCACACCCAGACGACACCTGGACCTCGCCTCGCTCCTGCCCCCACTGAAGAAACAGGCGCTAGGCTTACCGGGCGCCGCTGGCTCGCCAGTTCAGCTGGATCAGGAGGTGGCGGGCCTCGTCGGCTACCTCGGTGTCGGCCAGGACGGCGTACTGGGCTGCCTGCAGGGAGCTTCGTGAGGTGAAGTCGCGGCGGCCGCCGGTGGCGGCGTGGGCGATGGCTCCGAAGACGGCGCCCCAGACGGCGCCGATCAGGACCGTGGTCAGGATGACTGCGAACCAGCCCGAGTCGCTGAACAGGCCGAACAGCAGGCCGACGAACAGGCCGAACCATGCGCCGCTGGCCGTGCCCGCGATGGCGGCCCGGCCGACGGTCAGGCGGCCGAGAACGTTCTCGACCAGGCGCAGATCGGTGCCGACGATGGAGACCCGGGAGACCGGGAACCTGTTGTCCGAGAGGTGGTCGACGGCCTGCTGGGCCAGGCCGTACTCCGGGTAGGTGCCGACCACGACGGTCGGGCCCGCCGCGGCGGGGGTGGCGGCAGCGGGCAGGTCGGGAACGCCGGCCGGGCCGGGCGGCACCGAACCGGGTGCGGCGGCTGCCGGGTTGTCAGCGGGAGGGGTTGTCATCTGGTGCCTCCTGTAGCGGGTCGGGACGCCGGCGGTTCGCCCGCCGTGAGCCGTACCCAAATGATGAACGCCCCGGCGACGAAGGCGACAATGCCCGCCGCGCCGGCCAGGAACGCGTACTTGCCGGAGACGAAGTCCGGGAAGACCCGCTCGGAGAGGGCCACCGCGACCAGGCCGACGACGCCGGCCGCCGCGGTGATGGCGGCGGTGATGCCGAGGACCACGGTCACCAGGCGGTTGGGCAGGTGCAGCGGCCGGGTGGGCCCGGACAGGCGCAGGCGTACGCCCCACACCGCCAGCGAACCCCACGCCAGCACGATCAGCACACCGGCTACCGCGTCGCTCGGGCGGTGCCACTCGGCCCAGACGGTGGCGATCGCGACCACCGCCGTGTAGGCGGCGCCGATCAGGGCGATCGTGCCGCGCAGCGCCCGGGGGAACACGAGCACCAGCACGAACGCGACCGACGCGGCGGCGGCGGTGTGGCCGCTCGGGAACGAGTTGGGTGCCGGGAAGTCGTCCAGGTCCGGCCGGTCCAGGCGGGCCTTGAGCAGCTGCGCGGTGAGGTTGGCGCCGACCACGGTCAGGGTGGCGGCGACGGAGAGGTCGAGGCGGCGGCGCAGCGCGCCGAAGGCCGCGGCGAGCAGGCAGACCAGCGCGAGGCTCGCGAGTTGGGTGGCGTTGAGCGTACGGGTGAGCACCTCCGTGACCCTCGGGTGATCCACGTCGTTGCCCCGCATCGCCGCGGTGTCCGCCAGCTGGCCCAGTGGTGTGCGTATGAAGATCACGTAGACGGCCACCGCGAGCGCGGCCGCCAGGATCGAGACCAGCAGCGGACTGGCCGTGTCCCACAAAGTGCGGCGCGGGCGGGAAGCACGCGGGCGGGCGGGCACGCGGGATACACGGGCGGGACGCGGGGCGACGGCTGTCATGTCGTCCTCCAAAGACGGCGATGTGGACACGCCCTTTCCCCATCCGGCGAGAATCCAAGCGCAACACACCCGCACCCGTTCGAACTCCGGTGACGCAACGCCCGGAACAGACCTTCGTACCGATGGCCATCGGAACGAGGGGGACGTACTTCATGGGGCACAGCACCCGACGACTGCTCACCGGCGCGCTGCTGGTGCTTGCCGCCGGGACCGGGCTCGGTGTGTCGCCCGCCGCGGCGTACGCGAGCGGTGTCACGGCGACCGTCGACGTCAACAGCGCGCTGAAGGTCCGCTCCGCGCCCTCGCTGACCGCGCAGGTGATCGGCACCCTGCGCGACGGCCAGAAGGTCACGGTCGAGTGCACGGTGAACGGCCAGCCCGTGCGTGGAAAGGTGCGCACGACCGCGACGTGGGACCGGCTCAGCAACGGTTCCTATGTCTCGCACAGTTATCTCCGTACCGATGCGAAGATCTCGGCCTGCAAGGCCGGCGCCAAGGCCGCCTCGTTCGTGACCGGCCGGGTGCGCACCGCCGACGGCGCCGTCAATGTCCGCAGCGGCCCGTCGACCCTCAGCGCGGTGGTCCGAAAGGCGGCCAACGGTACGAGCGTGAAGGTGAGCTGCTCGGTGCAGGGCGCCCGGGTCGCCGGCACGGTCCGGACCACCACCCAGTGGGACAGGCTCACCGACGGGCGTTACATCTCGCACGCGTACGTCGTCTCCGCCGCCGTCAAGGCGTGCCCGGAACCGGCGCCCGCGCCCACCCCGCCCGCTCTGACGCCCGAGCAGTTCATCGCCGCCGCGGTGCCCGGCGCACAGCAGGGCTGGCGGCAGTACGGCGTCCCGCCGTCGGTGACCATCGCGCAGGCGATCCTGGAGTCCGGCTGGGGCCGCAGCAGCCTGTCCGCGACCGACCGCAACTACTTCGGCATCAAGTGCCAGAGCGGCTACTACGGCCCGCACGCGACCGGCTGCCACGTCTACAGGACGACCGAGTGCGACAAGGCCGGCAAGTGTTTCGAGACGGCCGACGCGTTCCGCACGTACGCCTCGATGGCCCGCTCGTTCCGCGACCACGGTCACTTCCTGCGCAACAACAAGCGGTACGCCCCGGCGTTCACCTACACCCGGGACGCGAACAAGTTCATCTGGACGGTGTGGAAGGCCGGGTACGCCACCGACCCGAAGTACTACCCCAAGATCACCGGCATCATGGCCACCTACGGGCTGTACCGCTACGACACCTGGAAGTAACACCAACGAGGGCGTTTTGCGGCATACGCTCCTTATGGTGGAGGGACGCGAGAACGGCGAGCGGCGGACCGGTGGCCCGCTGCTCGCCGCCGCCGTGCTGGTCACCGGGCTTCTGGTGACGGTGCTGGTGTCGGCAGGCCTCCACGTGATCCAGCGGGACAAGGCCGAGCGGGTGATGGACCAGCGCCACGCCATGGCCCTGGCCGCCGTGCAGACCGAGATCGGCCGGTACCGGGCGGTCCTGGAGACCCTCGCCGCCGGTGCGGCGAGCCAGACCGAGTTCACCTGGGACGACTTCGACCTGTCCAGCTCGGCGCTGGCCGACGCGAAGCTGATCGGTGCTGCCGCGGTGGCGTTCGTCGTACCGGCCGAGACCGCCGGCGTCGCCGCCGCCGAGCGCAAGTGGCGTGCCCTCGGCGCCTCCGGCCTGCGCATGCGGCCGGTCGGCACCGGCGAGCACTTCTTCACGGTGTACTCCCGGATCCTCAACGACACCGACGTGGCCGGCGTCACCGGCACGGACCTGGTCACGATCCCCGAGCTGCGCGGCGCCTTCGAGGAGGCCAGGCGGCTGCGGCAGACGACCGTCTCCGACACGTACGTGTTGCTGCGCGACCGCGAGAAGCCGGTGACCGAGCAGCAGGAGTCGTTCGTCCTGGCCACGCCGCTCTGGAGCCGTGGCAACACGCCGCACTTCATCGGCTGGGCGGTGCTCGGCCTGCGTGGCCAGAGCTTCCTCTCCGGCATCCTGCAGACCACCAGCCAGGGTCACCTGTTCGGCAGCCTGACCGCGGCCAACAGCGACGGCGGCCGGGTCACGATCGCCGACTGGTCGGTGCCGGGGCGGCCGGACCTGACCCGCAGCTCGGAGTTCGACGTGGGGGACCGGCGGTGGACGCTGATCACCCGGGCCGACTCCGGCCGGCTGCCGGGAGCCGGCGGGCACCCGGCGGTGATCGCCCTGGCCGGCGGAGTGCTGCTCACCCTGCTCCTGGCGTGGCTGGTCCACGTGCTGGCCACCGGCCGTTCCCGGGCGCGCGAGCAGGTCGAGGTGGCCACCCGGGAACTGCGCGAGACCGAGGCTGACAGCCGCCGCCAGGCCGTGCTGCTCGGCGCGGTCCTGACCAGCATCAGCGACGGTGTCATCGTGGTGGACGAGCACGGCGGCGTGCTCGTGCAGAACCCGTCCGGGCGGCGGCTGCTCGGCGGCGTCGACGCCGATCCGAGCAGCCCGGAGGAGTGGCAGCGGCACTACGGCGTCTACCGCCCGGACGGCGTGACGCCGATGTCGCTGCAGGAGATGCCGCTGATCCGGGCGCTCAACGGCGAGCCGTCCGACGGCGTCGAGGTGTTCATCCGCAACGGCGGCCGGCCCGAGGGGGTGCTGCTGAGCGTCGACGGCCGCCCGCTGGACTTCAGCGCCGGGGTGCACGGCGCGGTCGCGATCTTCCGGGACATCACCGAGCTGCGCCGCTACGAGACCGATCTGACGATCTTCGCGGGCGTGGTCGCGCACGATCTCAAGGCGCCGCTGTCGGTGGCCCGCGGTCACGCCGAGCTCGCCATCGAGGATCTCGGCGGCGATTTTCCCGCGGTGGCGGACGCGAGTGAGGCGGTACGCCGGGTCGTGCACGCCGTCGACCGGATGGACACGCTCATCGAGACGTTGCTGGCGTACACCACCGCACGGCACGCGCCGCTGCGCCTCGCCTCGATCCGCCTGGAGCCGCTGGTCCTCGAGGTGATCAGCGACCGGCTCGGGCACCGGGCCGGCGACGACGGCCCGGCTCCGCGCTGGACGGTCAGCGCGCTGCCGCCGGTCGAGGCGGACGCCGGCATGGTGCGGCACGTCCTGGACAACCTGATCGGCAACGCGTTCAAGTACGTCCGGCCCGGCAGCGCGCCGCGGGTCGAGGTGACCGGCGAGGCGGTCGGCGTGGACCGTGTGCGCATCGCGGTGGCCGACGGCGGCATCGGCATCCCGGACGCCGAGAAGCCGCGCATCTTCGACTCGTTCCACCGGACCGAGGCGGCGACGGCCGGTTACGCCGGCTCCGGGCTGGGCCTGGCCATCTGCAAACGGATCGTGGAACGCCACGGCGGCGAGATCGGCGTCGCCGACAACCCCGGCGGCGGTACGTGCTTCCACTTCACGCTGCCCGCCGCCATCGCCGTACCCGAGGAGGACTCCGCCATGAGCACCGAGAAAGCCGACAGTGACGACGACGCCGTACGCGAAGCCCTGGAACGTGCCCTCGCCGAGCGTGCCGCCATCCTGGAGGCCGCCCAGCTGCCCGGCCTGGGCGGTGGGCCGCCGCCGGTGCCGGAACCGCAGCGGACCAAGCGTTACGAGGGCAGCAGCGCCGACACCAGCGCCAGCAGCTGAGCCGGCACGAACGGCTTGAGCAGCGTCGCCGAGGCGCCCGCGTCCTCGGCGCGCCCGTCGCCCGGGATCAGTGAGCCGCTGGCCACCACGACCGGGATGTGCCGCAGCTCGTCGTCGGCGCGGATCGCCCGGCACAGGTCGAGGCCGGTCATCTTCGGCATGTCCACGTCCGTGACCACCAGGTCCGGGCGGTGCTCGCGGATCGCCGCCAGGGCCGCCGCGCCGTCGGCCGCGGCCACGACGTGGTGCCCGGCGCGCTCCAGCGAGCGTTTGAGCACGTACCGGATGTCGTCGTGATCCTCCGCGACAACGATCACCGTTGACCTCGTCTCTGCTGGAACGTTCACTCAACTACCGATCCAGGTGACATCGGGGACACGGGGGCGGCGTTAATCACCAGGCGTTTCCGGCAGGTTCCGCCTATCCTTGGCCCGCCATGTCGATATCGCCTCCTCCCGCTCCGGCCGTCTCCGAGCTGCGCCGGCGGATCTCCGAGTTGCTTCCCCGAGACGAGCGTCGGCTGCAGCGCCGCCTCGACGGCACCCGGCGCATCCGTGACGACGCCGCCCGTTCCACCGTGCTGTCCGAGATCGCCGGTGAGGTGGAGGCGGCGCGAGCGCGCCTGGAGAGCCGGCTCGCCTCGGTCCCGCGTGTGACCTATCCGGAGTCGTTGCCGGTCAGCGCCCGCAAGGACGACATCGCCGCCGCGATCCGTGACCACCAGGTGGTGGTCGTGGCCGGTGAGACGGGTTCCGGCAAGACCACCCAGATCCCGAAGATCTGCGTCGAGCTCGGCCGAGGGGTGCGCGGGCAGATCGGGCACACCCAGCCGCGCCGGATCGCCGCCCGGACCGTGGCGGAGCGGATCGCCGAGGAGCTGGACCGGCCGCTCGGCTCGACGGTCGGCTACAAGGTGCGGTTCACCGACCAGGTGAGCGACGACACCATGATCAAGGTGATGACCGACGGCATCCTGCTCGCCGAGATCCAGAACGACCGGATGCTGCGCCGCTACGACACGCTGATCATCGACGAGGCGCACGAGCGCAGCCTCAACATCGACTTCATCCTGGGCTACCTGCGCGAGCTGCTCCCGCAGCGCCCCGACCTCAAGCTGATCATCACGTCGGCGACGATCGAGACGCAGCGGTTCGCCGAGCACTTCGCCGGCCGGGACGGCAGGCCCGCACCGGTGATCGAGGTGTCCGGGCGGACCTACCCGGTCGAGGTGCGCTACCGGCCGCTGGTGACCGTCACCGAGGACGACACCGAGGAGCCGCAGGACCAGGTGGACGGCATCGCGGCCGCGGTCGACGAACTGCCCCGCGACGGCGACATCCTGGTGTTCCTCTCCGGCGAGCGGGAGATCCGCGACACCGCCGACGCGCTGAACAAGCGCGACCTGCGCGGCACCGAGATCGTCCCGTTGTACGGCCGGCTGTCCGCGGCCGAGCAGCACAGGGTCTTCGAACGGCACACGGGCCGCCGGGTCGTGCTCGCCACCAACGTCGCCGAGACCTCGCTGACCGTCCCCGGCATCCGCTACGTGATCGACCCCGGCACGGCCCGCATCAGCCGGTACTCGAACCGGCTCAAGGTGCAGCGGCTGCCCATCGAGCCGGTCTCGCAGGCCAGCGCGAACCAGCGCAAGGGGCGCTGCGGGCGTACGTCGGACGGCATCTGCATCCGGCTCTACTCGGAGGAGGACTTCGAGCAGCGGCCGGAATTCACCGAGCCGGAGATCCTGCGGACCAACCTGGCCAGCGTCATCCTGCAGATGACCAACCTGGGCCTCGGTGACCTGCAGAAGTTCCCGTTCATCGACCCGCCGGACCGGCGCAACGTCACCGACGGCATCAAGCTCCTGGAGGAGCTCGGCGCGCTCGACGACCGCAAACTCACCCCACTCGGCCGCCAGCTCGCGCAGCTGCCGGTCGACCCGCGGCTCGCGCGCATGGTGATCGAGGCGGACCGGCAGGAGTGTGTCGCCGAGGTCATGGTGATCGCGGCGGCGCTGTCGATCCAGGACCCGCGGGAGCGCCCGGCCGAGAAACAGCAGCAGGCGGACGAGAGGCACGCCCGGTTCACCGACAAGGAATCGGACTTCTTCACGTTCCTCAACCTGTGGCGCTATCTGCGGGAGAAACAGCAGGAACTGTCGGGCAACCAGTTCCGGAGGCTGTGCCGGTCAGAATTCCTCAACTACCTGCGGGTGCGCGAGTGGCAGGACATCTACTCGCAACTGAAGCAGGTTGCGCGTACGCTCAATCTTTCTGTCAAAGAGGACTGGGAAGCCGGAGTCGCGGCACAACCGGTGCACACCGCCCTGCTGGCGGGACTTCTCAGCCACATCGGCATGAAGGATCAGGAGAAGCGCGAATATCTCGGTGCCCGTGGCGCCAAGTTCGCGGTGTTCCCCGGCTCGGCGCTGTTCAAGCGCCAGCCGAGGTGGGTGATGTCCGCCGAGCTGGTCGAGACGAGCCGCCTCTGGGCCCGGGTGAATGCGCGGATCGAGCCGGAATGGGCCGAAAAACTCGCGCCGCACCTGGTCAAGCGCAGTTACAGCGAACCGCACTGGGACCGGAAGATGGGTGCGGTGATGGCCTTCGAGAAGGTCACGCTCTACGGTCTGCCGATCGTTCCGCGCCGCCGTGTGGGTTATGGGCGGGTGGATCCGGTGGTCGCCCGGGAACTGTTCATCCGACACGCGCTTGTCGAGGGGGACTGGGAGACGCACCATAAGTTCTTCGACTCCAATAATCGTCTGTTGCGCCAAATTGTGGAGATCGAGAACCGGGCGCGGCGGCGTGACATCGCCGTTGACGACGAGACGGTGTACGCGCTTTACGATGCTCGGATTCCGGCGGACGTGGTTTCCGCGCGCCATTTCGACGGCTGGTGGAAGAACGCCCGCCGGGAGAATCCCGATTTATTGACTTTCACTCGGGAAGACCTGGTCAATTCGGGCAGGGATACCGTTGATCCGCAAGCCTTCCCGGACGCCTGGCTCGCGGGTGGGGTGAAACTGCCGCTCTCCTATGAGTTCGAACCTGGCAAACCGGGCGACGGCGTCACCGTCCGGCTGCCGCTCGACCTGATCAACAAGGTCGACGCGGACGACTTCGGCTGGTCGGTGCCCGGTTTCCGCAAGGACGTCGTGATCGCCCTGATCCGCGCGCTGCCGAAACACCTGCGCACCGCGTTCGTGCCGGTCCCGGACTGGGCCGAGGCCGTCCTCGACCGGGTGCCGGCGCGGCGCGGACCGCTGCCCGACGCGATCGGCAACGAGCTGCGCCGTCTCACCGGCACCGTCGTTCCCCGCGACGCGTGGCGCCCCGACCAGGTGCCCGAGCACCTGCGGATGAACTTCCGGATCGCGGGCGAGACCGGCGAGGTGGTCGCCGAGGGCCGCGACCTCGACGTGCTGCGCCGCCAGCTCGCCCCGAAGGTGCAGGCCACCATCTCCAAGGCGGCCGGTGACCTGGAGCGCCGCGGGATCACCACCAACGACTTCGGCGCCCTGCCGCGGCGGGTCGCCCAGGTGCGCGGCGGGTACGAGGTGAACGTCTGGCCGGCCCTCGTCGACGAGGGCACCAGCGTCGCGATCAGGGTGTTCGAGGACGAGGCGTCGCAGCGGGTGGCGATGGCCGCGGGCACGCGCAGGCTGCTGCTGCTCACGTTGCCGCCGGCCGCGCGCTATCTCCAGGGGCGCCTGGACAACCGGGCCAAGCTGGAACTCTCGCGTGCCAACCCGTACCGGTCGATCGCCGACCTCCTCGACGACTGCGCGGGAGCGGCGGTCGACAAGCTGGTCGCGGATGCGGGCGGCCCGGTCTGGTCGTCGGTCGAGTTCGCGTCCCTGCGCGACACCGTCCGCCAGGACCTCGTCGACGCGGTGGCCAACGTCGTCACTCAGGTGCAGGCCGTGCTGGCTACCGCGTACGACGTGGACCAGCGCCTGCGCACGCTGCGGGACCCGTCGCTGCTGCCCGCGCTCTCCGACATCCGGCAGCAGATGAAGGGCCTGATCCATCCCGGGTTCGTCACCGAGACCGGCTGGCGCCAGCTGCACCACATGCCCCGCTACCTGCGCGGCATCGTCCACCGCCTGGACCGCCTCGGCGGCACCCTGGGCAGGGACCGCCAACTGACCACCCAGATCCACGAGATCGAGTCCGAGTACCGCGAACTCCGGGCCGAGGCGGTCCCGAACGGCCCGGCGTCGGAGGGACTGCGCGAGATCCGGTGGATGATCGAGGAGTTGCGGATCAACTATTTCGCGCAGACGCTCGGCACCGCCTATGCCGTCTCCGACAAGCGCATCTACAAGGCGATGGACGCGTTGCCCCTCTGACGGCTGCGGCGAGGTTGCGCCGGGTGCGGGCCGGTAGCGGCGGTTGCGGGCCGGGTGGCGCTTGGGGTGCCGTTCGGTTACGCCCCTGTTCTTGCAGGTCACGGCGCTCTAGCGTTGCCGGCATGACGAACGAGAACCTCGCCTTCGCCCCGATCGCCGCTGTCGCCGCCGGCCGTACCGCCGCCGCGTACCTCGACGAGATGATGGCGCGGGTGGGTGTCGACGGCCTCGCCGCCGCGTTCGCCTCGCCCGCCCTGCTGGCCCGCCTCGACCAGCACGCCGCGGCCGTCCGCGACGCCCTTCACAGTGCCGGCCGGGTGGCCGACGCGAAGGGCCTCGCCGCGTACGCCCGGTCCATCGCCGCCGGCGGCATCCGGATGGGCCGCCCTCTCCCGGAGCCGGGCGCCGCCCCCGTCACCGTCGAGGGCTGGCTGAACGCGGGTTGGCCGCTGCTGCGCGTCGTCGCGGTCTGCCTGATCGCCGAGACGGCCGGTCTCCTCTGAGCGGGTGAACTCGGGCCCCTTACGATCTACTTTCGCGGGTCGGAACCGTATAAAAGGGGACTTTAGGCCATCTTCTTCTCATGAAGATCTTCAGGCTCTCGCTTCTCGCTCTTCTCACGGTGCCGGTGGTGGCCGCTCCGGCGGTGGCCGCGCCGGTTGTCGTGCCCGGGCCCATGCTGGTTGCCCGGTACAACTTCGACGGCGGCGCCGTGGGCGGCCGGATCTCGGAGTTGTCGGGGCGGGGGAGCGCGCTCACCGTGCGCGGGTTCGCCAACGGGCTCGTGGCGTTCGTGGCGCTGGGCGCGGGACGGTTCGCGGCGTTCCCGGGCCCGTGTGCGGCTACCGCTCCCACCTGTGCGAAGGCGCTCATGGAGGCGCCCGACGACGCTGACCTCGACCCCGGCACGCGCAGCTTCCGCTGGGCGGCGACCGTTCGCCTGACCCGCGCGCAGCTCACCGGCTCGGCGAACGTGGTGCAGAAGGGTGTCGCCACGCGCGACAGCCAGTGGAAGCTGCAGATCGGCGGCCCCACCGGGCGGGCCCAGTGCGTGATGGTCGCCAAGGGCAGCGGGCAGGCGTTCTCGGCGATCTCCGCCAAGCCGGTCATCGACGGCAACTGGCACCGCGTCGTCTGCCAGCGGACCGGCACCGTGCTGGCCGTCTCGGTGGACGGCGTCCCGGGTGAGCGGACCGCCGTGCCCAGCACCCTCACGGTCGACAACAATCTCCCGCTCCGCGTCGGCGGCCCGAACTTCGCCCGCGGCGGCGACATGTACCACGGCCAGGTCGACGACGTTTACGCCCAGCTGGGCTGAGCACGACGAGGTGACAGGGAAAGGGCCCCGGGTGATCCGAGAAGGATCGCCCGGGGCCCGGCTCTGTCAGCTGCGGCGGAAGGCGTAGCTGCGGCCGCCGGAAGCTCCGGCGGCGCGGTCGGAGCGGGCGCGGCCGGAACGTTCCCGGGCGGCCTGGCGGCTGTCGCGGGCGCCGTGGTGACCGGTGTCGCCGGTGACCTGCTGGTCGTCGGCCTCATCGCCGGGCGCGGGGCGCCGCAGGGCGGCGGCGATGTCGCGGCGGGCGATGTCGTCGAGGTTCAGGTTGACGGAGAAGGGTTTGGCAGGCATGTCATGACCTCCTGGCGCTTCTGGCGCTCATGGCGGGATTGGCGGACAAGCCGGCGGCGAAGCGGGTGGCGCCGCACACGAGAGACGCCTGTGAAGAAAGGCGGGTGACGGCGCCGTGATGCCCGGACAACGGCCGCCCGGCAGGGGCAGACCTGGGAAGACACGCCCGCCGCGTCAGGCGCGGCGCGGGCGGATCCGGGTGACCATCACAGCATGCGGCCAACGGTAACCGGGGCCGCGACCTCCGCCAACCGATTTATTCGTGCTTCTCGGCCACCCGGGCGGTGGCGATGTCCAGCATCGTGATGGCGGCGGGGAAGTCGACCAGCTGGTCGCGGATCAGGCGCAGACCGGCGCGCAGAGCGGCCAGCGGCACGCCGCGAACCTGGAGGACGTCACGGGTCCACTCGACGAAGTCGGTGAAGATCTGCTGCTCGCGGACGTAGAGCGCGGCGGCCAGGAAATCGGCGATGTGGCCCAGGTCCTCGGCGGTGGCGTCGAGCTGACTGTGGTCGTAGTGGTGCGCCACCGGGTAGGCCGCGGGCAGGCGGCTCATGGCGGTGGCGATCAGCTGGGGGCGGGAGCGGATCAGGTGGGTGTACTCCTCGTCGCCCAGGAAACCGGAGCTGTCGAGGAAGGGCACGTCCGAGACGTACGGCGGTGGCCAGTCGGTGGCCAGCCGGGTGACCGCCTCCTCGCCGGTGGCCGCCCACGCGTCCGCGCCGAGGCGCTGGGCGTAGAGGCCGTCGGGGCCGAAGCCCCGGCCGCCCGCGATGACCGGGACACCGGCGGCGCGGCAGGCGGTGATCGCGGCGTGGGCGCGGGGGAGACGGGTCGGGATCATGCAGCTGAGGGCGACCGCGTCCGGCCCGGTCTGATGCAGGTGGGTGATCAGGTGGCGGCCGGGGACGCTGGCGCCCAGGAAGTCGACCCGCCAGCCGTCGAGGCGGAGCAGTTCGGCGAGCATCCGGGCGGGCAGGCCGTGCCACTCGCCGTCGACACAGGCCAGGGTGATCCGCCCGCGGTGTGGGGTCACCCGGGTGCGGGCGGCGACGAGGGCCAGCACCCGCTCGCTCACCGCGGTCGCCGCGTGCTCCCGGGCGACCGACCACTCGTTGGACGCCCACAGCTCGCCGACCCGGGCCTGGCTGGGCGCGATCAGGTCGACGATCAGGCGCTGGGCCGATGTGCCGCCGTCGAGCAGGGCGATCGCGAGCTCGGCGGCGCCGCGTTCGTCGCCGTCGCCGATCAGCGTCAGGTAGTGCTCGGCGAGCCCCGGATCGGTCAGCGACCGGGGCCGGGTGGACGCGGTCATGAGCGCGCCCGCGTCCGGCGGCTGCCCTGCTGGGCGGTGATCAGGTACGGCGAGGCGGCCGGGACCCCGCCACCGCGCAGGCTCAGCGGCGTCCGGGACGGCGCGCGGATCGCCAGCATGGCGATGTCGTCCTGGTTGCCGCCGCGCGCCCAGTCGGAGACGAGCTGGCGGATGCGTTCCACGGTGGCCGCACCGGGCATGCCCTGGCACTCGGAGAGAGCGTGTCGTAGTCGCGTCTCGCCGTACTGCTCGCCGCCGCTCGGGCCGCCGCGCGCCTCGGTGAGGCCGTCGCTGTAGAGCAGGCACAGCTCGCCCGGCGCGAGTTCCACGGCGGCGGGATGCACGACTGTACGCGCCATGACGCCGATCAGCGTGCCACTGGTCGGCACCTCCTCGACCACGCCGTCGTTGCGCAGCACGAGCGGTGCCGGATGCCCGCCGGACGCCAGGTCGAGCCGGACCCGGCCGTGCTCGGCCCGGCTGATCGAGCCGACCACCATGGTGACGAACCGGTGCCGGCGGCCGGACTGCAGCAGCGCCTCGTTGAGCACCTTGAGCATCGCCTCCGGGCGGGCCTGCACCAGGCGCAGCGCGCGGAGCGTCTGCCGGACCTTACCGGTGAGCACGGCGGCCTCCGGCCCGTGGCCGCAGACGTCGCCGAGTGCGATCACGGTGTCGGTGCTGTCGCCGGTCGGGCCGAAGACGTCGTAGAAGTCGCCGCCGATCCGCAGCGCCTCACCGGCGGCCTGGTAGGAGCCGGTCAGTTCGAAGCCGTCGAGCGACGGCAGCTCCGGCGGCAGCAGGTCGGCCTGCAGCACCGCGGTGGTGTCCACCTGCTCGCGGTAGAGCATCGCGGCCGAGACGGCGGCACCGGCGCGAGCCGCGAAGACCCGGGCCAGCAGCTCGTCCTGGTCGCTGAACACGGCACCGGCCCCGAACCGGGCCAGGATCAGCGCGCCGGCCGGTTCCGCGTTGCCGGGCAGCGGGACGACCAGCAGCGCGCCGACCGGGCCGAGGCCGGCCGGGAACAGCCAGTCCGGCGCCTGCCCGGCGTCCAGCCAGCGGCTCGGGATCGGCGGGAATCCGCCGAGGGCCTCGAGCAGGCCGGGCACGTCGGCAAGGCGGTGCTCGCGCTGGGTGCCCTCCTCGACGGGGCGACCCGGTGCGAGCCGGGTCCAGGCACTCTGCCGCCGTTTCGCCGGCAGGACCACCACGGCGGCGTCGGCCAGGTGGGCCGCCGCCAGCTCCACAATGGTACGGCTGCAGCGCCGCACATGCAGCGACGCGGACAGCCGCCGCCCCGCCTCGGCGAGGAACGCCGTCCGGGACCGCTCGATCTCCAGCGCGGCCTCGCGCTCGTGCGCGTCGGTGTGGTCACGCAGGAACCAGGCGTAGTGCCGGTCGTCGAGCTGACGCCGCATGCCGTAGACGCACCGGCCGCCGTCGGAGTACCGGAACGAGTCGGTGTTCTCGGCGGTGGCCCGGCTCAGGGCGGGCAGCCGCACGGTCGCGATGTCGTCGCCGGGCAGCAGACCCGGGACCAGGCGGCGCGCCTCCGCGTTCGCCAGCACCACCAGGTGCTCGTCGGACGTGCACAGCAGCATCGCCTCGGTCGACGCCTCGAACGCGGCCCTGAGCAGGGCCGGAGCGGGCGGCACCGGGACCGTGGGCGTCAGCGGCTCGCCGGCCCCCGCCGGCGTACGCGCTGTCATCGTGGCCTCCTGTCTCTCCCCGCCGAATAAAGCTCGTTAGGTGTGCAGGATCGATACCAGCCTACGGGGTCGGGCCGGGAACCGGTCGGGACGTGCCGGGTGTCGCGTCCAGGTCGACCACGATCGGAGCGTGGTCGGAGGGCCCTTTGCCCTTGCGTGCCTCCCGGTCCACCACGGCATCCGTCACCCGCGCGGTGACGTCCGCGCTCGCGTAGACCAGATCGATCCGCATGCCCTTGTTCTGGTGGAACATCCCGGCGCGGTAATCCCAATAGGTGAACGGCCGGTCGCCCTTGAGGGGCCGGGCCGGCACGTCGGTCAGCCCGATACCGCGGATCGCGGCGAGGGCGGCGCGCTCGGGCGGCGTGACGTGGGTCGAGGCGACGAAGACGGCCGGGTCCCAGACGTCGTCGTCGGTGGGTGCCACGTTGTAGTCGCCGGCGACCACGAGCGGGCCGGCGGCCAGGTCGGCGACGAGTGCCTCGCGCAGGGCGGCGAGCCACTGGAGCTTGTACGCGTAGTGCGGGTCGTCCGGGGTGCGGCCGTTGGGCACGTACACCGACATGAAGCGGATCCCGCCGCAGACGGCACTGATGGCGCGCGCCTCCGGGTCCGGATAGCCGGGCTCACCGGCGAATCCCTTGCGCACGTCGTCGAGGCCGGTGCGGGAGAGCAGGGCGACGCCGTTCCAGCGGCCCTGGCCGTACGCTGCCGTCTCGTACCCCAGCTCGGCGACCTCCTTCTCCGGGAAGCCGTCCTCGGGCACCTTGGTCTCCTGCAGGCACACGACGTCCGGCGCGGTGGCGGCCAGCCAGTCGAGCAGGCGGGGCAGCCGGGCCTTGACCGAGTTGACGTTCCAGGTGGCGAAGCGCATCAGCACAGCCTGCCGCATCGGCGGGCCGGACGCTCGTTCACCAGCGGCGGGTTGCGGTGAGCAGGGCGGCGCCGAGGCCGGCGGCCAGCGCGAGGAGCAGGACCACGAGCCAGAGTGCGCTCGTCTCGGTTCCGATGAACGCGGCCATGTCCCCTCCTATCGACTGTGACGTCGCTTACTCCATTATTCCGCCAGCGAATAATGCCGGAGTTGCCCTCATGGCACCAGTGCTCCTGACAGGTTTGTCATCGAGAGAGGGAACGCGCACGGGGGCGACGATGCGAGTGGAAGTCATGCCGGAGCTGCCGGCCGACATGCTGGACGATGCCTGGGCCTTCTACCGGGACACGTTCGACGAGCTGCGGCACATGGCGGCCAACCGGCATCTGATGTACCGCAGCGAGTTCGACGAGCTGATGGGCGACAAGCGGTCCGACAAGTACGTCTCGCTGGACGACGACGGGTCGGTGCTCGGCATGGGCGTCATGACGACCGACCTGGACTCGGTGCCGCTGATCTCACCGGAGTACTTCGAGCACCACTGGCCCGACCTGTTCGCGCAGCGGCGGCTGTTCTACGTGGTGTTCGTCGGGTCGCGCAAGTCCGAGGACGGCGCCGGGGTCTTCATCGCGCTGCTGCGGGACATGTACGAGGCGATCGCCGCGGTCGACGGCCGGGTGTTCGTGGACATCTGCTCCTACAACGAGGAGCGGCACGCGCTGCCCCGGATGATCGCCATGATCCTGGGGCGGGCGGCCGGGCGCGCGCAGCCAAGCCGGCTGGACGCGCAGTCGTTCTGGATGTACGAGTTCCCCCGGCCGGACCAGCCGAGTCGCCGGGTGGAGCGGCGTACCGGGTTCCGGGAGCGGCGCCGTGGGCAGGAGGAGCGTCGGCGTCACCTGCAGTGACCGGCGGTCCTGGCTGGAAAGAACGATCGTTCTTTCTGCTTATGGCTCCCGCCAGGTAGACAGAACGCGCGTTCTGTCTACCTGGCGGGAGCAGAAAGAACGATCGTTCTCGAAGCGAAGCGAAGCGACGCGACGCGAGCGAAGCGAGCGAGAAAGAACGATCGTTCTATCAAGCCCGGACCACCACCCCTACTCGTACCGGCGGCCGGCCTCGATCTGCGCGGCCGCCGACGGCGCGGACGGGTCGCGGCGCCACCGTTCGGAGAACTCGGGTGCCGGCACCGCCGCCCCCCACAGCCAACCCTGCCCGTTCACCACGCCCACGGCATGCAGGGCATCACGCTGCAGCGGGGTCTCGACGCCCTCGGCGATCACGCTGAGGCCGAGTGCGTGGCTCATCGCGACCACGGCGCGGACGATCTCGTCGTCCTCGACGTTCACGCCGAGGCCGGTGACGAAGGAGCGGTCGATCTTGACGCCGGTGACCGGGAAGCGGCGCAGGTAGCCGAGCGCGGAGAAGCCCGTTCCGAAGTCGTCGACGAGTAGTTTCACGCCGAGTTCGCGCAGTTCGAACAGGACGCGGGAGGTGACGCTGGAGCCGTCCACCATGACCGACTCGGTCATCTCCAGGGCCACGCACTGCGCGGGTACGCCGTACCGGAGCATCTCGCCGGAGACGATCAGCGGGAGTTCGGGGTCGGTGAGCTGGCGCGGCGACACGTTGATCGACAGGTAGAAGTCGTCGGCGACCACGCCCTCGGAGCGCCACACGCCGAGCTGGCGCAGGGCCTCCTTGCGTACCCAGGTGCCGATGCTGCCGATCAGGCCGGCGTCCTCGGCGATCGGGATGAACGTCATCGGCGGGATCGGGCCGCGGTCCGGGTGCACCCAGCGGACCAGGGCCTCGGCGCCGACCGGGATGCCGGTCTGGAGGCGCACGATCGGCTGGTACGCGACGTGCAGCTGGTCGTCGGCGAGCGCGGCGCGCAGCGCCACCTCCAGCTCGATGCGCTCGCGGACCTGGGCGTGCATCGAGGTGTCGAAGATGGTGGAGCGGCCGGGGCCTTCGTCCTTGGCCCGGTACATGGCGGTGTCCGCGTCGCGCATCAGGGCCTCGGCGGTCACCGCGGCCCGGCCGGCGTCACCGGAAGCGTGCGCGATGCCGATCGACGCGCTGATCACCACCTCGGTGTCGCGGACCGGGAACGCGCGGGCGAAGCAGCCGCGGATGTCGTCGACCAGGCGCAGCGCGCCGCCCTTCTCGCCGACGAAGGCGAGCAGGAACTCGTCGCCGCCGACCCGGGCGACCGGGATGCCGTGCGGCACCGCGGCCCGCAGCCGCCGGCCCACCTCGATGACCAGCTGATCGCCGGTGTCGTGGCCCCAGGAGTCGTTGACCCATTTGAAGCCGTCCAGGTCGAGCGTGTAGACCCAGACCCGGTCCTGGCTGTCCGGGTCGACCACGGTCACCAGGCGCTCGATCTCGGCCGACATGGACACCCGGTTGGGCAGGCCGGTCAGCGGGTCGTGGGTGGCCTGGTGCTCGGAGCGCAGCTGCGCGGCGACCTGGGCCTGCACCGCGGAGGTGGCCCGGAACAGCAGCAGGCCGATGATCGCCAGCCCGGCGATGGCGATCAGCACCCGCTCCAGGTTGCTGTCCGAGCCGCGGGTGAACAGCAGGATGAACGGCAGGGCCAGGGCCGGCAGCAGCAGCGCGAGCCGCTGCCACGACCAGGCCTGCGCCGGCGGCTTGGCGGCCCGGCTCATCTCCACCACGGACGGGTGCAGCGCGCTCATGCCCAGGGCCGTGTACGCCAGCAGGAACGGCACGTTGAGCAGCGGCGACGCGTAGATCTGGCCGTTGACGCCGACGATCGCGTAGGCCGCGTCCCCGATGAATATCCCGACCAGGGAGGCGGTGAGGAAGTACAGGCTCGGCGGCCAGGTCTTCGCGGTGAAGGTCAGGTTGACGATCAGCAGCAGGACCATCACGTCGAGGAGCGGGTACATCCCCTGGATGATCGAGAGGACGGCCGGCCGGTTCGGGTACTGGGCGGCGGGCAGGGCCAGCAACAGCGCGATGGCCACGCCGGTGGCCAGGCACATGATCAGGCCGTCGACGACCGCGTGCCGGTCCAGGCTCTCCCGGCTGCGCAGCAGGTGCGCGAGGAAAACCGCGAGCAGCACGTACCCGCTGAAGCTGGCGACGTCGGCGACCAGTGGGAACGGCATGGCCAGCTCGGTGACGGTGGGCCGGATCAGCACGCCGATCAGGAACATCAGCGCGGACACGCCCATCAGCAGCCACGCGATCGGCGGCTCGGCGCCCCACCGGCGGGGGCCGCCGAAGCAGGCCGCCACCGTGCCGATGCCGAGCAGGAGGAAGCTCACCGTGCCGAGGGCCGACGACGGGAAGAACGTGTAGAGCACGGTTGCCAGAACGCCGCCCGCGGCCATGACCTGCCAGAGCCGACGGGCGATCGCGGGCGGGAGCACCGACAACACCGGGCATTCCTCCCGTTTAACCCGAATACCTATGTCGGGACCAACGGTAGCAATCCGGGCACCTCGGGGGATTGCGCTTTGGGGATAACGCCTATCGCCGAGCGGCTCCCGCGGGGCGGGCGGGTGGCGGCGGCACCCGCCGGGACGGGCTCCGTGCCGCGTGCACGAAGACGGCGGGCCCGCTGCCACGGCGCAGCACCTCACCGGCGACGGTGCCGAGGTGCACGCCGGAACGGGCGCCGCGCGGGCCGAGCACGGTCAGGCCGGCGCGCCGGGACAGCCTCGGCAGGGCCTCGGGTGCCGAGCCGAGGACTATGCGGCGCTTCACGCGTACCCCCAAAATCTCCGGCACCGCCGCGAGCGCCTCATCCAGCAGGCGTTCCGCCGCGTCGCCGCCCTCGGCGGTCACGTGCACGGCGTGCACCGCCCCGCCTCGCCGGACCGCCTCCTCGGCCGCGAAACGCAGCGCGAGCACCGAGTAGGCTGAACCGTCGAGCGCGGCCAGCACCGGGCCCGTCGGAGGCCGCGGACCGTGGGTGACCGCGACCGGGCACCAGGCCCGGGAGACCACCTCGACCAGCGGCGAACCGGGCATCACCTCGCCGATGGCGAGCAGGACGGCGCCCCTGCTCAGCCGCAACAGCACACGCCCCGGTGGGCCATCCACGAGTTGGCCGCGCGCTTCGACCCCGGGTGTGGAACGCTGGGCGGTGGTGACCGCCTCCTCGACGAAGCGTGAGGCGGCCCGTCGAGCCGCGGTGAAGTCAGCGCCATCGGGCCAGGTGAAAGCGTGCACTATATGCAGCACTCGGCGGCGGGAGGCCGCCTCCCGCGCGGCGAGCCGCACGGCCGTCAGGGCGGCCGGGGTCCCGTCGACGCCCACCACCACCGGTCCCTGAGCGGGGATCTGCATGGGTCCTCCCGTAACCAAGCGGCAATATACCGACCATTGTCTATGGCGCAACGGTCCATACGTACTGGTGACCAATGCCTCAACAGGTGGCCACCTGATGACCCATTCAGGTTGAGGGTTTACGGTGAACGGCAAAATCTTTGAGACATCTGCCGGTGAAGTGAGGGAAATACATGACGGATGTCAAGCTCGACCACCCTGGCGGCCAATTGTCGATGGGGGTCCGCAAGGCCGTCGACGGGCCGGGCGGCATCGACGTCAGTGCTCTGCTGAAGGAGACCGGCTTCGTCACCCTCGACCAGGGGTTCGTGAACACGGCGTCGACCACGTCGTCGATCACGTATATCGACGGTGACCAGGGGATCCTGCGTTACCGGGGATACCCGATCGAGCAACTGGCCGAGAAGTCGACGTTCCTGGAGGTCTCGTACCTCCTGATGAACGGCGAACTGCCGACGGCCGCCCAGCTGCGTGACTTCGCGGACAAGATCCGTGTGCACACGCTGCTGCAGGAGGAGATGCGCACGTTCTTCTCCGGATTCCCGCGTGACGCGCACCCGATGGCCGTGCTCTCCTCGGCGGTCACCGCGCTGTCGACGTTCTACCAGGACGCGCTCGACCCGCTCGACGAGGAGCAGGTTGATATCTCCGCAATCCGCTTGATGGCGAAACTTCCGACGATTGCGGCGTACGCCTACAAGAAGTCGATCGGCCACCCCCTGCCGTACCCGGACAACAGCCTCGATTACGTCGAGAACTTCCTGCGCCTGACGTTCGGCCTGCCCACCGTGCAGTACAACGTCGATCCCAAGGTCGCGAAGATCCTCGACATGCTGTTCATCCTGCACGCCGACCACGAGCAGAACTGCTCCACGTCGAGCGTGCGGCTGGTCGGCTCGTCGCAGGCCAACCTGTTCGCGTCGGTGTCGGCCGGCATCAACGCCCTCTCCGGCCCGCTGCACGGCGGCGCCAACGCGGCCGTGCTGGAGATGCTGGAGCAGATCCGCCTCGACGGCGGCGACGTCAACTCGTTCGTCACCCGGGTGAAGAACAAGGAAAAGGGCGTCAAGCTCATGGGCTTCGGCCACCGGGTCTACAAGAACTACGACCCGCGCGCCGCCATCGTGAAGAAGGCCGCCCAGGACGTCCTCTCCACGCTGGACAACCCGGACCCGCTGCTGGAGATCGCTTTCAAGCTCGAGGAGATCGCCCTCTCCGACGACTACTTCATCTCCCGCAAGCTGTACCCGAACGTCGACTTCTACACCGGCCTGATCTACAAGGCCATGGGTTTCCCGACGAAGATGTTCACCGTTCTGTTCGCGATCGGGCGCCTTCCCGGCTGGATCGCGCAGTACCGCGAGATGATGACCGACCCGGCCAACAAGATCGGCCGCCCGCGGCAGATCTACACCGGTTCCCCGGTCCGCGACTTCGTGCCGATGGACCAGCGCTGAAAAAAGCCCCGCCGCATTCGGCGGGGCTTTTTTGCGTTTGCTATATGCCTCGTGAGGCATATACTGCCCGGGTGGACGTCCTGGAGGTGCTCGCCGAGCCGACCCGGCGCCGGATCACCGACGTGCTGCGCACCGGTGAGGCCAGCGTCGGCGACCTGGTCGACGCGCTCGGCATGAGTCAGCCCGCCGTCTCCAAGCACCTGCGGGTGCTGCGCGAGGCCGGCGTGGTGAGCGCGCGGGTGCGCGCCCAGCAGCGGATCTACCGCCTGGAGGCGGCCCCGTTCCGCGAGCTGGACCGGTGGCTGGCGCCCTATCGGCGGCTCTGGGAGCACCACCTCGACGCGCTCGAACGCCATCTGGAGGAGGAATCGTGACCGAGGCAACCCTGGAGCGAGACGGCGACCGCTGGACCCTGATCTTCATCCGGGAGCTGCGCAAGCCGCCGGAGCAGGTGTGGTCCGCACTGACCGACCCCGAGCGGCTGGACCGGTGGGCACCGTTCACCGCAGCACGTGACCTGGCCACACCTGGGCCGACCACGCTGACCATGGTGGACGGCGACGAGCGCACCCCGATCGCGGCCACCGTCCACCGAGCCGAGCGACCGCGCCTGCTGGAGTACACGTGGGGCGACGACCTGCTGCGCTGGGAGCTGGAGCCGTCCGGCGATGGCACCCGGCTGACGCTGCGGCACACCTCCCGCGAGGCCGGCATCGAGGCGATGGTCGCGGCCGGCTGGCACCTGTGCGCGGATGTTCTGGAGCGCCTGCTGGACGGCGAGGCCGTCGAGGCGATTCGCGGCGACGCCGCGCGGGAACACGGCTGGGAACAGTTGCGCGACGAGTACGAGAAGATGTTCCTGAGACAGGGGGATGCATGGACGTCGTGATCGGGATCGACACCGGGACCACCGCGACCAAGGGTGTCGCCGCCGGCCTCTCCGGCGAGTTGCGGGCCCTGACCAGCGTGCACTACCCGCTGTCGGTGCCCGGTCCGGGCCGTGCCGAGCTCGATCCCCGGCAGCTCACCGCCGCCGCGGTCAAGGCGCTCACCGACGTGGCGTCCGAGTGCGCCCGGCGCGGTGACCGGGTGGTCGCGGTCAGCCTCAGCGCGTTCCTGCACGCGCTGGTCCCGATGGACGACGACGGCCGCCCGCTGGGACCGGTGATCACCTGGGCGGACGGCCGTTCCGGTGAGCAGGCGGACCGGATCGTGGCGGCGGGGGCGGCCAGGGAGCTGCAGGCGCGCACCGGCACCCCGGTGCACCCGATGTCGCCGCTGACCAAGCTGGCCTGGTGGGGCGAGACCGATCCGGGCACGCTGCGCGGCACGCCCCGGTGGGGCGGGGTCAAGGAGCTGATCGTCGCGGCGCTGAGCGGCTCACCCTTTCTCGTCGACCTGTCGGTCGCCTCGGGCACGGGGCTCTACGACATCCACTCACGGCAGTGGGACGACGAGGCCGTCAAGATCGCGGGGGTACGCCGTGAGCAGCTCGCCGAGGTCCTTCCGACAACCGCCCGCCTGCCCCTGCGGCCGGACGTCGCGTCGGCCGCGGGCCTGGCGGCGGACACACCCCTGATCATCGGAGCCGCCGACGGCCCGCTCGCCAACCTGGGTGTCGGTGCCACCCCGCCCGGTGTCGCCGCGGTCTCGCTCGGCACCAGCGGCGCGCTGCGCACGGTCGTCGACCGGCCCACCAATGACACGGCCGGCCGGCTGTTCTGCTACGCGCTCACCGAGGACCGCTGGGTGATCGGCGGTGCCGTGAACAACGCCGGGTCGGTGGTCCGCTGGGCCGCGCAGAGCTTCGCGGCCGGTTTCGAGCGGCCCGGCGCCGAGGGCGAGGACGCCGACGAGCGGGACGCGGCGCTGCTCGAGGAGGCGGCCCGGGTGGAGCCGGGCAGCGAGGGCCTGCTCTGCCTGCCCTACCTGCTGGGCGAGCGGGCGCCGTGGTGGCGCTCCGGCATGCGCGGGGCGTACCTGGGGCTGCGCCGCGAACACGGCCGCCCGCACCTGGTCCGCGCCGCCGTCGAGGGCGTCTGCCAGCAACTGGCCCTGGTCCGCGACTCGTTCGAGGCGGAGGGCTGCTCGATCACCGAGATCCGGGCCACCGGCGGCGCGGCGGCCTCGGAGCTGTGGGTGTCGGTGCTGGCCGGCGCCCTGGACCTGCCGGTCTCGGTCGCCGACGTACCGGAGGGCACCGGCCTCGGCGCCTGCCTGCTCGCCTGGCACGCGCTCGGCGAGCTGCCCGACCTGGACCGGGCCGCCACCCTGGTGCCGACCGGCCGGCACACCCGCCCGGACCCGTCGGCGGCGGCCCTGTACGGCCGGCTGCGGCCGCTGGTGGAGCGCTCCGCCCTGGCCGTCCTCGACGTGGTCACCGAATTGGACAAGCTCGCACCGGAGCCGCTGCCCGGCACCGAGAAAGCCGTCGGCTCGTAACGTGCAACCTTTCCCGCCCGGCGCCGCGTCGTACGCGTGACGTTGACCGGCCGGTGGAGAGGGATCCATGGACGACCACGAGTTCCGGGAGTTCGTGGCGGCGCGCCTGGAACGGTGGCGGCGTTCCGCGTACCTGATGTGCGACGACTGGCACACCGCCGACGACCTGGTGTCGATCGCGGTCACCAAGCTCTACCGCCACTGGCGTGAGGTGCGCCGGGCCGACAACCCGGAGGCCTACGCCCAGAAGGTCCTGACCCGTACCTGGCTCAGCGAGCGCCGCCGTCCGTGGCGCCGCGAGCGTGCCGCGGCGACGCTGCCGGACCGCCCGGTGCCCGCGACCGACCGGATCACCGACCGCAGCTCGCTCGCCGAGCTGCTGCGCATGCTCGGGCCGCGCCAGCGCGCGGTGTTGATCCTGCGCTTCTACTTCGACTACTCGGCCGAGCAGACCGCGGACATCCTGCAGATCTCCGTCGGCACCGTGAAGAGCCAGACCGCGCGTGCCCTGCGGGTGCTGCGCCATCCCACCGAGGCCTGAAAGGACGACGATGACCTCGCAACTGTTCGACGAGCTCGTCGAGGACGCCCCACCCAGCACCGTCGACCTGGACGGGATCATCCGGCGCGAGCGGCGCCGCCGTACCTCGCTGCGGATCTCCGCCGCTCTGGCGGTCCTCACCGCGGGTTCCCTCGGCATCGGCATCGCCGTTGTACCGGGCATCGCCGTTGTACCGGGCATCGCCGTTGTACCGGGTGCAAGCGCTCCGCCCGCGGTCCCACCGGTTCCCGAGGGGTTCCGCCTCGTCGCCGACAGCCGGGAGTCCATCGACGCCACCGCCCGCCGGCTGCGCACGGCCGTCGACGCGGCGGTGCGTGAGGCGGCGCCGGGCACACGCTGGCTGCGGCAGGACCTGTTCGGCAACCCGGCGCCGGACGGGCAGCCACCGCTGTTCCAGGGCGCGCAGGACGCGCAGCAGGTGTTCTGGGGCGGTCAGGGCGCCGAACTCGGCGGGCGCCGAGGATGGATCACCCTGCAGATCGGCAGCTACGCGCCGTGCACCCGGGCCACGCCCAAGTGCGCCGAGGAGCGCAAGCAGCCGGAGCGCCTCGCCGAGGCCCGGGAACGGCTGTACCGGTGCGAGGAGAGCGAGTTCATCCCCCGATGCTCGGTGACGGCCGGGGCCGGCGGGCGGCGGATCAAGGCTTCCACGACGTACTCGCCGCGCAGCCAGGACCGGCTCGAGGTCGTCGTGGCCGAGCTCGCCGACGGGCGGGACCTGACGGTGGCGGCCGGCAACCAGTTCGGGGACGCCCATGTGCAGAAGGCGGCCGTGCTCAGCCTGGAGCAGGTGACGGCGGTCACCACCCTGATCGCCGCGCAGATCATCCCGTAACCATCAGGGCCTTGCGACGGAGATCAATGAGTGTCAGAGTGATCCACGGCGCGCCGATCCATTCTGGACGGCACGGGAGCGGGGGCTCGAAATGCGCATTAGAGCGACGTCTTCTCGCGTGCCTGTGGGAAGAGGTTCGAATGAATTCTGTCAAACGGACGGCCGGTGTTCTGTCGGCGTCCCTGTTCGCGATTACCGCGGGCGCATTCGCCACGGCCGCGCCGGCCGCGGCGGCCAGCCGGAACATCGACAACAGCTCGTGGTCTGTTCCGGCGAGCTGTAACAACTCGACCAACCTGCTCTGCCTCTACTACCGGGGCTCGCTGGGCGGTGCGATGTTCAGCATGCGCGGTTACGTGTCGAACCTGAACAACGCCCGGTTCTCCGGCTCCGGCGACGGCAGCGGCCTGCAGGTCCGCAACCGGGCCGCGTCGATGGCCAACGCCAGCTTCGCCCTGACCGGTTACAGCTGGGTCTACATCAACCGCGGTGGCAACTACGACTACCTGCCGCCGGGTGGCGCCGGACAGCTCTACTACACCTGGAACAACGGGGCGTCCGCCGAGATCATCTGACGGTCGTGAACGGCCGGCGCTGTGCCCATTGGAGCTGGGCACAGCGCCGGTGCCGGCCAATCTAGCAATACCCTCGAGGAGAAGTCCGAGCATGGCACAGGCGTTGACCCGCCGGCCGATCGCCGCGACGTTCCTGCTGGTCACCGCGCTTCTGGCCGGTGCGGCAGGCTGTTCCGGCGACGACGGGCCCGGCGGCGGACCGGCGAGCGATCCGAAGGCCGCGGCGTCGCCCGCGCGAGCCGCCGACGGCGAGGTGATCCTGCCGATCGACGAGTACTCCCTGACCCTGCCGCAGAGTTCGCTGGTGGAGCGGGCCCGGCAGATGCTGGTCCGCGAGTGCATCCAGCGCTTCGGTTTCGACCTGCCGTTCGATCTGGACCGCGACAAGAAGCGCGAGGCCTCCCTGGTCGAGGACCTCGGCGTGCACGGCAACAAGCGCCGCTACGGCGTCAGCGACATGGCGGCCGCCACGAAGTACGGCTACCACTCGCCGTCCGACGTCAACGGCACCCGGCCGGCCATCGACGTCGAGAAGGAGAAGCAGGCGAGCTCCTCGAAGGCGCTGCAACTGGTCGTCCGGGGAAATCTGCAGGCGGGCCAGAAGGCGCCGGTCGACACGGCCGGGAAAGAGTTGCCGAAAGGTGGCTGCAACGGCGAGGTGAACGGTCGTCTGAGCGCCGACGGCAATATCGGGGAGAATGCTGCCGTCGCGCAGATCGCGCGTGACTCGTACGACCGTTCCGTGAATGATCCGGCGGTTGTGGAAACGTTTACGAAATGGTCCGCCTGTATGAAGGCCAAGGGCTACGACTACCCGATGCCGATGGAGGCCGGGGGTGAATTCGACACGGCTTCCCGTACGGTCGGCGAGGCGGAGAAGACCGCCGCCAAGGCCGACGTCGGCTGCAAGCGCGAGCACCGGGTCCTCGAGGTCTGGCAGGCGTACGAGGTGAGGTTCCAGAGCGACGAGATCGACCGTCAGGTGCAGCAGTTGCAGGCGGCCAAGGCCGAGCGCGACGACAAGCTCAGGCGGGCCGCCGCCGTGGTCGGTCAGGGCTCGTGACGTCGCCGCTGGCCCGCCGCCAGCGGGTACTGACCGCGGTGGCGGTGGTGGCGGCGCTCGCCTCGACCGCCGGACTGATCCTGGCGACCCGGATCAAGAGCCCGGCGCAGGTGGCGGCCGACACGCGCGAGCCGGAGGCCAGCCTGCTCACGGCGGAGGTGGTCGAGCAGACGCTGTCGACGACGGTGGCCATGCGGGGAAAGCCGGCGCGGGGGCGGCAGTTCCCGTTCACGCCGGTGTCGGTGGCGCGTACGGCCAACGGCCCGGGTGGGACGGTGCTCGTGGTGACGGCGGTGAAGACCAGGGCGGGCGCTTCGGTGAAAGCCGGGAAGGTGCTCGTGGAGGTGTCGGAGCGGCCGGTCTACGCGCTGCGGGGGGCGTTTCCGGCGTATCGGGACATGCTCCCGGGGCAGACGGGTAAGGACATCGGGCAGCTCCAGGAGGCGCTGCGGGACCTCGGCTACCGGATCGGGGACCGGAAGGGCTACTTCGGGGACGGGACGAAACGTGCGGTGCGGCGGTTCTATCAGGATCGTGGTTACGCCGTACCCCTGACTGATGCTCTTGAGGCCGGCGCGCCGCAACCGGATCCCTCAGCGTCACCCACCACCTCGCCGGCCTCGGCGACGGACCCGATGGTGCCGATGTCCGAGGTGGCGTTCCTGCCCGCCCTGCCCGCCCGGGTCTCCGCCCTGCCCGCCCGCGTCGGTGACCAGGTCGCGGTGCCGCTCATCTCGTTCACCTCCGGCGGCCTCTCGCTCGTCGGGCAGCTCGGGCCGGAGTCGGAGCAGCTCGTCGAGGAGGGTATGCCGGTCGAGGTGACGTCGGAGGTCACCGGGTACGAGGCCACCGGCACGATCGAGAGCATCGGCAAGCGCGTCACCCAGGACGACAAAAGCTACATTCCGGTACGCGTGACGCGCGGCGGCGGCTGGCCCGCCTCCCTGGAGGGCGAGGACCTGCGCATCACGATCACGACTGCCAGCAGTGACGGCGAAGTCCTGGCGGTGCCCGAGGCGGCGGTCTCCTCGTCGGCCGACGGGCGCACCACGGTGACCGTGGTCGCGGCGGACGGCTCGCAGACACAGGTCGAGGTCGTGCCGGGCGTGTCAGCGGCCGGCATGGTCGCGGTCGAGGCAGTCGAGGGCACCCTGCGAGCCGGCGACCGGGTGGTCACCGGAGCGGACGGATGACCCCGGTCCTGGACCTCGACCGGGTCACCCGGATCCACCCCGGACCGCCCGCCGTCACCGCGCTGGCCGACGCCACGCTGCGGGTCGGGCGCGGCGAGTACGTGGCTGTCGTCGGCCCCTCCGGCTCCGGCAAGTCCACGCTGCTCAACCTGCTCGGCCTGCTCGACCGGCCGACCAGCGGCGTGTACCGCCTCGACGGCATCGACGTGGCCGGGCTCGGCGAACGCGACCGCACCGCGCTGCGCGGCGGGCGGATCGGCTTCGTCTTCCAGTCGTTCCACCTGCTGCCGCACCGCACCGCGACGGAGAACGTGATGCTCGCGCAGGTCTACAACGGCGCACCACGGGGCGGGCGCCGGGCGGCTGCCCTGGCGGCGCTCGAACGCGTCGGCGTCGGCCACCGGGCCCATGCCCTGCCCACCACCATGTCGGGCGGCGAGCGGCAGCGGGTCGCGATCGCCCGCGCCCTGGTCAACGAGCCGGCCATCCTGCTCTGCGACGAGCCAACGGGCAACCTGGACTCGGCTACCTCGCAACGACTTCTGTCACTCTTCGACGAGTTGCACGCGGCCGGCCTGACCATCGTGGTCATCACTCACGACGGGGCGGTGGCGTCGCGGGCGCAGCGGCTGGTGCGGATCGTGGACGGGCGGATCACGCCGTGACCCGGGTGGTTCCGGAGCGGTCTGTGCTGCGGTTGCGCGACCTTGTGGCCGAGTCGGTCGCGGGGGTTCTGCAGAGGCCGGCGCGGTCGGTGCTCACGACTGTGGGCACGGTTCTGGGGGTGGGTGCGTTCGTTGCGGTGCTGGGGCTGACGTCCACGGCGACGGGGCAGATCAGCAAGCGGTTCGACGCGCTGACCTCTACGACCGTGACCGTTACCGATGCCGGCGAGTCGGCTGTCAGCTTTCCCGCAGACGCTGATCGGCGGATCACCTCGCTCAACGGTGCGGAGGCTGCCGGCGTCTACTGGCAGGTGCCGCTGCGGAATCCCGTCATCGCCGGTTCGCCGTCGGTCACCGCACACTCCCGGGCCAACGCCGGTGACCTGCCGGTCTTCGCCGCCTCCCCAGGGGTGTTCGAGGCGGCCGCGGTGACGGTGAGCGCCGGGCGGCTCTACGACACGTTCCATGACGGGCGCGGTGAGCCGGTCGCGGTGCTCGGCGCGGGGGCCGCCCGGCGGCTCAACATCCACCAGCTCAGCGGGCGCCCGGCGGTGTTCATCGACGGCACCGCGTTCACCGTGGTCGGCATCATCTCCGACACCCGCCGCCTGCCCGAACTCCTCCTCGGCGTCCTGCTGCCCCGCACCACGGCGGAGAACCTCTACCCGCCACCGGACCCGGTCTCCAACCCGGCCCGCATGGTGATCGAGACCCGCCTGGGCGCGGCGAACCTGATCGCGCGGCAGGCCCCGGTAGCCCTCCGCCCCGACCAGTCCGCCCTGCTCAAGGCCGCCGCCCCACCCGACCCTCGCGGCCTGCGCGACAGCGTCGACACCGAACTCTCCGGCCTCTTCCTGGCCCTGGCCGGCATCTGCCTGGTGATCGGCGCGGTCTCCATCACGAACACGACCCTCGTCGCCGTGATGGAACGCGTGGGCGAGATCGGCCTGCGCCGCGCCCTCGGCGCCCGCCCCCGCCACGTAGCGATCCAATTCCTCTGCGAGTCGACGGCCCTGGGCGCCCTGGGTGGCCTGATCGGGACGGCTCTCGGGGTGGGGGTGGTGCTCGCGGTCGCGCTCCAGCAGGAGTGGACCGTGGTCCTGGACCCGGCGACCGTGCTGCCGGCTCCACTTGCCGGCGCCGTCACGGGCATGCTGGCCGGCGCATACCCGGCATTTCGGGCCGCGGCCATCGAGCCGGTGGAGGCCCTGCGGCGCTGAGGTCCCCGGCTCTGCGGTTTCCTGGGCGGCGCATGATGAGAGCCACTCGGGGTGGGGGTGCGTTGACGGTAGGGCGTGCCGTGAGAAAGAGTGACCGGCGAGCGGTTGCGGAGGAACCCGGTGCGAGTCCGGGACGGTCCCGCCACTGTGACCGGGGAGCGACCCGCTGACCAGCGCCACGGCCCGTGTGGGCCGGAAGGCGAGCGGGGAACGTCGATCCGGGAGTCAGGAGACTCCGGCCGCTCGCGACGACCGACGCGCGGGCGTGGACACCCGCCGGAAGGGATTCCCCGTGACGAGTCCGTACCCGTTCTCGGCCGTGGTCGGCCTGGACGACCTGCGCCTGGCGCTCCTGCTCACCGCTGTCTCGCCGGCTGTCGGCGGGGTTCTCGTCAGGGGTGAGAAGGGCACCGCCAAGAGCACCGTCGTCCGCGCGCTGGCCGGGCTGCTGCCGGAGGTCGAGGTGGTGCGCGGCTGCCGGTTCGCCTGTGACCCGGCGGCGCCCGACCCGGACTGCCCGGACGGCCCGCACCCGTCAGCGCCGGCGTCCGTCCCGGAGGGTCCCCACGTGGCGGCAACGGAGTTGAACGGGGTGCGTTCGGCACGGCTCTCGCGTGCGGCCACTCTTGTGGAACTGCCGGTCGGTGCTACCGAGGACCGAGTGGTGGGCACGCTTGATCTGCAGCGGGCGCTCAGTGACGGGGTGAAGGCCTACGAGCCGGGGCTGCTCGCGGCGGCGCATCGCGGGGTGCTCTATGTGGACGAGGTGAATCTGCTTCCCGATCACCTGGTCGATCTGCTGCTGGACGCGGCGGCCATGGGGCGGGCGCACGTCGAGCGGGACGGGGTGTCGGTCAAGCACGCGGCCCGTTTCATGCTGGTCGGGACGATGAACCCGGAGGAGGGTGAGCCGCGGCCGCAGCTGGTGGACCGGTTCGGGCTGGTGGTGAACGTGGCGGCGCCCCGGGACGCCAGGCAGCGGGCCGAGGTGGTCCGGCGGCGGCTGGCGTACGAGGCTGACCCGGGCGGATTCGCGGCGCGGTTCGGTGCGGCGGAGCGGGAGTACGCGCAACGGATCGCGGTGGCTCGGGCACGGCTGGGCGCGGTGACGCTTCCGGACGCGGAGCTGGACCGGATCGCGCGGGTCTGCCTCGCCTACGGGGTGGACGGGATGCGAGCGGACATCGTCGTGGCTCGCTGCGCGGTGGCCCTGGCGGCCTGGCACGGCCGTGCGTCGGTTACGGCAGAAGATGTACGCGACGCCGCGCGCCTGGCACTGCCCCACCGGCGCCGGACCGATCCACTCGATCCTCCCGGTACCGACGAGGAGAAACTCGAGGAGGCCCTGGCGTCGGCGGAGCGTCAGGCGGAGGAGGAACGCCGGGCCGAACCGGACGATCATCGGGCTGACGGGGACAGTCGTGACGGCGTGGATCGCGGCGCCGGGGAGGACGATCCGGACCCGGACGGAGACGGCCCGCACGGTGGTGGTGGTCCGCAAGGGCCCCGCAACGGCGGCCCTCAGGGCGGTGGCGGTGCCGGTCCTCAGCAGAACGGATCGGAAGCCCCTGAGCAGGCGCCGCAGCCGGCCGGTGCGGTGGCGAGTGCCGGTGTGGCATACCGGACCCGGACGCTTCGGATCTCGGCTCGGGGCGAGGGCGGACACGCGGGCCGGCGGTCGCCGGCTTTCGCGCGGCGGGGCCGGGTCGTGGGCAGCCGGACTCCGAACGGCAAGCTGTCCGGCGCGCCGCACCTGCCGGCCACCCTGCGGGCGGCGATCGACCGGGCGGCGATCGGCGGGACCGGGTCGGTGCGGGTGGTGCCGGGTGATCTGCGGGAGTCGGTACATGTCGGGCGCGAGGCGAATCTCGTGCTGTTCGTGGTGGACGCGTCCGGGTCGATGGCGGCGCGGAAGCGGATGAGCCTCGTGAAGACGGCGGTGCTGTCGTTGCTGCGGGACGCGTATCAGCGGCGGGACCGGATCGGGATGATCACGTTTCGGGGGAGTGCGGCTGAGGTGGTGCTGCCGCCCACGTCCAGTCACGAGGTGGGTGTGATGCGGCTGGCGGCGCTGCGGACCGGTGGGCGCACGCCGCTCGCCGCGGGGCTGCGGGCGGCGATCCGGACCATCGGTACCGAGCGGCGGCGCGATCCGCGACGCCGGCCGTTGCTGGTGCTGGTCACGGACGGGCGCTCGACCAGTGGGCCGGACCCGGAGCTGCTCGCGCCGGCGCTGTCGGGGGTGGCCACCGTGGTGGTCGACTGCGAGTCCGGTCCGATTCGGCTCGGGCGGGCGCGTCGTCTTGCCGTGGCGCTCGGTGCTGAGGTGATGCCGCTCGAGCGGTTGGAGGCGACGACCGCCGGAGGCGCCGCGGTGGGACGCGCCGGGGCCGGCCACACCTACCGAAACGCCGCTTGATCCCTCCCCGACCCGCCGAGCCACAACTCCACACGTGTACAGGCACCAGCGATTGCGTGTGGCGGCAGTCGTTGCGCAGGGCGGCAGCGGTTGCGCGGTGCGACAGCGGTTGCGTGTTGAGTTGGGGTGCGGAGGGGGGGCGCAACTCCACACGTGTACGGGCGGCAGTGGTTGCGTGGGGCGGCGGTGGTTGCGTGGGGTGGCAGCGGTTGCGTGTTGAGTTGGGGTGCGGAGCGGGGCGCAACTCCACACGTGTACGGGTGGCGGTGGTTGCGTGGGGCGGCGGTGGTTGCGTGGGGTGGCAGCGGTTGCGTGTTGAGTTGGGGTGCGG
>NZ_JBFAYE010000003.1:530998-719495 GCF_040681145.1 Actinoplanes sp. NPDC051861
GAGCGGGGCGCAACTCCACACGTGTACGGGTGGCGGTGGTTGTGTGTTGAGTTGGGGTGCGGAGGGGGGCGCAAGTCAACACACGGGGGGTGGGGAGTGGGGGTGCAACGGGGGTGAGTGGTGGGAGCCGGGCCTGGTGCCTTCGGGTGGCGGCGGGGCGGCTTGGATTCGGCGGTGTGGGGCGTTTACTCCGTACTGGAAAGGGGTTTGAAGTTGCCGCAAGGGAAAGTCGCGACAGTGCCCCAGGATGGGATGACCACCCGGCAGCGGCGGCGGCAGGCTGTGTTCGCCGTGCACACCGGGCCGGGGAAGGGTAAGTCGACGGCTGCGTTCGGGATGGCGCTGCGCGCGTGGAGTGCGGGGTGGCCGATCGGGGTGTTCCAGTTCGTGAAGTCGCAGAAGTGGAAGGTGGGCGAGGAGGCGGCGCTGAAGGCGCTGAACAGCCCGGAGACGCCGGTCACCTGGCACAAGATGGGTGAGGGATGGTCCTGGATCCAGCGGCCTGGCAGTGAGCGGGACCATGCCGCCGAGGCCGCGGAGGGATGGGCGCAGATCAAGCGGGACCTGGCCGCGGAGAGTTACAAGTTCTACGTGCTGGACGAGTTCACCTATCCGATGAAGTGGGGCTGGGTGGACGTCGCCGACGTGATCGAGACGCTGAACGGCAGGCCGGGTACGCAGCACGTGGTGATCACCGGGCGGGACGCGCATCCGGATCTGATCGCCGCGGCGGATCTGGTGACCGAGATGACCAAGGTGAAGCACCCGATGGACGCCGGGCGTAAGGGGCAGCAGGGCATCGAATGGTAGGCAGGGTGGTGATCGCGGCGCCGGCCTCCGGGCACGGTAAGACGACCGTCGCTACAGGGCTGCTGGCGGCGTTCGCGCGGCGCGGGGTGAGGGTGGCGCCGTTCAAGGTGGGGCCGGACTACATCGATCCGGGTTATCACGCGCTCGCCGCCGGGCGGCCCGGCCGCAACCTGGACCCGGTGATGGTCGGTGAGGAGCTGATCGGGCCGCTGTTCGCGCACGGGGCGGCCGGTGCCGAGCTGGCGGTCGTCGAAGGGGTGATGGGCCTCTACGACGGGCGGACCGGTGCCGGGGAGACCGGGTCGACAGCGCAGGTGGCACGGCTGCTCGGCGCGCCGGTGATCCTGGTGGTGGACGCGGCCGCGCAGGGCCGGTCGATCGCTGCGGTGGTGCACGGGTTCCGCAGCTTCGGCGACGTGCGGATGGCCGGGGTGATCCTCAACCGGGTCGGCTCGGACCGGCACGAGGCGATCCTGCGGGAGGCGTGCGAGGAAGTGGGTACGCCGGTGCTGGGAGCGCTGCGGCGGGCGGACGCGGTGGCGGCGCCGTCGCGGCATCTCGGGCTGGTGCCGGCGGTTGAGCGGCGTGCCGAGGCGGAGGAGTCGGTGGCGGCGCTCGCCGATCTGATCGCGGCGTCGGTGGATCTTGCGGCGGTCGAGGCGATTGCCCGGTCGGCGCCGCCGCTCTCGTCCGCTGCCTGGAGTCCCTCTGTTTCGGCGCCGGTCGCCGGCCGGCCGGTCGTGGCTCTGGCGGGGGGACCCGCGTTCTCGTTCTCCTATGCGGAGACCTCGGAGCTGCTGACCGCCGCGGGCGCTGACGTCGTGATCGTCGACCCGTTGCGTGACGAGAAGCTGCCGGACGGTGCCCGTGCGCTGGTGGTCGGTGGCGGGTTCCCGGAGGTGTACGCGGCCGAGCTGTCGGCGAACGTGCCGCTGCGGGATGCGGTGGCGTCGTTCGCCGGGCCGATCGTCGCGGAGTGCGCGGGGCTGCTGTGGCTGTGCCGGACCCTCGACGGAGCCCCGATGTGCGGCGTGCTGGACGCGGACGCGGCCATGACGCCGACGCTGACCCTGGGGTACCGGGACGCGGTGGCGCTGACCGACAGCCCGGCCGGGCCGGCCGGGATGCGGGTCACCGGGCACGAGTTCCACCGGACGACGGTGCATCCGCGCTCGGGGCTGCTGCTGTCGCCGGCGGGCGGTGCGGCGTGGGCGTGGCGCGGTGCGGACCCGGAGGGGTTCGCGACTTCGCGGCTGCACGCGTCCTACCTGCATCTGCACTGGGCGGGTGTGCCCGGATTGGCGTACCGCCTTGTCTCGTCGTTGGGGTGAGGTGGCGGTGGGTTTCGGGGCCCGGCCGTCCGCATCCGTGAGTGGCCCGGTCCACGCCGCGCTGGCCGCGGCCGGGCTCACCTCCTCTGACGTCACGGTGCTGGCGACCATCGACCGGCGCCTTCCGTTGGCGGCGGCGCTTGCCTCGGCCTCGGGCTGGCGTGTCGCTGCCTTCTCCGCCGCTTCACTGGCGGAGCAGCCCGTGACCGATATTTCGGGTATTTCGGGATTTGTGGCGGCCGCCGTCGGGACACCGAGTGTTGCCGAGGCGGCCGCACTGCTCGCGGCCGGGCGATTTTCTCGACTTATCATGCCGAAGACGGTTTTCTCCGGTGTGACGGTCGCGATCGCCGTTACTTGATCGTCGGCCATTCGTGGACGGGGATGTTCTCGTGCATCAGCGGCAGGTAGCGGCGCAGCATCTCGTGCAGCGCCTGCTGCCGGTCCTGCCCCTGCGCCTCCAGCGCGTGCAGCGTGTCCACCTGCCAGGACGCGCCGTTGCGGTGCAGCAGGCAGCGTTGCTCGACGATGCCGAGCAGCCGGTCTCGCTGTGCCGGGCTGACACCCCACAGGTCCAGCCCGTCGGCGGCCTGTGAGAGCAGCCGGCGCAGCACCAGCTCGGTGACCGGCAGGGTGCCGTGGCCGGGCCAGAACACGCTCGCGTCGATGCCGTGCCGGGCGCAGTTGTGGAAGTTCTCCTCGGCCGCCCGGAAGCTCATCTGGCTCCACAGGGGGCGTTCCGCCTCGGCGAGGGTGCGTACCAGCCCGTAGTAGAACGCGGCGTTGGCGATGGTGTCGGCGACCGTCGGGCCGGCCGGGAGCACGCGGTTCTCCACCCGCAGGTGCGGGCGGCCGTTGACCACGGCGTAGATCGGGCGGTTCCACCGGTACACCGTGCCGTTGTGCAGTCTCAGCTCGCTGAGCTCGGGGATGTCGCCGCGCTCCAGGATGTCGGCCGGATCGTTCTCGTCGCAGATCGGCAGCAGGGCCGGGAAGTAGCGGACGTTCTCCTCGAACAGGTCGAAGACGCTGGTGATCCAGCGCTCGCCGAACCACACCCGTGGCCGGACGCCCTGCGCCTGGATCTCCTCCGAGCGGGTGTCGGTGGCCTGCTCGAACAGCGGGATCCGGGTCTCTCGCCACAGCTCACGTCCCAGCAGCAGCGGTGAGTTGGCGCCCAGTGCCAGCTGGATGCCGGCCGCGATCTGCGAGGCGTTCCAGTACGCGGCGAACTGGGCCGGGCTGGTCTGCAGGTGGAACTGGGTGCTCGTGCAGGCGGCCTCGGGTGCGATGCTGTCGGTCGTCACCGCGAGCCGGTCCACCCCGTCGATGCGGATGTCCAGGTCCTCGCCGCGGGCGGCGAAGATCTGCTCGTTGAGCAGCTGGTAGCGCGGGTTCACGGTGAGCGCCTCGCCGGTGAGGTGCTCGCGGCGCAGCGTCGGCAGGATGCCGATCGTGACCATGTGCGTCCCGGCCGTGCGCGCCTGCCGCTCGGCGTGGTTCAGGCTGGCGCGCAGACTGCGCTCCAGCTCGGCGAAGTCGTCGCCGGCCAGCCGCCGCGGAGGCAGGTTGATCTCGATGTTGAACTGGCCCAGCTCGGTCTGGAAGTCCGGATCGGCGATCGCGCCCAGCACCTCCGCGTTGCGCATCGCCGGATCGGCGTTGTCGTCGATCAGGTTGAGCTCGATCTCCATGCCGGTGAGTGGCCTTTCGAACTCGAAACGGGACTCCCGCAGCATCGTCGCGAAGACGTCCAGACTGCGCCGGATCTTCTGCCGGTACCTGGTCCGGTCCTCACGGGTGAAGTTGGTCTGCTCGACTTTCTCGCCCACCGCGCACCACCTCTCGAGCCGTCAGTGACGGAGGAGATCGCGCGGCGCCGTGAGCGGGATCCCCTCGGCCATATGATGACGGCTGTCCTTCGCGGTTCCCATCGCGCCGACCGTCCATTCTCGCCAGATGGGCAACGGGCTGTGTACGTCGAACATGGACGGGGGGCTTTACCCGGCGGAATGACCTTCTACGCCTCGGCTGTCATCGCAGCACCGCCGCCAGCACCGCCCCGATGATCGTCACGCCCGCGGCGGCCTGCAGCAACAGTGCCGGGCCGATGTGCGACCAGCGGGTCGGGATGCGCGGGGTGAGCGGCTGCATCGTGGTCAGGTTCACCACCTGCATCATCTTCACCGGAAGCGTGTGATCGGCCTGCGGCTGGGTGCGCAGCTGGACCAAGTCGCCGCGGTGCAGGGCGGACTGCGGCAGCTGCCCGTGCATCTCCACCTCGTAGGTCTGGCCGAGGTCGTCGCGCAGGCGTACCGGCGTCACCAGGAACTCCGGGCCCTTGCGCAACTCCTTGAGGGTGCGCCGGGCCGGATTCATCCGCAGCAGCGAGGCGATCATCTGTGCGACGCCGGCCGCCACGAACACGGCCATGGCGAGCGGCCGCCCTACCTGGACCTCCCGCGTGTACGAGGCCTGGAAGCCGAGGAATCGGCCGGTGATGATCGGACTGACATGCCGGAGGATTCGCTCGCGGTGCAGTTCGGTGTCGTCCATGGGGGGTCACCTCCTGGAAGTTTCTTCATGCTACGGAGAGAAAGCATGTATGCACCGTGAGTGAATATCCCTCTTCGGGTCACGGCTGACGGCGGTTTCCGCCGAATCCCCGGAACGTCCCACTGATCTGCGGAAACTCGCCCGGCGGATACCCCCTTCAGGGTGAACTTGACTACGGGGCGCGTGGATGGGGGCGAGACCAGTGGCGTCGACGAAGGCGTACGTGAAACCCGAGAGCTTGCTGGCGCGCACCGCCCGGAAGATGGTCGAGGCGCACGGGGGAGGGCTCGGCCCGCACGACGGGATCACGGAGTGCCCGGCCTGTGGGGAGATGCTGCCGTGTCGTACGGGGCAGGCCGCGATCGAGGTTCTGGAGGCGGCCGGGCTCGCGGAGAGTTCGGGGCTGGTGGCGGCGGGGCGGCCGGCTTATGTGGCGCCGGCGTCGGAGTCGTTGTTCCCGTCCGGGGTTCCGGGGGAGTCGTCGCCGGGGGATTCGGCGGTTCCGTTCCCGGCTGGGTCGTCGGCTGCGTTGTTCCCGTCCGGGTCCTCGTCGGTGTCGGGGTCGGTGTCGTCTTCGGGGTCGGGTCGGGGTCGGATTCCGTTCGAGGAGGCGATTTCGCGGGCTTCGGCTGGGGGGTCGTTCACTGAGGCTCTGCTTTCGTCCCGGGAATCGGAGTCGGCGTCTGCTGAGCCGGTGCCGCCTTGGGCTGTGCCGGAGGTGTCCAGGTCTCGGCATCGGGCTGACGACGATGACTCGGTGGGGGTGGGGGATCGGTTCCCGCCGGATGCGGCTGGTGCGGTGGTTGGCGGGTTCGTGTCTGCGGCCGGTGGGTCGGTGCCTGCGGTTGGCGGGTTCGTGTCTGCGGCTGGTGGGTCGGTGCCTGCGGCTGGTGGGACCGTGCCTGCGGCTGGTGGGACCGTGCCTGCGGCGTCCGGTGCGATTCCGTTGCCGCCGCTTCCGGACAGTGGGCCGGGTGGGATTCCGTTGCCGCCGCTTCCGCCTCTTCCCGGTGACAGTGACCGGCAGGCTCAGGGTGTGCCGGCGGGGTCGTCGGTGCCCCCGTGTGAGATACCCGAAGAGGCTTCCGGCGGGCAGGCCTGGCCGCCGCGTGTCTCCGGCCCTTCCGCGGAGACGCAAACGTCCGGCGCTGCCGTCGCGGGCGCCGCAACTGGATCGGGGATCTCCGGTGGTGCTGGTTTGTCTGCTGCTCCTGCTGGCGCTGACGGTCCTCTCGCGGTTCCTGAGGTCGCCGGGACTGGTTTTTCCGCAGTTGGCGGTGTTTCCGCGGCGGTCGGTGTTTCCTCTTCTGGCGGCAACTTGCCCGGTGGCGGAATTTCCGATATGTCGGGTGCTGCGGGTGAGTCCGGCGGGGTGCCGTGGGACGGTGGCGGCCCGTTCGGTGCGCGTGCCGTGGGAAGCGGCGACGCCGGATCGCCGGACGGTGCCGGGCGGGGCGCCGGCGGGCCGGGCGCCGCTGGGCCGGGCGCCGCTGGGCCGGGCGCCGGCGGGCCGGGCGCCGCCGGGTCGCAGGGGGAGGCCTGGCCACCTCGTTCCGGCGGGGGTGGTGTCGGTTCGCCGGACAGCGTGGTGACCTTCGGTTCGACCGCTCAGTCTTGGCCGCCGCCGATTCCGGGTAGTGCGATGACACCCGGCCAGCCCTGGCCACCCTCCTCGGGGGCCGGCGAGCAGGGCCAGCCGTGGGGGACCGGCGAGCCTGCCGGTCCAGCGGCGCCCGGCGCGCCTGGTGGGATCGGCGGGCCCGGCGCACCCGGCGCACCCGGTGGGCCCGGCGGAGTTGGCGTTCCCGGTGGGCCCGGCGGAGTTGGCGTTCCCGGTGGGCCTGGCGGGCCCGGCGGGATTGGCGCGTCCGGTGTGCCTGGTGTGCCCGGCGGGGTGGGTGCGTCCGGTGTGCCCAACCCGGCTTGGCCTCCGCCGGATCCCGCTACGGTCGTCCAGCCGGGGAGTGTGATGCCGCCCGGGTCCGCGGGGCAGTGGGGGCAAGGTTCCCCTGAGGCTCAGCCGCCGCCGTGGCAGTCCGCGCAGGCCGGCGCAGGTGCGGCTCCCGGCTCGCAGAACTTCGGTCAGCCGCCGAACGGTCCGGGGGCGCCGTCCTCAGGTCACGGTCCCGGTAACGCCGTGCCGGCTGCGAGTCAGCCGCCGAGCGGTTCGGGACTTCCCAACGCGATGCCCGGGTCGGGCCACCTTCCGGCTGGGCCGGGACAGCCCCCGGCCGGCTCGCATCCCGGGACGCCGGCCGCTGCCGGGCCGTTCCCTGGTATGCCGCCTGCACCCGGCGCGGTGCCGGGTATGCCGCCTGCGCCCGGCGCGGTGCCGGGTATGCCGCCTGCGCCCGGTCCGCTGCCGGGGATGCCTCCCGCCGCCGGTGCACAAACCGGCATGTCGGGTATGCCGCCTGCCTTGGGTCAGCCGGGCATGACGGCACCTGCTCCCGGGTCGCTGGATGACATCGATGCGTTGATGCGGCAGCCGATGTCCTACAGCCAGCAGAACAGCCCGCTCGACGCGCCTCGCTTTCCGCGGTCGGCTCGGGCCGGCGGGGAGGGTGGTCAGGTTCGGGCTTCGGAGATCATCATGGGGACGCCGCCCCAGCCTCCGAACGGTGCGCCGCAGATTCCGCCGCCTGATACGACCTCGGCCGTACTTCCGTCAGTCGCGATGCTTGCCCAGACCGCGGAGGGTGGGCAGCCGCCGGCCGTGCTGCGACCGCCACTACAGGCGCCGGACATGGGTCAGCCCGGCGCCCCGGGTCAGCCGGGTGATGCCAGTCCGGGTGGTGCGCCGGGTCAGGTTGGCGGAGCCGGTCAGGGTGGTGGGCATGGCCAGGTCGGAGCAGGTCAGGGTGGTGGGCTCGGCCAGCAGGGTGGAGCAGGCCAGGGGACTGCGCGGCCGCCTTTGCAGGCGCCGGACATGGGGCAGCACAACGCCGCTAGGCCGCCGTTGCAGGCGCCCGACATGGGGCAGCACAACGCGGCTGCCCCGCAGGCTGCCGGTGCTGCTCAGCGACCGCGGCTGCAAGCTCCGGACATGGGCCAGCACAACCCGGCGCGCCCGCCGCTGCAGGCGCCGGACATGGGCCAGCACAACCCGGCCGGCGCGGCACCGGCCACCGCGCCCCCGGCACCCGGCCCAGCACCCGGCCCGGCACCCGGCCCGGCACCCGGGACAGCACCCGGGGCGGGCCAGGGGGCGACTCAGGCCGGGCCACCGATGAACGAGGCGGACGCGCCTTCCGGGCTTCCCGGGCGGGCGGCTGCCCCGCCCGCTGGGCCGAGGCCGGAGCGGCCGGCCGCGCCCGAGGTGCTGGAGGATCCCGCGAATGCGCCGAGTGGTCTGCCCCCGCGCCGGAACGCGCAGGGATGACCCCTCGGGGCCAAGACACGAGCGCACGTACGGCGGATGGTGTTTGGGCCTTTCAGCAAAGGGGCAGTAGCGTCCCGATGACTGGGCGCCCGCGGACGCGGTGCTGCCCGGAAAGGGATGCCATGCCCTCGCGGAGTCCGATCAGTGAACCGGCCGAGCACACTCTCGAGGATCTCGACGCGGCGGCGGGCGCCTATGCGCGGCGCCGGAGCGGTGCGTCGCCGAGCGAGGCGGACGCGATCCGTGAAAATCTGGTGCGCTACTGCCTGCCGTTCGCCGGTCGTCTCGCGCGGCGGTACCGGGGGCGCGGTGAGTATCTGGAGGATCTGGAGCAGGTCGCCCGGCTGGGCCTGGTCAAGGCCGTGGATCGGTACGACCCGGAGCGTGGATCTTTCACGGCGTACGCGGTCATCACCATCTCCGGTGAGTTGAAGCGGCACTTCCGCGACCGCACCTGGGGTGTGCACGTGCCCCGCCGGGTGCAGGATCTGAGCCTCGAGGTCGGGCACGCGTCGATGGTGCTGACCAGCATGCTGGCGCGAAAGCCGACCACCGCCGAGCTCGCCGACCAGCTCGGGGTGACCGAGCAGGCCGTGCTGGAGGCTGTCGAGTCGGCCGCCGGATACTCCCCGGCCTCGCTGAACGCGCCGGTGGCCGGGGACGGCGCGATGGAGTTCGGCGACCTGATCGGCGACGTGGACGACGAGCTGGAGGCGGTGACCGACAAGCTCACGGTGACCGAGCTGCTGCTGCGCCTTCCGGCGAGGGAGCGCCGCATGCTGGCGATGCGTTTCTACGGCAACCGTACGCAAGCCGAGATCGCCACCGAGCTCGGCATCTCCCAGATGCACGTCTCCAGGCTGCTCAGCCGAGCGCTGACCTGGCTGCGTGAGGCCATGCTCTCCGACGTCCCGCCGCGCTGGGACGGCGCCGAGGCGCAGGCGCGGCACGGCATGCAGGTCTCGGTGACGCGTGACGGGTCGTCGCTGACGGTGCGGGTGCGTGGCGAGGTCGACCGGGACACCGCCGAGCGGCTGGGCGCCGGGCTGCGGCACGCCGTCGGTACGCCCGGGGTGTCGGCCGTCGTCGTGGACATGTCCGGTGTGCCGCTGATCGACGCCGCGGGCGTGGCGGTGCTGGTGGAGGCCCTGCAGCTGGCCGCTTCCCGGGATGTCGGGTTCGGGGTCGCGGGCGCGCAGCCGTACGTTGCAAGGATCTTGGCCGTCTCCGGCCTGGCCGGAGTCCTCCGCAAAGCGTGACCGGGGACGGCGCGGGGTTCACCGTCGCAAGGCGGCCCAGACCACCTTGCCGTCGTGGGACGGCAGCCAGCCCCAGTTCGCCGCGACCGAGCTGACCAGCAGCAATCCCCGCCCGCGGGCCGGACTCGCCGGCGGCGGCGGCTTCATCTCGACCGGCTCACCCGGTGCCCCGTCCCGGACGGCGATGTTCAGGTGACGCGGGCGCAGTGACAACCGCAGCGTCATCATCGTGCGGGCGTGGTCCACGACGTTGGCCACCAGCTCGGTCACGATCAGGCTGGCCGGCGCGACCAGGCCGGGCAGGTCCCAGCGCAGGCAGACCTCGGTGGCCACGTTGCGGGCGTGCCGGGTGGACCCGGAGACCGGCAGCAGCTCCTCGCTGATCGCGGGCATGGTCAGGCGGCTGTCGCGCAGATGGTCGCGGGCGCGGGCCAGGGTGTCGAAGAGTGGCATCCGCTGGTACGCACCGGTGACCAGGTGTTCCCGGGTCGCCGGCGGCGGCGCGCAGAGCAGGACGGGAGTGCCGGGCCAGCGGGCGGCCTGATGCAGCACCGCGGTGAACACCGCGAGCGCGAGCGGCTGTTCCACGTCGAGCCCGGAGAGGTCGATCAGCAGTGCGCCGGGCTGCTCGGCCAGGCACTTGAGCAGCGTCTCGCGCATCGGCGCGGCGTCGGCCAGCCGTAGCCGCCCGGTCACGGCGACAGTCGTGATGGCGCCGTCACCGTGAACCACACACCGCACCGTCATCGCAGCCGCCCTTCCGAGCCGCCCGGATACCCCCGGAAGGGGCCGGGGAAACGTCAGGCCGTCTCCATGACGACGATGGCCCCGTCGCCGCCGCCGACTCCGCCGTCCCGTCGCCGCAGCGGGGTGCAGGCCACGCGGATGGTCACCGCCCGCCCGCGCCGGTTGACCGCGTCGAGCTGGATCTCGGCGGAGACCCCGTCGGGCCCGAGCGCGCCGCGCAGCAGCGGCCGGAGCCCGTCGATGGGCAGCCCGATGTCCAGGTTGAGGAAGTGCTGGCCGATCGCCTCGCTGGAGCGCAGGCCCCAGAGGTCCTCGGCGTGCCGGTTCCACATCCGGATCCGCAGGTCCGGGTCGACCACGGCGACACCGGCCTGGAGGCTGGTCAGCACGGTCTCCAGGAAGACGTTCGCCTCGTCGAGCTGGCCGGTGCTGATCCGCAGCTGGTCGTTGATGCTCTGCAGTTCGTCGTTGGTGGACTGGAGCTCCTCGTTCATCGTCTCCAGTTCCTCGTTGGTCGACTGGAGCTCCTCGTTGGTGGTCTCCAGCTCCTCGACCGTCGACTGCAGTTCCTCGTTGGTGGTCTCCAGTTCCTCGTTGGTGGACTGGAGTTCCTCGTACGCCGCCTCGAGCTGCTGGTTGGCGTGTTCCAGGTCGTCCTGCAGCCGGCGTGCGGAGGTGACGTCGTGGAAGATCAGGTTCACGCCGAGGAGGCTGCCGTCGGCGCCGCTGAGCGGGCTGATCTGGACCTCGAGGTACGTCACCTCGGTGCCTCGGTGGTACTCGACGTCGCTGACCCGCAGCGTGCGGCGTTCCAGCTGGGCCTGTTCGATGAAGCGGCGCAGCTCGACCGGGCGATAGGAGACCTCCAGGTCGCGGAACGGGCGGCCGATGTCGCGGGAGGAGACGCCGAACAGCTTCTCCAGCTGCCGGTTGGAGAGCGCGACGAGGCCGTCGGAGGTGAGCGAGAGCTGCGCGAGCGGACTGGCCGCGAAGACCTCGTTGCGCAGCTCGTCGAGACCGGTGACGCCGCTTCCGGCGGACGGCGGGGGATCGGCGAACGTGACGCCGGGCGGCGCGTACAGGCGGGGGACCCGGCGGAAGACCCGGCGCTTGAGGTCGATCGGCGTGAACAGGCTCGCGTGGCTGAGCAGCATCTCGGCCTTGCCGAGGAAGAGCACGCCGGTCTCGGAGAGCGCGAAGTGGAACCGGCTGAGGATCTTCGCCTGGGTCTCGGCGTTGAAGTACATCAGCGTGTTGCGGCACGTGAGCAGGTCGATGCGGGAGATCGGGGCGTCCTGCACCAGGTCGTTGCGGCCGAAGATCACCGAGCGGCGGAGGTCCTTGCGGAAGGTCCAGCGCCCGTTGACGGTCTCGAAGTAGCGCTCCAGCAGGTCGGGGTCGAGGCTCTGTGTCTCGCGTTCGCCGTACGTCGCCTGCCTCGCCTCGTTGAGCTGCTCCTCGTCGACGTCGGTCGCGTAGATCTTGACCCGGTCCTTGAACTGGTCCACGCCGATCAGCTCGGCGAGTGCCATGGCCAGGGTGTAGGCCTCCTCGCCGGACGCGCACCCCGCGGACCAGATGCGGATGAGGGAGCCGGCCGGTTTCGACGCCACCATCGGCTCCAGGACCTCGGTCCGCAGGTAGTCCCAGGCGTCGGCGTCCCGGAAGAACGCCGTCACGTTGATCAGGATGGTGTTGAAGAGCGCGGTGAACTCGTCGGGGTGGACCTGGAGATAGTCCAGGTACTCCAGGTAGTCGCCCATCTCGACCTGGGTCATCCGGCGGCTGACCCGGCGCATGAGGCTGGACCGCTTGTAACCGGTGAAATCGAAGCCGCGCGACTCTTTCAGATAGAGCAGCAGTGCCTCGAAGTGCGGGTCAGTCGCTTGCACGAACTGGAACGCTACCGCACGTCACGCCGGTGCGGTCGCGCCGGACGGCGGGGTTTCACCCGATGCCGCGGACGAGCCGAGCCGGGCGATCAGACGCCGGATCGTGTCGCCGGCCGTCTCCGCGTCCTCGGCCATGGCCTTGAACCGGTCGGCGCCGCCCTCCAGGGACCGGCCCGCGGCCATCCGCCGGCTCAGCGCCGCCTTCTCCTCGAGCGAGCGCAGCGCCATCCAGAGCGCGCTCTCCAGGGTGACGGCCTGTTCGTCGAGCAGGCTCTCCGGCGACCAGGCGTGCCCGACCCGGCACCGGAACCGGGGCAGCGGCCGGTCCTCGACGAGGAACAGGCTGCCGCCGCAGTCCGGGCAGCCGTAGCCGGCGGGCAGGGCGAACTCGTCGGTGTGCAGCGGGGCCAGGCCGGACATCGCCACCTCCGCGTCGAGAATCGGATCCACCATGGAGTTCGGCCCCTCCGGCAGTGGCCTGGCGGCGATCTCCGCCAGCAGGCCGCCCAGCTTGGCGGAGGGAACCACGTGATCGGGCACCACCCGCGCCATGGCGGCCCGGGGCATCCAGGGGCAGAGCGCGTCGTCCGGGTCCTGCACCACGGCCAGCCCGCCGGCGGCGGTGATCGCGGCGAGCCCCGCCGCGCCGTCGTCGCGCGAGCCGGAGAGCACGACGCCGACCGTCCGGCGTCCCGCGACCCGGGCGACCGAACGGAACAGCGGGTCGATCGCCGGCCGGTGGCCGTTCTCGGAGGGCCCTCGGGTCAGCCGGAGCCGCCCGTCGAGGACCAGCAGATGGTGGTCGGCGGGGGCCACGTAGATCCGGCCGGCGGCGAGCGGCTCACCGTCCTCGGCGGCGCCCGCCGGCAGGGAGCCGCTGCGCCGGAGGATGTGCGGCAGCGCGCTGGGTGCGGACGGGGGCACGTGCAGGACGACCAGGATCGAGCCCGGATAGTCGGTGGGGAGCCCGGCGGCCAGCGCTCGCAGTGCCTCCACCCCACCCGCGGACGCGCCGACGGCGACCAGGTCGCGGTACTCGGGTTCCGGGGGCTCGGTCACACGGCGGCTCCGGTGGTGAGTTGACTCCACACCACCTTACCGTCGGTGACCGGCAGAACGCCCCAGGCGTCGGTCAGGTCGTGCACCAGGCGAAGACCGCGACCACCCGCGTCGGTGACGGTGGGGTCGAGGCGGCGGGGCATCCGGCGGCTGCCGTCACGCACCGCGACGGTGAGCCGGCCGTCGCGCAGGGCCAGGGTGAACTCCATCGTGGTGTGGGCGTGGCGCACCACGTTCGCCACCAGCTCGGTGGCGACCAGGGCGACGGTCGAGCTGACGTCGGCGCGGTGCCAGCCCGCGCAGGTCTGCGCGACCAGGGTACGGACCTGACGGCAGGCTTCCGGCACCGGGCGTAATCGGACTCGGATCTCTCGGCCGGCCGGCTGGGCGTACGCCTCGGCGCGCGCGGTGGAGCAGCTCGCGGCCAGTTCGAGGCCGGTGCAACCGGGCGTCTCGGCGAGCGCCCGCCGGACCGCCTCGTCGGCACCGCAGATCACGATCGGGACGGCCGGGAACTCCTCGGCCTGGCAGACGACGGAGCCGAGCACGGTGAGTGCGAGCGGGTCGGCGACCCGCAGCCGGGTGACGTCCAGCAGCAGTTTGGCCGGCTGCACCGAGAGACTGCGCCGTACGGCCGTTCCGAGCGCGTCGCCGGTGAGCTTGTCCAGGGTGCCGCTTATCGTCAGCACCGCCACGGGGAGGTCCTGTTCCGGCCGGCAGACCAGCTGGCTCGGCATGCGCCTCCCTTCGGCGTCGACGAGCAGAGGCGTGGGACGACCAGTGAGGTGCCCCCGTATCCGCCCCGGCAAACGTGCGTACCGTGGGGAGTCCGTCACCAGACCCGGGACAAAATGAAGTACCGTTGCGCGCCATGGGTGTGTCGCAGCGGCTGAAGAGCCGGTTCCGCAAGTTTCTCCAGCGTCCGGGCGCGACGGTGGATCTCGGGCCGCTGTCGAAGCGGCTCCCGGCGATCGAGGAGCGTGAGGACGCGCTCAAGGAGCGGGACGACGCTGCGCTGACCGAGGCCGCGCGCGAGGCGAACGACTACGTCGAGATCTGCGCGATCGGCCGTGAGGCGGCCCGGCGCGCGATCGGCCAGAGGCCTTACGACGTGCAGCTCCTCGGTGCCATGTCACTGCTCGACAAGCGCGTCGCGGAGATGGCCACCGGTGAGGGCAAGACGCTCACCGCCACGATCGCGGCATACGGGCACACCCGCCTCGGCCACGGACCGGTGCACGTCCTCACCGTCAATGACTATCTCGCCAAGCGCGACGCCGAGTGGATGGAGCCGATCTACACGCTCCTCGGCCTCACGGTGGGCTCGGTGACCGAGGCCTCCACCCCGGAAGAGCGCCGGGAGGCGTACGAGGCGGACGTCACCTACGTCTCGGTGAGCGAGGCCGGCTTCGACTACCTCCGCGACCAGCTCGTCACCGACGTCGCCGACCGGGTCCAGCGCGATCTGGCCACCGCGATCGTCGACGAGGCCGACTCGATCCTGATCGACGAGGCCCGCGTGCCGATGGTCCTCGCGGGCAGCACCTCCACCGAGAGCGACCCGGTGCACGAGGCCGCCGCGCTGATGCGGACCCTGCGCAAGGGCAAGCACTACGAGGTGGCCGAGGACGGCCGCAGCGTGGCCTTCACCGACGACGGCCTCAAGTACCTGGAGGAGGAGCTCGGCGGCATCGACCTGTACGCCGACGACCAGGTCGAGCACCTGTCCGCGGTGAACGTGGCCCTGCACGCGCACGCCCTGCTGCGCCGCGACGTCGACTACATCGTCCGCAACGGCTCGGTCGAGCTGATCGACGAGATGCGCGGCCGGGTGGCACAGCGACGCCGCTGGCCGGACGGTCTGCAGGCGGCCGTGGAGGCCAAGGAGGGCCTGTCCGCCACCGCCGAGGGCGAGGTGCTGGACACGATCACGGTTCAGGCGTACATCGCGCTGTACAAGACGGTCTGCGGCATGACCGCGACCGCGGTGCACGTCGGCGAGCAGCTCCGGGAGTACTTCAAGCTCGAGGTGGCGGTCATCCCGCCGAACACGCCGAACATCCGTGAGGACGACCCGGACCGGATCTACTCCGCGCACGAGACCCGCGACGAGGCGCTGGTCGAGGAGATCAAGATCGCGCACGAGTCGGGCCGCCCGGTGCTGATCGGCACGCTGGACGTGAAGGCCTCCGAGCTGCTGGCCCGGCAGCTGGCCGACGCCGGTGTCTCCGCCAACGTGCTGAACGCGAAGAACGACGCCGAGGAAGCGGTGATCATCGCGGAGGCGGGCGCGCTCGGCGCCGTCACCGTCTCCACCCAGATGGCCGGCCGCGGTGTCGACATCCGCCTGGGCGGCAGCGACGAGAAGGACCGCGACGCGGTCGTCGAGCTCGGCGGGCTGTACGTGATCGGCGCCGGCCGCCACGACAGCCGCCGCGTCGACGACCAGCTCCGCGGCCGGGCCGGCCGGCAGGGCGACCCGGGCCGCTCGGTGTTCTTCGTGAGCCTCGAGGACGAGCTGGTCACCCGGCACGCCGGTGACATCATCCCGGCCTCGCCGCGGATGGACATCGACGGTGTCGTGCACGACCCGCAGGTCGACTACGCGGTCGAGCACGCCCAGCGGGTCGCCGAGGGCGTGAACCACGAGATCCACCGCAACACCTGGCGGTACAGCGTGGTGATCGAGCAGCAGCGCCTGCTGCTGGCCGAGCGCCGGGAGCGCCTGCTGACCTCCGAGGTCGCGGCGATCATGCTGCTGGAGAAGTCGTCGGAGAAGGCCAAGGAGACCGACGAGGACATCCTGTCCGACGCGGCCCGGGCGATCGCGCTCTACCACCTGGACCGGCTCTGGGCCGACCACCTGGCGTTCCTGTCCGAGGTCCGCGAGGGCGTGCACCTGCGGGCGCTCGGCAAGCTCGACCCGCTCGACGAGTTCCACCGTGCCGCCGTCCCGGCGTTCCAGGAGCTGCTGACCAAGGTCGAGGCCCGGACCATCGAGACGTTCGACGAGGTGGACCTGACCGACGGCTGGGAGCCGGACCGCGCGGAGATCGTGCGGCCCAGCGCCACCTGGACCTACCTGGTCCACGACAACCCGTTCGGCTCCGAGCTGGACCGGCTCATCGCGGCCGTCGGCCGCCGCCTCACGTCGGGCGGCTGATCTCCCAGGAATCGCGGAGATGGCGGGGCCTGGCGGCTCCGCCATCTCCGGTAGTGCTGTATCTCTCTCGCCGGCGGCCACCCGCGGCGAGTCGCGCTCGCCGGCGGGCCCACCCGCGGCGAGCAGCGTGCGCGCGGTCTTCGACAGCGTGCCGCCCCGTCGCTGGTGAGGTTCCCCGGCGGCCCTGAAGCGCGGCATCGTCTCTTCACCCAGGTCTGCCACGCACGTTCGGCAATCTTTAATGAGGCTGACAGAAAACGTTCCCGGAATGCATTTGTGTGACCGAGAACAATATGGAACGTCTTTCCCACACTGTGGTTGGCGACTTGACCGCCCAACCGGCGGTTCGGAAATATCGTCCCCGCTTTACGCACAGTGATCAGTCGTATTCGCTTGCCGCAGCAAATTCTGGGGGATGCATCAATGCCGGTCAGCGCATTGTCGCCGCGTGCCGATCGCCGTTCTGCCGGGCCGGGCCGAGGCTCCGGACGGCGTGCCGCCGAGCCGGCGCTGACCGTGACGCTCGCCATTCCACTCACCGGGGACGCGGTGTCTCCACAGGCTCACCGGCTGCTGGCGGCGGTCCGGGAACTGGTGGAGTTGAGCCGCGGCACGGTCACCGTCGAGCAGGCGCCCGCCGCCGACGTCCCGGAGGCCGCTGAGCCGCCCCTGGAGGGCCCGGAGGTGCGTTTGCTCCTCGGGTCCCGGCAGGCGCTCCTGGACGGCGCGGCGCTGCCTCTGACACGGCTGGAGTTCGATCTGCTGCTCTATCTGGCCGAGCGGCCGCGCCGGGTCTTCACCCGGTCCCAGTTGCTCACGGCGGTGTGGGGTTATGAGCGGGCCGGTGAGCGCACCGTTGACGTGCATGTCCGGCGCCTGCGGCTCAAGCTGGGCAACACCCTTCCGCTGATCACCACGGTCTACGGAGTGGGCTACCGCCTGGCCGACGACGCCCGCGTCACGATCATGCCCCACGACTGACGCCGCGGCCCGCAGCGCCGCGGCCTGCGACGCGCGGCTTGCGGCTTGCGGCGAGATCTTGGCGAGTTTGGGTCCGCATATGGGCGCAACTCTCCAAGATCTCGGGAAAAGTCGGCCGCGCGAGCAGCGAGCGTGGGTGGGCCGCAGCCCACGGGCAAGGAGCGTGGGCGCGTGGGTGACCACGAGCCAAGATCGCGGGTGGGCGCGCGGCGACTAGAGTGCACCCGTGCAGGTTCGCCCGATCTCCTTCGACCTCCTCGTCGAGGACCTGGCCGACCGCCTCGCGAGTCGGGAATCCGACAGAAGGCTGCGAGTCGCCGTCGACGGCCCACCGGCCGCCGCCCCGGACCGGCTGGCCGACGCGCTCGTGGATCCGCTCCGGGTCCGTGGCCGCCCGGCCGTCCGCGTCGACACCAGGGACTTCCTGCGCCCCGCCTCGCTGCGCCTGGAGTTCGGGCGGACCAACCCGGACTCTTTCTACACCGGCTGGTTCGACGAGGCCGGGCTGATCCGCGAAGTGCTGTCCCCGGCGGGCCCGAACGGCTCCGGCCGGATCCTGCTGCGGCTCTGGGACCCGGCCGTCGACCGCGCCGCCCGCGAGCCCTACCGTGACCTCCCCGGCGACGCGATTGTGCTGGTCAGCGGCCCGCTGCTCCTCGGTTCCGGTCTGGATTTCGACTTCACCGTCCATCTTGAGCTCTCCGCCGCCGCACTCGAGCGGCGTACCGGGCAGGACGAGCGCTGGACCTTACCGGCGTACCGGCGCTACACCGACGAGGTGGCCCCGGAAACCTTCGCTGACGTGGTCGTACGCCTCGACGACCCGAAGCGCCCGGCCCTGGTCGAGACCGGCCGGTGACGACCGGCACAAAGACCCGCATGCCGAGTCCGTGGCGGAACTGACCACTGACAGTTATGCTCCGGTTACTTTTTCGCGGGGGGTCCCGTTTGGGATCTCCAGTGGTGGGTATCGACCGGCGCTACATGGCGAGCCGGACCGGGACGAGGGTGACCCGGGCGATGCCCACCGGCTGGGGCTGAGTGAAGGGCAGGGGGACTGCATGCTCGTCAACGGAGCGGTTGTTACGGGTAAGGGCGCGAGCACGGCGAAGGTGCGCTCGGCCGATGAGATCGACCAGATCCGGACACTCCTCCGGAGCCGGTTCGAGGAGCTCAACACCGAGTACGAGGAGGCGGTCGCGCAGAACCACCGGCTGCGCCTCGTGGAGATCGGCGACGCGGCCGGCGACGACCAGGCGGACAGCGGTTCCAAGACCGCCGAGCGCGACGCGGCGACGTCGCTGATCAAGACGCTGCTCGACCGGCGCACGCAGGCGGAGCACGCCATCCAGCGCCTGGACGACGGGACTTACGGCAACTGCGAGGGCTGCCACAACCCGATCCCGGTGGAGCGGCTCGAGGTCTTCCCGTCCGCCACCTCGTGCGTGAACTGCAAGTCGGTCCGCGAGCGCCGGGCCAGCTGATCGGCCGCACCCGGGGTTCGCGGCGGCGAGCCCCGGGAAAGGACCAGCGATGGGCACTGTGAAGGTCGGCACCGCCTCGTGGACGGACAAGACCCTGCTCGCCTCCGGCTGGTACCCGCCGGGCGCGGACACCCCGGAGAAGCGCCTGGCGCACTACGCGAAGCACTTCCCGGTGGTCGAGGTCGACGCCACCTACTACGGCCCGCCGAACGAGCAGACCGCGAAGCTGTGGGCCGATCGCACACCGGACGGCTTCACCTTCGACATCAAGGCGTTCAGCCTGCTGACCGGGCATCCGACGAAGGTGTCGGCGCTCTACAAGGACCTCCGGCCGGAGACCGGCAAGGCCAACGTCTACCCACCGGACCTCGAGCCGCAAGCGTACGAACAGGTGTGGACCCGCTTCCTGAGCGCGCTGGACCCCCTCGCCGGGGCCGGCAAGCTGGGGGTGCTGCTCTTCCAGTTCCCGCCGTGGTTCGGCATCCGCAGGTCCAACAAGGAGTACCTGCTCGAGGTCGTCGCCCGCTGCAGGCCGTTGCGGCCGGTCTTCGAGTTCCGCAACGCGTCGTGGTTCGACGGCGGCAACCGCGACGAGACCCTCGACTTCCTGCGGGCGCACAGGCTCGCCTATGTCTGCGTCGACATGCCGCAGGGCCACAAGTCCTCGGTGCCGCCGCTCCCGGTCGCCACCGCGGACATTGCCGTGGTGCGATTTCACGGGCACAGCGACAAGTGGACGAGCAAGAACATCCACGAGAAGTTCGGTTATCGCTATTCCGACGCCGAACTCGCGGAATGGGCGCCGAAACTGCGATCGCTGGCGAGCGAGGCGAACGTCACACATGCGTTGATGAACAACTGTTACTCGGATTATGCGCAGCGGAATGCTTCGACACTCATCGACTTACTCGGCGACGCTGCGGCACCTGCGGCATACGCGTGACTTCAAGGCATCTCGGTGTGACCGGCCGCCCGCCCCGGTCCGCCCAGCACAGCGCCGCACCGGCGCCGAGATCTCCGACCAGGTGCTCCGTCGCGCTGCGGCTCGCCGGGCGGATGCTGCGCTTTCCGGCATACTGCGCGGCGGCCCTCCGCGCCGCCCTCGACGGTGCGCCGCACCCCGTCGCTGACCTGCCCCTCGACGACGACGAGGACCGCCTCGTGCCGGCCCGGCGCCTGCTCACCGAAGGTCTCGTGGTGCCCGCGCCGAGCGGGTTACCGTGACCCCATGACGGATCCGCAGGACGACATCCGGCCCGCGCCCGAGGTCGAGGCGACCGGACCGGAGTACGACGAGGCCGGCGACCTGAACTACGACGAGTCGCACGGCGCAGGCGAGCACCTGGACGTGCCCGCCGCCCTCCAGGAGGAAGCCGAGCGGGCCAGGTCCCTCAGCCGCTAGGCGGCTGGGCGAACTGGACGACCGTGAACAGCAGCCCGGCCGTGACCAGTCCACTGATCAGCACGGTGGCGACCGCCGCGGTGTCCAGCCCGACGCCGCGCCGGTCGGCCACCAGCTTCGCGGTGACCACCGCCAGGACGGGGAAGAGCAGCAGCACGAGCAGCGCCACCACCGGAGCCGCCTGCGGCCAGTCGCCGCCGGCTGCCTCGGCGGTGCGCCGCACCACGACGTTGCCGACCACGCCGAGCACGCCGCCCACCACGCCGAAGATCCCGAAGAGCAGCTGCGTGCCGAAGGTCAGCGGCCGGGCCGGCGGTGTGTACTTCACCCGCGCCTCCACCTCGTCGAGGTAGTCGGCGGCGTCCCGGTCGCGCTGGCGGGGGATGCTGGCGGCCGGCAGCGTACGCCCGAACCGCTCCGCCGCCGGGCCGACCCGGTGCACCAGGTCGGACCAGAGGCCGGCCGCGCGCGCGTCCACCTGCTCCAGATCGCGTTGCGCCACGCGGACGGCGTGCTGCGCCTCGCGTACCTCTCGTTCCGCCACCCGGACCGCCTCCTCGGCCGCGGTGGCCCGCTCGGCGTGCCATCGCTGCGCCTCCTCGCGCAGCGTGGCGGCGCGCTGGTCCAGCGTGGTGAGCCTGCGCAGGACGGTGCGGTAGTCGGCGCGGTCGAAGTCGGCCGGTTCCAGTTCGCTCATGAGGTTCCGTAGGGGATGATCACCTCGGCGCCACGGTGCACCGAGCGGTCGAAATGCAGGGCTCGCCACGGCCGCGGGTACCAGTTCGGCGCGCCCGTGCCGGGGTAGTAGGGCGACAGTTCGCTGCCGTGCACGTCCAGCGCCACCCAGGCGCCGATCGCGTCGGTGCGGGCGCCGTGCCCGCCGAGGCTGTCGCGCAGGAGCCCGGCGCCGCGCCACCAGCCGATCACGTGCAGCCGCCGCTCCGGGCCCTGCCGCAGGATCGTGCGCAGCTGCTCGGCGGTTGCCCGGCCGCCCGGCATCGCGTCGGCGGCGTAGATCAGGATGAAGTGCGGCCGGTCCGCCGGCCAGGCGGCGCCCGCGTCGGCGGCGGCGTCCTCCAGGAGCCAGTTCACGTTCTCCGCGTCGTACCACCCGCACTCCGGCAGCCGCGCGTGCAGCGCCTCGGCCGCCGCGCGGGCGTCGGGGTCCAGGCAGACCACCGAGAAGCGTGCGCCGTCCGGTGCGAACTGGGCGGCGAGGGAGCGCCCGGCCGTGGCCAGCACCGCGCACGCCTCCTCCAGCCGGGTGCCCAGCACCGCGATGTTGCGGCCCGGCGCGCGCCGCAGCACGGTCCGCGCCGACCGCGCCGCCACGTCGATCGTCTCGCCCAGCATCGCCACCGGGGCGGACGGCGACTCCGACGGCCGCAGCGACCGGAAGTCGGGGCTCTCCGCCAGCCGCGGGACCACGTCACCGTCGAAGAGGCGCGGCGGGCCCGGCTCGGTGGCGCGGCGCCGCCACAGCCGGTGCTGCAGGGCGCTCCACTGGTCCCGGTCGCCCGCGGCGGGCACCCGGACCACCTGGTTGGCCTCGGCCGCGCCGGAGTCGGCGTTGACCACCGCGTGGTAGCGGGGCAGCGACTCGGCAGCCTGGTTCGTCTCGGCGAGCACCCGCCGGGCCCGGGGCAGGGCGATCCGCAGCGAGAACTGGGCGACCAGCGCGGGCCGGCCCCAGAGCGCCTCGATGCCGGAGACGTCCTGGCTGGCCAGGATCAGGTGGATGCCCTGCGACCGGCCGCGCCGGGCGAGGTCCTCGAGCAGTTCCACGGCCTCGCCGGCGACCGCGTCGCGCCCGGCGAGCAGCACCTGGAACTCGTCGACCACCGCCACGATCCGCGGCCAGCTGCCCTCCGGGTCCTCCGCGCGCAGCTCGCCCAGGTTCGTCACCTCGTGCTGCTTCGCCGCGTCCGCCCGGCGCCGCAGCTCGCCGCTGAGGAACCGCAGCAGCGCCAGCCCGAACTCGCGGTCGGTGTTGACGTTCACCCCGACCAGCCGGACGTGCGGCAGCCAGCTGGGGTCCCGCCGACCCGGAGCGAACCGGGCGAACGACACGCCCTCCTTGAAGTCGAGCAGGTAGAACGCCAGCTCGGCGGGGGAGTAGCGGGCGGCGAGCGCGCCCAGCCAGGCGTAGATGAAGTTGGTCTTGCCGGTGCCGGAGGGCCCGGCGATCAGCGCGTGCGGCGGGTAGTCGCTCAGCGTCACGGTCACCCGGTCGCCCTGCGGACTGTCGCCGAGCGGCGCGGTGAGGCCGGCCGCGGAGTTCTCCCGCCACTCGGCGCCGGCTTCCGGCAGGAGGCTGTCCAGCGCCACGGGCGCCGGCCCGGCGGCGACGGCCTCGGCGATCTGCCGGCACGTCGCGGTCACCACCGCCTGCGGCGGACCAGGATCCAGACGTACGGGCAGAGCACCCGCGCTCGCCACCCGCGCCTCGTCGCCCGCGGCCGCCGTGACCACCTCGATGCCCGGACCCGGTTCCACGGCGAGCCCCCGGATCACCAGGTGCACCCCGCACGCGGCTCCGGTGCGCAGCAACCGGTCCAGCTGGGTCCGCTCGTGCCGGGACAGCTCCCCGCCGCCGAGCAGCACCGCGACCCGCCACGGTTCCGGGCGCCGCCGGGTGGCCGCGTGCAGTTCCCGCAGCGACGTGTACTCGCCGGCCAGCACCTTCTCGTTGATCCGCCGCACGTGGCCGACCAACTCGTCGAGAAGCGGCGCGAGGTCCTGCGGCCCGGTGAACGTGAGCACGCCGGCCGAGGCGAGCGGGGCGAAACCGGCCAGCCCGCCGCCGAGGTTGTCCGGGTCGAACCCGATCAGCTGCACCGCGCCGGGCGCGCTGGTGCCGAGCGCGCGCAGCAGCAGCCCGGCCACCACGTTGTCACCGATGCGCTGGTCGCCCTCGACCACGATGTGCCCGTGGTCGAGCAGCCGGACCAGCGCGGGCGCCTCCGGCGGCGCCTCGTCCTCGACCGGCGGCGGTTCCTCGTCGTTCTCCCGCGGTGTGCCCGGCGCGGTCGCCCAGGGCCCCTCCGGCCGCTTGGTGCGCTCCGGGTGCGGCAGTGGGGCGTCGGGCAGCATGAGCCGCCCGACGCGCAGCTCGGCCGCCGCGGTGAGCGGGGTCGGCTCCCAGCTGTGCCAGAGCTCGCCGGCCGCACCGGGTGCCGCCCGGTCCGCCGCCCCCGCCGCCGCTCCGGCCAGCGCGGCCAGCTCGGTGTCGTGCCAGGTGTCGATCTCCCGGAGCCGCTCGTCGCGGGCGGCGGCGAGTTTGCGCCGGCGTGAGGTGGCCGCGACGCTCACCCGTTCCCAGCGGGCGACCGCACCGGTCTCCGAGTGCTGGGCGCGTTCGAGAGCCGTCTGAGCGGCGCCGAGCGCGTGGGACAACCCCGCCCGGATCTCCATCACCCGCTGTTTGGTGGATTCAGCCATGACCTGCCGGCATCGACGCAGTTGTGGATTCGTTCGGGATCATCGCCGGCGCTCACCGGTCTCGGCGCCGTCCTCGCGGCGCACCGGCTCCGGCGCGTCCGGGTTCAGCGTCTGCGCGTCGCGGCCGAGCCGGGCCAGCAGGACGCCGGTGAGCACGCTCGCGGTCACGGCGTTGTCGGCCGGGTGGCCGGGCGGCCGGTTCTTCTGCTGCTGTTGCTGCACCGGGACGCGGCAGATGCGGTCGATCAGCGTCTCCAGGATCGCCGGCGAGGTGCCCGGCAGCAGCGACTTGACCCGGCCCTCGGCGGCGGAGCGCAGCCGGGGCACGTCCTCCGGGCGCGGTTCGTGACCGAGCAGGTCACCGGCGAGCCGGTGCAGCACCGGTGAGGTGACCGCGGACAGCCCGAGACCGGTCGAGGCGTTCACCGCGTGCAGCTCACGGCCGAGGCGGGCCCGGTCACCGGCGCGCACGCCGGCGGCCACTCGGCGCAGCAGCTCGGCGGTGTCGGTGCCGTCCTTGCCACCCTGCTTGTCCGGTGCCGGCTCGCCGGTCAGCTGAGCCACCCGCTGCTGCCACCACGGGCCGAGCGCCTCGGCCTCCGGCTCGCTGTCCGGGTCGGCCGGCGGAGCGGCATCCTCCGGCTTCAGCGCGGCACGCCACTCCTGCCCCGGTGCGGCACCGGGCTGCCCGGACAGACCGGCCGCGGCGAGATAGGCCGCGATCGCGTCCTGCGCGGCACGCAGGGCCGCGGCGGCGCGTTCCACGTGCTCGGTGGCGTTTCCCAGCTGGGGCACGCCCATCTGCTGGTGTGACTGTTCGCGCACCCAGTTCAGAATCTCGGTGGCCGTCCGCAGCCGTTCCATGGCGGCGGTGACCAGACCGGTGGGTAGCTCGTCGGAGGCGGCGCGAAGCTGGCCGCCGAGTTCCTGAAGCAGCGACATCGCGTCAGAGCATCGCCGTGTAGGTCTGCGCCTGCTCGACGGCCAGCAGTGTGGCGCTGAGGCACTCCTCGAGCTGCTGGTCCGCCTGCGACAGCGAGGCGTGCGCCGCGCCGACCGCGTCGTGGGCGCTGCCGTCGAGGGCCGCCGCCAGGCTCTGCTGGGCCTCGCCGAGCTTCTCCCGAGCCGCCTGTATCGCCGCCTGCCCCTCGGTGACCTGTTGAAGCGCGGCGTCGACGGCAGCTCTGACCTCGGCGACACTGGCCACCCGTGCAGCCTCCTGTAGGAATCCTTGCTGTCACTTGCAGACTACCGCCCGGTTCCGTTCCCGCCGTCCGCGGTGCCCGGATTTTGCGGCACCTGGCGAACCGGAAGTCACTGACCGGCCGTACCGTGCCCGGCGGTCACCACGGGAGATCTCCCTGGTGATCGCCACACCCGGCGGTCGTCCATTGTGGATCATGCGATTTCCCGGCGCCACCCGGGGGGCTCCTGCGCGGGCCGCCGGTTCCACCGCAGGAGGGTCACCCGACGGCGATCAACGGGGGACCGAGGTGGGGCCGCGCAGTTCCGCCCCGAGCGCCGCGACCCGGGCGCGCAGCCCACGGTCGGCCGTCACGACCACGACACGGCGACCGGAGTGCTCCCCCCGTACGATATCGACGATTTTGTCATCGCCGGAGCCGGGCGCGCGCTCGATGCGCACCCCGCCCGGAGCTTGCGGGATGTCCCGCGCCCTGCCCTCCACGACGAGAACGACCTCGACGGGCCCGGGGAGATCCGGCAGGCCCGCGGCGGGCACCGCCGCGAGATTGTCGCGGAGCCGGACCGCCGCGCCCGCCCGGTCCCGCCACCAGCCGTCCGGAACCGAGCCGACCACGTTGGCGCCGTCGACCACGACCAGCGGGACAGCCTCGCCGGATATCGCCGCCGGGCCGCTCGCCTGCTGCGATGCTGGCTGCGAGGGTGTGACGTCCATGAAGTTGAGCCTACTCCTGTCAACTTTTCGTGCGATCAGGGAATGCACCGGGGAGCCGGCGCGCTGACAACACTCGGCGGCGCGCACCTTGCCGCCCACGAGGTACCAGGAGAAGAGAGACTGATGAGCATCGGACCGTTCGGGCCCAGCGGGCCCGGCCAGTGGGACGACCTGTTCGCGCGCTTCTTCGGTGCGGCGGAGCCGCGCCGGGCGGCGCAGCGCTTCGACATCGCGCGGTACATGAGCAACGACGCGCGGCAGGTGCTCACCGAGGCGGCGCGGCGGGCCGCGGAGATGGCGACCGGCGAGCGGGCGCTCGCCGACCTGGACACCGACGACCTGCTCTGGGCGGTGCTCCAGCAGGAGCCGATGAAGCAGACCGTGCGCAAGGCCGGCACGGACCCGGAGACCCTGCTGCGCGACCTGGACAACCAGGCGGGCGGCGAGACGGCGCGCACCGCCGCGGCCAACCGCCGGGCCGAGATGGGCGCCGCGGGCCGTGACCTGCCGGAGCAGGTGGCCCTGACCCCGGCCGCCAAGCGCGCGCTGCTGGACAGCCTGCAGATCTCGCGGGCCGTCGGCGCGTCCTACATCGGGCCGGAGCACATCCTCATGGCGCTCGGCCTCAACACCGACTCGGCCGCCGGGCGGCTGCTCGCCGGGCGGCTCGACCCGCGTGCCATCCCCCACCCGGAGGCGCCCGCCACCAGCGGTGGCGGTGGCCAGGGCGGCTCGCGCGGCACGTCCGCGCCGACCCCGACGCTGGAGCAGTTCGGCGTCGACCTGACCGAGTCGGCCCGCCGCGGCGAGATCGACCCGGTGATCGGCCGGGCCGACGAGATCGAGCAGGCCGTGGAGATCCTGTCCCGGCGGACCAAGAACAACCCGGTGCTGATCGGCGAGGCCGGCGTGGGCAAGACCGCGATCGTCGAGGGCCTGGCGCAGCGGATCGTGGACGGCGACGTGCCGCTGACCCTGCAGGACAAGCGGGTCGTGCAGCTGGACCTGGCCGGTCTGGTGGCCGGCACCCGATACCGCGGCGACTTCGAGGAGCGCCTGCGCAAGGTGATCGACGAGATCCAGGCGTCCGGTGACGGCCTGATCGTCTTCATGGACGAGATCCACACGCTGGTCGGCGCCGGTGGCGGCGAGGGCGGCGGGATGGACGCCAGCAACATGCTCAAGCCGGCCCTCGCGCGGGGCAGGCTGCGGGTGATCGGCGCGACCACCCTCGACGAGTACCGCAAGAACATCGAGAAGGACGCGGCCCTGGCCCGGCGCTTCCAGCCGGTGCTGGTCGGCGAGCCGACCGTCGAGGACACCGTGGCGATCCTGCGCGGGCTGCGGGACAACTACGAGGCGCACCACCAGGTGCGGATCACCGACGAGGCGCTCGACGCCGCGGCGGTGCTCTCCGACCGCTACATCACCGACCGGTTCCTGCCGGACAAGGCGATCGACCTGATCGACCAGGCCGGTGCCCGGGTGCGGCTGCGCACCAAGACGCCGGACGCGGGCCTGCGCGAGCGGGAGCGCCGCCTGGAGCAGCTCTCCCGGGACCGCGACCAGGCGGTGGCGGCGGAGCACTACGAGCAGGCGTCCCAGCTGCGTGACCAGATCAACGAGCTGAAGGCGCAGATCGCCGGTGCCGGCGCCGGTCCCGGTGGGGTGCCGCAGGTGACCGACGCGGACGTCGCGGACGTGGTGTCGCGGGCGACCGGCATCCCGGTGGCGCAGCTCACCGAGGCCGAGCGGGACCGCCTGCTGCGCCTCGAGGAGCACCTGCACGGGCATGTGATCGGCCAGGAGGACGCGGTCGAGGCGGTCGCCGAGGCGGTGCGCCGCTCGCGTGCCGGGCTGGGTGACCCGGACCGGCCGGTGGGCAGCTTCCTGTTCCTCGGCCCGACCGGTGTCGGCAAGACCGAGCTGGCGCGCTCGCTCGCCGAGGCGCTGTTCGGCGAGGCGGACCGGATGATCCGGCTGGACATGAGCGAGTTCCAGGAGCGGCACACGGTGTCGCGGCTGGTCGGTGCCCCGCCCGGATACGTCGGCTACGACGAGGCGGGTCAGCTGACCGAGGCGGTGCGGCGCCGGCCGTACAGCGTGGTGCTCCTCGACGAGATCGAGAAGGCGCACCCGGACGTCTTCAACATCCTGTTGCAGGTGCTCGACGACGGGCGGCTCACCGACAGCCAGGGCCGGACGGTCAGCTTCAAGAACACCGTCCTGATCATGACGAGCAACCTCGGCTCGGACCTGATCAGCGGCTCCACCCGCAGCGTCGGCTTCGGCGGCTCGGACACCGGCCGCTCGCCGGACGAGGAGCTGCGTGACCGCCTGGACCGCCGGCTCAAGGAGCAGCTGCGGCCGGAGTTCATCAACCGGATCGACGAGATCATCATCTTCCGGCAGCTGGAGACCGGTCAGCTGCACCGGATCACCGAGATGATGCTGGACGAGACCCGGCGGCGGCTGCACGCGCAGGACGTCCAGCTGGAGATCACCGGCGCGGCCGTGGACTGGCTGGCCGAGCGCGGGTTCCAGCCCGAGTTCGGCGCCCGGCCGCTGCGCCGCACGATCCAGCGGGAGCTGGACAACCGGCTGTCCAAGATGCTGCTCGCGGCCGATCTGGCCCCGGGCCGCACGGTGAAGGTGGACGCCCGCGACGGCGAGCTCACCTTCGAGGTCTCGGCATCGCCCCTCTCGGCGCCCGCCCGCTGATCCGTTTTGCTCGATTTACCGGAGGCCGCCTGAACTGGACTCAGGCGGCCTCTCTGGTCGGCTCGAGGGGCGTGATTCCGCTGACCTCGGGCTCGGAGCGCATCCACTCCATGTAGGCGTCGTTGCGGGAGATGACGTCCTGGTAGGCCTCGTCGGCGAGCGCCATCAGCTTCGGCGCGCTGCGGGCGGCCGGCGAGTCCGGGTGCCAGCCCATGACCAGGCGCCAGCGCAGCGGCGCGCCCTTGAGCGGCCGGCTGGTGAGGCCCGCGGGCGGCCGGAACGTCGCCTGGCACAGCCCGATCGCGAGGCCCAGCTCGACCATGTCGACGCAGGCCCGGGCGTCGGTCTCGAGCATCTTGCGCGGCGCGAAGCCGGCCCGCGCGCAGGCCGCCGCGAAGCAGTCGGCGAAGCAGGTGTCGCCGGCGCCCGCCACCCAGTGCTCCTCGCCCAGCTCGGCGAGGTCCACCTCACGGTTCTTCGCCTGTGGGTGGTCCTCCGGCATCAGCACGCACACGGCGTTGACCGCGATCGTCTGCCAGACCAGGCCGAACTCCGCCGACGGCAGCGCGTCACCGCAGACGCCGACCTGGGCGTAGTCCAGCTTCCCGGCGAGCACCATGCCCGCCAGTTCCTCCACGTAGTACGACGCGTGGGTGGTGATCTGCGCCTCCGGCTGCGCCTCCGCGAGGCGGTGCATGAGGTGCGCGACCACCGGGCCGCCGACCGCGCCGATCCGATACCGGCTCATGGTGTCGCCACCGCCGGCGGCGAGCCGGGCGGCCTCGTCCTGCAGGCCCTTCATGGCGGGCAGCAGCACCCTGGCACGGGAGAGCACCAGCTCGCCCAGTGCGGTGGGGCGCGCGCCCCGGCGGTCACGGTCGAACAGCGGCCCACCCAGCGTCCGCTCGATGCGCTGGAGTTGCGCGGTGAGCGCCGGCTGGGCGAGGCCCAGCTGGGACGCGGCCTTGGTCACGCTGCCGGTCTCCGCGATGGCGCAGACCACCTTCAGATGCCGCAGCTCGAGGTTCATAGCGTGACGTTAGGACTAGAACGGGATCGAAGGCTAGCCCTGTGCGCCGCGGAAAGATCCGCAACCCGTGACAAACACATTAACGAACAGGACAGAAGGGTCTTAAACGGCCAGCGTTACAAATCCCGTACATATGTTTTGCGTGCGGTGATGAGATCACGAAACTTGTCCACGACGCCGATCGCCGGGTCGACCACCTTGTTCCAGGGCGGGCGGGACGGCGTACGCGGGTGCGGCCGCGTCGGCGCGGCCTCCTCAGCAGTCTCCACCCGGTTGCCCAGCCGGATCATGTCCTCGGCGGGGACCATTTGTTCGAGGAGCGGGAAAAGTTCCTCCGCGTCCGCCGCGACGTGCCGCCGGATCGCCTCGGCGACCGGTCCCGGCTCCTCGCCGCGCTCCAGACCGGAGAGCAGCATCAGAAGATCACGATCCTCGGCGAGCTCGCGGTCGGCGATCTCGTCGCCGCCGGGCACCGCGGTCCGGATCGCGGGGTAGAGGTACTGCTCCTCGGCGGAGAGGTGCCGGGAGAGCGTGGCGACCAGTACCGAGGCCACCTGCTTGTCGTAGTCGCCGGTGGTCAGCCGCTCGGTCAGCGCGAGCGCCTCGCGGTGCTGCTCGGCCAGAACGTCCACGACGCTGCGGCCGGAGGTCTCGCCGCCGATCGGCGGCAGCGGGGGGAGATTCACTTCAGACACGGCGCCGCTCATACCCACCGGTGTCGTCCCGGCAAACCTCCGTGACAAACGGCTGGTAAGAAGGGCGGATGAACACCACGACAGCCGTGGACGAGGTCACCGGGCTCTGCCGGGACCTGCTCCGCATCGACACCACCAACACCGGCGACCCGCGGACGACAGTGGGCGAACGGGTCGCCGCCGAGTACGTCGCCGAGCGGCTGGGCGAGGTGGGTGTCGAGACGCGGCTGCTCGAGTCGGCGCCGAAGCGTGCCAATCTGATCGCCCGGATCCCCGGCGCCGACCCGTCACGCGGCGCGCTGCTGGTGCACGGCCACCTCGACGTGGTGCCGGCCGACGCGAGCGAGTGGTCGGTGGACCCGTTCGCCGGTGAGGAGAAGGACGGCTACCTGTGGGGCCGGGGCGCCGTCGACATGAAGGACTTCGACGCCATGATGCTCGCCGTGGTCCGCGAGTGGCGCCGCACCGGGTACACCCCGCCGCGCGACATCGTGCTGGCGTACACGGCCGACGAAGAGGCCGGCATGGAGTACGGCTCGCAGTGGCTCACGCGCGAGCACCCCGAGCTGTTCGAGGGGTGCACCGAGGCGATCGGCGAGGTGGGCGGGTATTCGTACACGGTCAACGACGACCTGCGCCTCTATCTGGTGCAGACGGCCGAGAAGGGACTCGACTGGCTGCGGCTGCACGCGACCGGCCGGCCCGGCCACGGCTCGTTCATCCACGACGACAACGCGGTCACCGCGCTCGCCGAGGCGGTCGCCCGGGTGGGGCGGCACCGCTTCCCGGTGGTCGTCACCCCGACCGTACGGGCGTTCCTCGAACAGGTCAGCGACGCGCTCGACATCGACCTCGACCCGGCCGACCCGGAGCTGGCGATCTCGAAGCTCGGGCCGATCGCGAACCTGATCGGCGCGACGATCCGCAACACGGCGAACCCGACCCGCCTGGAGGCCGGTTACAAGGACAACGTCATCCCGGGCCGGGCGTCGGCCACCGTGGACTGCCGCACGCTGCCCGGACACGCCGACGCGTTCCTCGCCGAGCTGCGGGACGTGATCGGGCCGGACGTGGAGATCGAGCACGTGCACCAGCAGCCGGCCGTGGAGACCGCGTTCGACGGTGACCTGGTCGACGCGATGGGTGCCGCGCTGCGGGCCGAGGACCCCGGTGCGCGTACTGTGCCGTACCTGATGTCGGGCGGCACCGACGCCAAGGCCTTCGCCACGCTCGGGATCCGGTGCTTCGGGTTCGCGCCGCTGCGCCTTCCGCCCGATCTCAACTTCAGCGCCCTGTTCCACGGCATCGACGAGCGAGTTCCGGTCGAGGGACTAAAGTTCGGCGTGCGTGTGCTCGACCGATTGCTCCGAAACAGCTGAATTCCGGAAGGACCCCCATTTCATGACCGATCACAACGCCGAGCTCGACGCCGCCCTCGAACGGGTCGTCGAAGCGGCGCGAGCGCACCTTGCGGCCGTCAAGGCGGCCGCCGGGCGGATCGACGACGACGACGTCTGGCAGGCGTACGTCGACCTGAACAACGCGTCGTACGCGTACGACGAGAAGCTGCTCGACGCGTTCGGCGAGGTCACGCCGTGGGACGTCGAGGCGATCGACCCGGACCAGGCCGACGAGCGCTTCGCCCAGATCAGCGGTGGTGCGGACGGTGCCGGTGCGGACCCGTACCCGCAGGTGGTCTCCGTGCGGCAGCGCCGCGACTACCGGGTGCCCAGCGTGACGGCCCTGCTGCGGGTGGCCGAGACGGCCCGTCGCAGCTCGGTGCCGGACGACGAGGACGCCGGCCCGGTCGAGTCGGTCGGCGAGGCGGTCCTGGAGCTGCTGCAGGCCGGCGACGGCTCGCTGGCGTCCCTGGACGTGCCGGAGCTGGAGCCGCTCGACGGCCTGCTCACGGTCACCGAGGTCACCGAGCCCCTGGACCTGGAGGCGTTCGACGACGCCGACGGCAGCGGCCCGTTCGCCCCGGTCGAGGGCGACCTGCTGGTCGGCCGCCTGGACGAGCACCCGTTCCTGCCCGACGAGGACGACCACGACCACCACGACCACGCCGGTCACCAGCATTAAGGGCCCTGTGCCGCGAGGCGCAGAGCCGGGAGACGACGAAGCCCGTCCGGATCGGCCGGGCGGGCTTCAGTAACTCAGGTTGGGCTGAGGCGTGGGCTGGATCCTGCGGCGCAGCATCACCTTGCGGGTGCCGTCGCGGAAGAGCTGGACCGTGGCCAGCTCCCAGCCGGAGAACTCGGCCTGTATGGCGAGCTGCGCCGCCGCGGTCAGCCGATCGACATTCGAAGGTAACCGCAGCGGCGCGTATTCGTAGTCCATGGCAGTTAGAGTGCACCCGCTCTAGGCTCCCCGACAAGCACTGACCAGCGGTTATTCACTCCGAGCAACGATCGGAGCGAAGCGTTGGAGCGTGTACTAACGGATCTGGCCTGGTCAAGCTACGGCCGGACCTTGAAGCTGCGGCGGCGGTCACACAGCACCGTCCGTGACTACTGGTACAGCTACCGGACGTTGACCGAGTGGCTGGGGAAGCCAGCCAGCGAGGCAACCCGACTGGACCTTGAAGCGTGGTTTGAGTCACGCCTAGATGACGTCTCCGCTACTCGTGTCCGGCAGGACCAGCGCAACTTGAGCGCGTTCTACCGGTGGGCTCTCGCGGAAGAGATCATCACCGTCAACCCGTTGGCGCGCATTCCGCGCATCGAGGTGGAGGAAAAGCCCGCGAGGGTGCTCGACCCTGCCGACGGCAAAGCGTTGCTTGACGCTTGCAGGGGCAACAAGTTCAACGACGTACGCGACATGGCGATCATCCGAACTCTCCGCCTGATCGGCACGCCCCGCATGGGTGAGTTGAGCACCATGACCGTCGCTGCGGTCGATCTTCGGAATGACCTCCTGGCATTGAGTGGCAAGACCGGCTACCGGATGATCCCGATGGGCGACGCAACCGGCCTGGCATTCGAGCGGTACCTACGAGCGCGAGCGAAGCACCGCCACGCCGACGCCGAGGCGCTGTGGCTCGGCAAGAAGGGCCGGATGACCCGAACCGGCATCCAGATGCTGATTGCCCGACGGGTGGAAAAGGCAGGCATCCAGGTCCGGGTACACGCCCACTTGTTTCGGCACACCTCGGCGACGGAAGCGGCCGACGCCGGTCTCTCGCCAGAGGCCATGGAATTCCTCTACGGCTGGTCCCCAGGATCGCCCATGACGCGGCACTACACGCGAGCGACCAGGGCGCAGCGGGCGCAGGAAGCCGCCCGAAAGCTGACCGACCGCAACTAGCTGGGGCCTGACTCCCGCCCCTGAAACACCTTCACAAGACGTAGGTAGCCCCGGCGAGTGCGCCAACACTCCCGGGGCCTGACGGGAAGCGAGTCCCGCAATGAACCACCCTAACCGCCGGGTGCGTGCCGCACTCGATGCGCTCTCACTGTTCGGCCCAATGGATGCGGACACAGCCGTGTTGCTGCTGTTCGCCTGGAAGAACCGGCACACCCTCACACCCTCTGACTTGGCCGCTGTCCGCCGGATCGTTACTGCCGGGGGTACCAAGTGAGCCGCGCCGTCAAGGAGGCCCTGACCGCGTCCAAGGATCTCAAGCCGACTGACCGGCTGGTCCTGGTCGCCATCATCTCCCACCAGAACGCCAACACCGGTACGGCCTGGCCGTCGGTGCCGACGATCGCTGAATACGTTGGTTGCTCCATCCGGACTGTGCAGCGTGCCATTGGTCGCCTGGTGAAGCTCGGCCGCCTGGTCGTGAGTCAGGTCAAGGGCATTGCCACTCGGGTCTACCGCCTGGTGACAGCCGCACCGTCCGGGGTGACATCTGACAGCCAGGGGGTGACAGATTCGACCGCCGGGGGTGACAGCCAAGAGGTGTCACCCGAAGTTGGTGAAGAAGATCTAGAAGAAGTGAAGGGGCGCAAGCGCCCCGACTGGCGTCGATTCCTTCCGAAAACCAAGCCAAGCAACCCCGCGCCGACGTGGGAGCGACGGGGCGCAGCGTTGCCGCCCGCTGTCGGTGCCGACCGGTGCCAGCGGCACCTAGGGGAATTGGCCCACAACTGCCGTTGCTGCCGTGCCGAAGCTCTGGCCGGTGACAAGTGAGCAGCAGTGAGCGGGCGGAACGTGCCGCCCTGGTCCTCATCCTTCTAACCGTCGGCCTGGCCGCAGGGTGGGCATCCTTCACCCACGTACACGACTGGACCATGCGGAACTCGCCCCCAGGAACCCCCGACGCGTTCGGGTGGGTCAACGCCTGTGTCTCGGAGCTCGTACCGATCGCCGCTCTCCTGACGATCCGGCAGCGCCGCCGTGCCGGACAGTCGTTCCGGTATCCCATGTTCCTACTGGTGGCCGCCGCCGTGCTGTCTCTGGCGGCACAACTGGCCGTGGCCAAGCCAGGCGTCTCCGGATGGGTGTTGTCGGCCGTGCCTGCCCTGGCGTTCATGGCGCTGTCAAAGCTGGTGCTCTCAAGTTCCGGTGACTCTGCGTCGGTGCCGGCGCTAGCACACAGTGACGCAGCGACAGAAGTTCCGGCGGAACAACGGGAAGCCGTTGCCGATGTGGGAGCCAACCTGACACGGATGTCCACCAGCACCCCGGTGGATTCCCCCGAGGTGCCGCCCAAGACTGCCAAGCGCCGCCGTCCGGCCGCCGAGACTCGCCGCCTGGCCGTAGCCATGTTGGCGGAACAACCGGAACCAACGAAGGAAGACGTAGCCGCCCGACTGGACATCTCGCCACGACGGCTGCGCGCCGTCCTGGCGTCCGCCTAACAGGAAGGACCACCCGTGTTCCGCTTCTACGCTCGCAACCCGTACGTCACGGCCGGACGTAAGCGACTCGGCCTCAACACCTACGACAAGTTGGCAGGTGCCCTCGGCATCACCGACGACGAGGTGCTAGATCTGCTGTACGACGATGCCCCCTACGAGAAGGTGCCGCAGTCGGCCCTAGACCTGGCCGTCATGATGGAACTGTCCTTGACGGAGGTGCTGTACGTCACCGAGGACGCTCCGGATGCCCACCGCCGTTGGGTGGCGCTACATGCCGCCGACACCATGATTGCGGAGCAGAAAGCCGCCTAAACGATCAAGACGGCAGAGGTGCCCCGAACTTTGGTCCGGGGCTTTCCTCGTCTCTACGGCCGTTGTAGCGGCCTCAAACGCACCTCTATCCGCTCACGGTCACCGTCAACGTTGCCGTGGGTGCCTTTACACGCTTTGCACAGCGACCTAGCGGCATCCGGGGGACGCTCATCCGACGGCCGGTAAAGGTGGTCAAGATCGTCACCCTCCTCAACGATCACGTAGGGCACGATCGGAGTTAGGGCGAGCTTGAAGCATGGGCACTCTCTGTTGTGTGGAAAGTCGGTGCGCGCCAAGTCGTGAGATTTGGCGGTGCCGTTGCCGCCGAGTGTTGGGCACTCGGGAATGTGAAAAACCGCGATTGGCGGATAGTGGCGACGCCCTGACATTCGTTCCTCACCCGTCACATTCACGTTCGGTGAGTGAATAGACGCGCCCACGATCGTCGGCCTGGTCGTCGTTCACCACGCCAAGGTCTTTGACGGGCACCGCGAACTCATAGCCGGGGCCGCTTCCGGTGTCCATCCACACCCGCACGTCCCCATCGGGCGGTAACTTGCTTGGCCCCACTACCAGCACTGCCCCCACCTCTCCGCCAGAAATCGGGAAGACCCACTAGCCCCGTCGCCCCGACGGGGTGAAGATTCGTTGTGGACACAGCGTCAGGCGCGGCACAGTCGGAAGCCAGGCGGTAGCTGTCTTCAACGTGCTTCAAACCGACGACAGGGGTAGCGGGTGAGTGAGCTAGGGCGGATCTTGAAAGAGGCCCGAACCTCGGCCGGTCTATCCCTGGCCGGTATGGCGAAGCGGACCGGATACAGCCGGTCCCACATTGGCAACGTGGAAAACGGCACCCGTCAGGCCACCCCTGACGTTGTGAAGGCATACGAGAAAGCGTTAGGGGAAGACTTGGACCGCCGTAGCCTTTTGCTCGGCACCCTAGGCATTCTGGCCGCCGGTCCCGCCGACGACACAGCAATTGCGATCACCCATGAGATCAGCAATGGGCGGAGCGGCCTACTAACCGAGCTGCAAACAAGTCACGCCACCGACAGGGGAATTGCCGCCCTGGTCGGTCAGGATGCCGCAGCCGTGGCGACGCTCTCCAAATGGACCAACCGGGGTAACGCCCTGTTGCGTGTAAACGCTACCGGTGTCCTAGCGAAGGTTCCGTCACCGGTGATCGGTTCCGAAGCCGTGACAGTTCTCCGGAATGACGGCCACGTGAGAGAGCTATACGTCACCGCCGTACTTTCCCGAGTTCTGGCGTTACCGTGGGATGAGGCTGCCCAAATGGCGACGGCCGACGGCCTGAATGAGCATCAGGTCGGAACGCTCACGAAAGAGCTAGGCAATCCGAATGATGCCGGGGCCCGGTGGTGCGCTGCGGTCACCCTTTACCGGAATCGTGGGGCCGCCACCGAATCGGTAAATACGGCGTTGCTGGCTGCACTCCGAACCGAGACAGCCACAGAAAACGTCCGGACCATTGGGGCCGCCCTGGCGGGCGTTGACCCCCTCAAGCTGTAAGGGATGGGAATGCACCTAATCAAGGTCGGCAAAGGTGAGGAAGTCCTCGGGGCCGTCGGGGCCGCCGTCGAGGAACTGGGGATCACTGCCGCCTCAATCACGCTCATTGGTGCCGTACAGACGGCCACGGTGTCGGTGATGAAAAAAGACGACGCTCTCACGGACTACCTGCGGTCTTACAACCAGCCGCTAGAACTGTCCGGAACCGGTGAGGTAGCGGATGGAAAGGTGCACCTACACGTGACCCTCTACGGAGAGGATCTGGTGACCGGCGGCCACCTTCACGCGGCCACCGTTGAGACGTTCTTTGTGCACGCCTACGTACAGCCTCTCTAGGCGGCATGAGAGGGCCGTAGACTGACGTTGAGACCCCGGGCGAACCCAGCAATGTCCGGGGTCTTCTATACCCTGAACAGGGCTTACGCCTTCCACCCCCAAGGAGCCGGCACCGGCCTTGACGGGGCCCTTAAACATGGGTGCATGTACTTCGCTGCGGATGCGGGCCAGAGCACCACATACCTGCCCTTGATCATTGCCGCCGTCGGCATTTTGGGAACGCTGGCTGCTTCCGTTCTGACGCAATGGATGAACAGTAGGCGCGACACCAAACAGTGGGTACGGCAGAAGCAGCTTCAAGACGAGCGCTTCGAGAGGGAACGGGAGCAAGAGGCGCTGCGGTGGGAACGGGAACGCGGCGAAAGGCGGGAGCAGTGGCAACGGGAGGACACGGCAAGACTTCACCAAGAAAGGCTCTCGGCCTATCAAACGCTCTTGGCAAGCTTTGACACGGCCATCAAAGACCTTAAGAGACTCGCCATGAATGCCCATTGGGGAATCCTTGACGTAGAGGATCAGTTCGACAAAGCTTTCGCCGCAGAAAGTATCCTTGAAGAACCTGTTGCGCGCGTCGAGATAATAGGATCTCCGACCATCGTCAGCGCGACGAAGGATTGTGTAACAACCTTGAATCAATACGCGAGAATGATCGTGTGGATTTCGCCCGAGCCTGACGCCGAGTCAGAAAAGAAATCCAAGGGGCATCAGGAAACACTAGCACTACTCCGTAGCCAACTGGTCAGTCTTCGTAACGAAATTCGAAGCGACATAGGAAGCGAAATCAAGAGCGCGAAGAGGCCGATTTGAACGCGGAAGATCGTGACATCATCGATCGCTTTCGGCGATCGTTCTTCGAGGCAACCTTTAGATCCTGGGTAGAAGACGGTTCCATTGAAGTCGGAAGCCGGACTTTCGATGAATTACTTACAGACTTCAGAAGACTTCTTCAGGACTTCGTTAACGAACCTGATTTTGAAGAGACCGAGTTTCATCCAATCTTTGATCATCAGGAGAAGCTACTAGAACGCGCTGTTACGGAGACAAACGAGGGTGACGATCTCATCGGGATCATGTTCTACGCCACCTGGTTTGAACACTTCATCAACGGCATTCTGATCCGGAGTCTTCGGCGAGCAGGATTCGCAGAAGACATCTACATCCCGATGATCAGGACATTCAACCTTCAGACCAAGATGGCTTCGACCTGGAAGCTGGCAGGACTCCCCGAGGTGCCAGCCGAGATGATCCGCACCCTCAACCTAGTGACCGAACTTCGGAATGGATTCGTTCACTACAAGTGGTCCGCCTTGTCGCCACAGGCGGAAGAACAGCAGAAGACCAGACTTCGTGAAGCCACGAATCAGGTCGCCTCACTTGTGAGCTACTTTAAGGCCGTTGAAGACCAATTCTTCTGGAACGGCAGGGAGGCCGAGCTAATCGAGGCATTCCGCGCAGATCTGCTAGAAGCGGAGCGCGAGAATCCTCCACCGTATCCCGCTATCGTCAGATCCTAGAAACACAAAAAGGCCCGGAGGCTCAAAGCCTCCGGGACATTCTGATTAGCTGGCCGCAGCCACGATCTTCTGAACGCTGGTCGCCTCCGCGACACGAATACCCGCGTAGCGAGCGGTGCCCTTCCAAGAAACGACGTCCTCACCGTAGCCGTACTCATCACTGCGGTTCAGGCGAATGTCTCGCCGAACACCGACATAGATTCGGCTAGCGTCCGCCACAATGACGGTCCGCACCGGAAGGTTTGCCGACGGAAGAATCGGCAGGCCCCATGCCTGACTCATCGGGTCAGCAGTAACAGAACCGGCAAGATAGGCACCCGTGGTGCCATTCTCGCGGCTCTTGATAAGGCCCTTGTACTGGTCCATAGAGCACCACACAACGGTCGGGGTGCGACCGGTGGTGAGAACCGCAATGTAGGCGTCCAGAACGTCATCCCACGTCACCAGAGTCTTACCGGCGGAAAGAGTGGTCGTGGTGTTGCTCGCGGCCGTCGATGAAATGCCGAACAGCCCAGCGGTACCGCCGGTTCCTTGGAAAGCGTCAAAGTCAACCTTCACGGCCATGTCATCAATCATGGTTTCCGCAATAAGCTTCTCAAGCGGCAGAGAACTATCCTCCAGAATTTCCGAGGTGCCCTGATAAATGCTGCCGTACTTGATGGCGTTGAAATCGAGCGCGCCAAAGGTGATGTCACCCTTGGGAATGGTCGCGCCCTCGGCGACGACCGACGGGGTCGACGACGTGAGCTGCGCCGGAATCCGGAAAGAGGCGCTATCGAACGGGACCATGTTAAGGCCAGGGGCCGACATGAAAACCGATCGGTTGCGAAGCTTCTCGATCCACTGGCTAGCGATCTTCTGCGGAACCGAATAGCCACCCTGTGCCGGGGTACCCTCGGCCATGAGCGCCCGGTACTCATCGAAAGTCGGCACCAGGTGACGCCACTCGGGGCCGTCATCGGACTTGCCACGGCCGGTACCCGGTCGCGCCGCCGTCAGGCCGCCGAAGTGCTCATTGAGAGCGCGAGTCTCGGCCTCTTCGGTTTTGCGGATCTCCTCGGCCGCCTGGACCACGTCGCCGGAAAGCTCATTGAGAGCATTACTGCGGATCTCGGCCGGAAGGTCCTCATTGGCCGCAACCTTGGTCAGATTGTCGGCAAGCTTGGCCGCCTTGGTTCGCAGCTCATCACTGGTCGGGATAGGGCAAGTGCTCATTCAAACTCCTGTCATACGGGTGTCCTCTCGGCTGCGATGAAGCCGTTTTTGGGCACAAAAAAGACCGGCCCCGCATCAGCGGACCGGCATCGGTTGATTGGTTCCGCTCTAGTAAGCGGCTGACGTGCTCGACAAATAGGCCGGGTAGGTGACCGGGCTAACATCAAATAGAGAGAGGCTGTGAACAGACCGCAGAGGCGTATAGCCGTCATCCGATAGCGACCAACTGTCGCCATCAGGATTGGCCCTGAACCCAAACGAGGATTGCGAAACGTCGCCACGCTCAAGGGCAATGAGTAGGTCCCTAACGTAGGACTGGCGCTCGTCTGCCTCAACCTCGTAATGGAGTCCGAGGCTGTCCTCTGCTAGGCGCAGGGTGCCGCTAGTGGTGCGACCTAGAATCAGTTTAGGATCGTGATCCCACAGCGCCCGAATGTCGTCTACGACGATGCTTTCAGCCCCGGCGCCTGCCATGATTCGTTCTCGAAATCCGCCGAGCGGTTCCGACAGAGCGTCAAAGATGTAGGCATACCCGGTAATCAGGCGACGGCCATTACCAATAGCCCTGGATTCCAGCTCGGACGGAAGCGTCCGACGTTCATAGTTCATGTCCTATCGCGCCGCCAGGGCGTCAATCGCAGCGACCGAGAGGGCCGCGTAAAGCCGCACGTACGGAGAGCCGGTGTCGGCCGCCTTTTCCATGCGGGCGTAAAACTCGTCAGCCATCGCTTCTAGATCCCCGGTGTCCAGGTCGGTAAGCGCATTGGTCAGGTTGTCAGTCATGGTGTCTCCTCGGAGGGGATAGAAAGAAACCCCCGGCGCTTCTCCAAGGCGCCGGGGGTTATGGGCGAACCATCTAGAAAGGAGTGAGGGGCTGGATTAGTTCCCCCTCACCTTTATACGGATTAATCCGTCACGGCTGATCAGTGATGGACCAGCCGCCATCGGGGAAGGCGTCTAGGAAGTCCCGAAGTTCCGGGGACACCCGGTGTCCCTCATAGCCGCTGGTGCGTAGCTGCACCTGGTCAACCCAGCTATGGGGCCGCCGCTCCCGCTTACTGCGCGTAGGGGCCGGCGTCAACACACCGTTACGAATGAGCGTCCGCCGCTCCACCTCTCGGGCGTCGGCACAAGTCTGTGAGCACGTCTCACGGGGCCGCCCACGGCCACGTATGGCCCCGGCGTCAAAGGTCTGCCTACAGAACGCACAACGCCGGAAACGCTGGCCCCTGTTGTGTGCCCGCTTCCAGCGAGCTAGCCGCACCTCGTTGCGGACTTCGTTCTCTCGGGTGACCGCCTCCCACATGGGACACGTCGGCTCATCGTGTGAGTGGCCGACCCTGTGGGTGCTGCACCAGTAGTAGCCCTTCATCAGCGCACCTCCACCGGCGTGAGGTGCGGATACCGCTGGGGATTTCTGGCCGATGCCTCGGTCAGTATCGACCACCAATCCTCATTGCCTGGCCGCGACAACATGGCGTCCGTCCACATCTCGTCGTGGGTTGGGTATTGCTGCTCCCAGGGCGCTACAACAGGCCCGATCGGTTCGGCCCTGTCCGGACTATCACCGGCCGTCGTTTCGGCCGTCGTAGTGGATTCTGGGGCGCTTTTAGCGGCCCTCTGTGCCCGCTTCCGTTCGGCGTCCCGGACGCGCCGACAATCCGGGGCAGAGCAGTATTCACCCCGGCTCTGGCCTTTCGCGGAGAACGCTAGGCCGCCACCGCAGTTGCGGCACTTCCGCATCTCGTAAACCATTGCTGATCCTTTCTATTGGCAAAGTGGGACACGCTGTCCCACTTGGAAGGGCGTTTGTCCCACCGTTGGATAGGTGTTTGAGCACTAAAACCAGATGTGGGACAGCAATGTCCCATCTGTAGCGCGCACTCAAGCGAACTGAAACACGTGGGTCTTCCCCTTGGTCGTCCCAACCTTTTGATCCCCCTTCCCCTGGGCTTCGGCCGGATAGCGGGGCCAGCTACGCCCGATTCCCTCGGGCGTAATTGCATGGCCCGCATGAGGGCCGAAGGTTGGTTAGTTCGTTCGTCCCGCCTTTGGATAGGGGGACGATGTGATCGGCCGTCGTGGCAGATCTACGGCGGCATAGGGTGCACAGCGGCGATCCCTCAAGGATCGTTCGCCTGTTGCGTTGATAAGTTGAGTCGTAACCTCTGCGACTCGCACTCAATGCGTGACGTCGCTTCGGCTTATGCATTAGGCATCGTGAGGCCCCGTAGGGTACGGGGGTCTTGCATACGGTGCATGTTGATAGTGGTATCTATCCGCCTCTCCGCTGTGCCCTCCGAGGCGCAGCATTGTTGTTGCCGACGTAGGTGCGGAGGCGTTGTTTCGTTTCCACGCAATCGCTTGGCGGCGATTGGGAGACTTATTGCCTGTCGCTCCGTTGCTCTCCACGACGGCCAGTGCAAGCCCTGCTAGGGGGCTTGCAGCTCACTGCAAATGCATTAGGTACGTTAGACCTGTATGGTCTAACGGTATGCTAAATAGGTAGGGTAAACCGGTACGGTAGTCCGGTAAGGTAGATAGGTAAGGTAATCCCATCTGGGGAAGGGATTCCTACTTGAGCACACGAGGCAACGCCGACTCGTCGTGCGCATGGTCGCACTTCGGAATCGTCAGCCGATACCTGTCGGGCCGGTATCCACTTGGCCCAACCTCGCCCTTGCCGTCTCGGTAAATCCAGCCGTCATCCCGTAGTAGTTCGAGATTCTGTCTCACAGGGTCTGTTGATACGTACCCCAAAGATGCGGCCATCCAAGCTTGCGACGGCCAGGCATTCCGGCCCGTCGAGTAGTCGGTTCTGCTGGCAAGAACCATCCCCACGGCTTTAGCCATCCTGGGAACGTCGGGACAGTTCAGAAACGCCTTTTCCCACTCGGTCCGGCTATGTGACCGGGGTGCTTTTGGTTTTGGCGTTTCGTCGTGGAGAACCGATCCGGCGTTGTCTTGTATTTCTGGAACGGCAGCTACGTCGGCGATGGCGTCGACTCTTGGCTGTGGAACTTCCCTTGCAGGCTCCGCGAGACATCCGTCGAAACGAAGGGCGCATCTCCAATAGGGTGATCCGCCGAACATCACCAATTCGCGTTTGCCGTGACTGCACTCCGGAGGTGGGACGTACGTTGTAGACTCGATTCCGGGCAAAGGCGTCCCCAATCATCAATCGTCGGATGAGATCTGATCGCTGCGAGCGTTGCGCTCTCGCTGTTGACTGGGAGACCGTAACAACCGTTTTGGCGGCCATCCGAGATGTGAGCGGAATTGGCGCTGTGACATGGCCCAAGCGTTTACACGCACTGTGACCGACCCTCAAGCCGTGCTACGAGGGCCGGTCGTTGGCTGCACTACGAATCGACGCCGGTTAGGCGTGTGTATCGGGCGGCATGTGATAGCGTATTAGGCGCATCACCCGAACAGACAAGAACCGTGGATAACCGCAGGTCACGGGCTTGGTTGGGCGGCTACGAAGTAGCGTTCCGTTGCTTTTAAGACGGCGCGTATTCGTAGTCCATGCGATCTAATATGCTCTCGCGCCGGACTCTCGCACCAGGCCCGCCGGTGCCTGTTCTTTCGTGTCGCGGACCACGGTGAGCGGGGCCGGGCGGTGGCACTGCTCGCAGCGCGGGCGGCGCCGGAGGTGGTAGGCGTACGTGGCTGCCGCCAGCGCCGCGCTCCACAGCGGCCACAACAGCGCCGGCGCCGTGGCCAACCCGTTGCTGAGCAGGTCCTCCGAGCCCTCGCCGGTGTACAGCGAGATCGACGCCGACGCGACCAGGACCGCCACGATGCTCGCCGGGATCGTGGCCAGGCGGATCGGGACGCGGCGGCCGGACAGGCCGATCATCCAGCGGGGGAACACCTCGCCCCAGCGCTGGGTCAGGCCCAGGGTCAGGATCGCGCCGGCCAGGGCGAAGCCGCCCAGGCCCGCCGCGGCCACGGTGATGCCCTCGCGCTGCATCTCCTCGAGGAACTCGCCGGAGATGCCGAGCGGGATGCCGGCCGCCCAGGCCAGGCGGACCACCGCGTACATGGCCGGGATGGCCGCGGCGATCCAGACCGCGATCCGTCCCCAGCGGGCGGCCGACGACGGTGACGTCCAGCCGCCCCGGGTGCCGTCGCGGCCGCACGTCTCGCAGGCGCCTCGGGTGCGCCGCTGCCAGGTCAGCGCGGCGCGGGCGATCAGCACGCCGCCGATCGCGGCGATCGCCTGGTTCGCGACCGTCCAGGTGAAGACCGTGCTGTAGTCGACGTCCGGCGGCCATCCGAACGGCAGGCCGATGATCAGCATCGGGGCGTATCCGGCGATGGTCAGCAGCCGGGCGTCCGGCACCACGGCCAGCAGGGCGGCGGTCACCAGCCAGAGGTAGGTGAGGACGGCGTACCGGACGGGTCCGCGCGGTGCGGCGGAGCCACGGGTGAAGATCAGCGCGACGGCCGCGAGGAGCAGGACCACCGCGAAGATCGGGGCGCCGGCGGAGGGTTCCAGGGCGCGCAGGGCGCTGAGGTCGCCGCGTTCGTCGGCCGGGCCGAATGGGAAGCCGCGTCCGGTGATCGCCCATCCCAGGGCGAGGGTGCCGTAGCCGGCGGCCCATCCGGCCGCCAGGATCTGAGCTCGGTTCGTCATGCCTCTCACGCTCGCTGCCGCGCAGCGCCGGGAGATCCCCGGGCGGAGGGGGACCGGTCACCCTTCAGAGGGAGACAAAACCTGTTTTGTACGCGAGGACGACCGCCTGCGTCCGGTCGCGCACCCCGAGTTTGGCCAGGATGCTGCCGACGTGCGTCTTCACCGTCTCGACGCCGAGCACCAGCCGGGCGGCGATCTCGGCGTTCGACAGGCCGTCCGCCATCAGCGTGAGCACCTCGGCCTCGCGTGCGGTCAGGTCGGCCCGCCCGACACGGCCGTCGGGCCGCCCGTAGGACGCCGCGAGCCGCCGCACCGCCTCCGGGAACAGCAGCGAGTCACCCTGCGCCACCACGCGTACGGCCTCGGCGATCTGTTCCGGGCGGGCGCGCTTGAGCAGGAATCCGCTCGCCCCGGCGCGCAGTGCCTCGTAGACGTACTCGTCGTTGGCGAACGTCGTCACCACCAGGACTCGCGGAGCGCCGGCGCCGAACCGGTCCAGGAGCAGACGGGTGGCCTGGATGCCGTCGAGCTTCGGCATGCGTACATCCATGAGAACGACGTCCGGCCGCAGCCGGATCGCGGCCTGGACCACGTCGGCGCCGTCGGTGACCTCGCCCAGCACCTCCAGATCAGGCTCCGCGCCGAGGATCGCCCGCAGCCCGGCCCGGACCAGGGCGTCGTCGTCGGCGATCAGCACGCCGGTCACGGCCGCTCCACCGGCAGCCGGGCGACGACCGTCCAGACGCCGGACCCGGGTCCCGCCGACAGGGTGCCGCCGAGCAGTCGTACCCGTTCCCGCATGCCCTCGATCCCGTTGCCGCCGCCGGCCCGCGCGGCCGATGCCGCCTGCCGGTTCGTCACCTCGATCACCAGATCGTCCTCCTGCCGGATGCGCAGCGTGGCCGGCCCGGTCCCGTGCCGGGCGGCGTTGGTCAGTGACTCCTGCACGATGCGGTACGCCTCCCTCGACACCCTCGGCGGCACGTCGATCTCGCCGACGTCGGCCCGGACCCGGCCGGTCAGGAGCCGGGGCAGCTCGTCGAGGCCGGGGCCCTGGTCGCGGAGGATGCCGAGCACACCGTCCAGCTCGGCCGCCGCGGCACGTCCCGCCTCCTCGATCGCGCCGAGCGCCTGCCGGGCGAAGTCCGGGTCCCGGTCGAAGACGGATCGTGCGGCGCCGGCCTGCAGGGTGATCGCGGTGATCGCGTGGCCGACCGAGTCGTGCAGCTCGCGGGCGAGGCGGTTGCGCTCGGCCAGACCGCGCTCGCGTTCGCGCATGTCGGCCTCCCGCTCGGCGGCGGACGGCCCGAGCAGCACCGGTGCCATCGTGGCGGCCAGCCGGCCCAGACCGGCCGTGGCGTAGAGCGAGGCGACCAGCACCACCGCACCGAGGGGGTACCACCACCAGCCGGTGCCCAGGCTCTCGCCGCCGATCACGCCGAGCACGCCGACCGGCATCGCGACCAGGATCAGCGTGCCGATCGCCGCGCCGGTGAGCAGGTGCAGACCGAACCAGAGGGCGGCCCGCAGCCGGGTCTCCAGCTCCGGTGACCGTTCCCGGTCGTGGCCGGGCAGGTCGACGGCGAGCAGCGACCGGGCCGCCGCGATCTCCAGTTCCCGGGTGCCGCCGAGGAACGGCGGCACCAGCGCGATCCCGGCCACGATGGCCAGGATCAGCAGCTCGCCGGGCCGGCCGCGGTCACCCTCGGTGATCGACTGGACGACCAGGCCGGCGCCCAGCAGGTACGGCAGCGCGAGCACCCCGCCGAGCAGCAGGAAGACGGCCCGCCGGTAGGTGACGGGGTCGAGCAGCGGGCCCAGCAGCCGCCTCATCCGTCGCCGTGGGGGTAACCGACGCCCTCGCGCTCCGGGTAGCCGACGTCGATCGCGGACACGTCGTCGAGCGCCATGGCGATCTCCGCCGGGAGCGTGAGCTGCTCGCTGCGCAGCGCTCCCTGCAGCTGGCCGGCGGTCCGGGCGCCCAGGATCGGCGCGGCCACCCCGGGCCGGTCCCGGATCCAGGCCAGGGCCACCTCGAGCGGGGAGACGCCCAGGCCGCTCGCCGCGGTCACCACCGCCTCGACGATGCTGGAGCTGCGCGGCTCCAGGTAGGTCTGCACGAACGGGGCCAGATGCTCGGAGGCCGCCCGCGAGTCGAGCGGACGGCCGTTGCGATACTTGCCGGTGAGCACTCCCCGGCCCAATGGGGACCAGGCGAGTATGCCGAAGCCCAGCGTCGCCGCGGCCGGCAGCAGCTCCCGCTCGATACCGCGTTCGACCAGCGAATACTCCATCTGGGCCGCGACGATCGGGGCCCGTCCCGGATAGGCGGACTGCCACGTCGCCGCGCGGGTGGTCTGCCAGGCGGCGAAGTTGGAGACGCCGGCGTAGCGGACCCGGCCGCTGTTCACCGCGTGGTCCAGCGCGGCCATGGTCTCCTCGAACGGGGTCTGCGCGTCGTATCCGTGCACCTGCCACAGGTCGACGTAGTCGGTGCCGAGCCGCCGCAGCGAGGCGTCGAGGGAGCGCAGCAGGTTGCCCCGGGAGGCGTCGCGGGGACGGTACCGGTGCGGGGTGAGGCCGGCCTTGGTGGCGATCACCACCTCGTCGCGGGGGACCAGGTGGTCCAGCAGCGAGCCGATCACGGCCTCGGCGTCGCCGTCGCCGTACACGTCCGCGGTGTCGATCAGCGTCCCGCCGGCCTCGAGAAAGATCTTCAGCTGGTCGGCCGCGTCGTCCGGGTCGGTGTCCCGTCCCCAGGTCATGGTGCCGAGAGCGAGCCGCGAAACCGCTAGCCCGCTTCGGCCGAGCGGTCGCTGATGCATGAGTGAACCTTATTCAGAGTGCTTCGTCCGCGAAATGCTCACGGGCCTGTGTGCTGCGTCGGTTACCGGACCGAAACCCGCCAGTAGCCGATCAGTACGCTTGCAGGCGAACACAAGATCTCGGGAGGGCACGTGCGGCTCGGACTCAGCCTCGGCTATCAGACGGCGTGGAGCACACCCGCCGATCATCTCGCGATGGCCCGGGAAGCGGACCGGCTCGGCTACTCGGTGGTCTGGACCGCGGAGGCGTACGGGTCGGACGCCGTCAGCATGCTCGCCTGGATCGCCGGCCAGACCGAGCGGATCGACCTCGGCCCGGCCGTCATGCAGATCCCGGCACGCACGCCGGCGATGACCGCGATGACGGCCGCCACCGTCGACACGCTCTCCGGCGGCCGGTTCCGGCTCGGCCTCGGCGTCTCCGGCCCGCAGGTCTCCGAGGGCTGGCACGGCGTCCGGTTCGCCAAGCCGCTCGCCCGCACCCGGGAGTACGTGGACATCGTCCGGATGGCGCTGGCCCGCAAGCCCGTCTCCTACGACGGCGAGCACTACACGCTCCCGTTGCCGGACGGCGCGGGCAAGGCCATCAAGCTCGGCTTCCACCCGCCCCGGGAGGAGATCCCGATCTACCTGGCCGCGGTCGGGCCGAGGAACCTGGAGCTCGCCGGTGAGATCGCCGACGGCTGGCTGGCCATCTTCTTCGCGCCGGACGCGGCCGGGGAGCACCTCGCGCACATCGCCCGCGGGCGTGAGAAGCGCGGACTGACCATGGACGGCTTCGACGTGGCGCCGACCGTGCCGGTCGTGCTCGGCGACGACCCGGCCGCCTGCGCCGACGTCATCCGGTGGTACGCGGCGCTCTACATCGGCGGGATGGGCAGCCGCGAGCAGAACTTCTACAACGCGCTCGCGGTCCGGATGGGTTACGCCGACGAGGCCAAGCGCGTCCAGGACCTCTACCTGAGCAGGCAGGTGGCCGAGGCGGCCGAGGCGGTGCCGCAGGAGTTCATCGAGCGCACCTCGATCATCGGCACCAAGGAACAGGTCAAGCAGCGCCTCCGGGAATACGCGGCGGCCGGCGTCGGCACGCTGTCGATCAGCCCGTACGTGGGTGATCTGGAGGGCGGCATCACGACGCTGCGGGTCGTCGCCGAGGCCCTCGACGAGACCGGCCTGGCGGACTGAGTGGCGACCGTCCTGCTGCTGCGGCACGGCCGTACCACCGCGAACGCGTCCGGTGGCCTGGCCGGCCGGCAGCCCGTGGAGCTCGACGAGACCGGGCGCGCCCAGGCGGCCCGCGTCGGTGAGCGGCTGGGCGTCCTGCCCCTCGCCGCCGTGGTGACCAGCCCGCTGATCCGCTGCCGGCAGACCCTCGAACTCGCGGTGCCGGGCGTCACCCCGGTGACCGACGACGGCCTGATCGAGTGCGGGTACGGCGACTGGGAGGGCCGGCCGCTCAAGGAGCTGGCCAAGGAGCCGCTGTGGCCGGTGGTCCAGCAGCACCCCAGCGCCGCGGTGTTCCCCAACGGTGAGGCGATGGCCGCGATGTCGGCCCGCGCGGTCGCGTCGATCCGCGGCTGGGACGCCCGGGTGACCGCCGAGCATGGCCCGGACGCGATCTGGCTGGCCTGCAGCCACGGCGATGTGATCAAAGCCATCGCGGCCGACGCGCTGGGACTTCACCTCGACGAGTTCCAGCGGATCGTGGCCGACCCGGCATCGATCACGGTGATCCGGTACACACCGACCCGCCCGTTCCTGGTCCGGCTCAACGAGACCGGTGAGCTGGGGTCGCTCGTACCCCCCAAGAAGGAGGACCGGGAGCCCGCCGCGGAGAGTGACGCGGCAGTGGGCGGGGGTGCCGGCGGCGGGGTGTGATGCACGCAGCGTGATCGGTGCATCGCCGCAGCGTGTGCCCCTTTGCGCCCTCGGCGAACCGGCAACGGTGACCCGCGCGATCGGGCGTCGTCATGGTTAGGGTTGTCCCCATGACCCACCAAGTGCATGCCTTCGAGCCGCCCGAGCGGTTCGTCGCCGGGACGGTGGGCGAGCCGGGGGACCGCACGTTCTACCTCCAGGCGCGCGGTGGCGGCCGGGTGATCAGCGTCGCGCTGGAGAAGGTTCAGGTGTCGCTGCTCGCCGAGAAGCTGGAGGAGCTTCTCCTCGAGGCGAACAAGCGGTTCGGCGTCGACCTGCCCGAGGCCTCCCTGCCGACCGTGCACGACAACGAGCCTCTCGACAGCCCGGTCGACGAGGAGTTCCGGGTCGGCACCCTGGGCCTGGCCTTCGACGTGGACACCGGCACCGTCGTGATCGAGGCGATCGAGGCCGGTGAGCCCGAGGTGGACCTCTCCGGCGGCCCGCTCGGCGACGACGAGGACGAGACCGACGACGAGGACGACGACGAGCCGGACGACGACCTGGACCGGCTGCGGGTCCGGCTGACCCCCGAGGCGACCCGCGCGTTCATCGACCGGGCCCGCCGCGTGGTGGCCGCCGGCCGTCCGCCGTGCCCGCTCTGCGGCCAGCCGCTCGACCCGGCCGGTCATCTCTGCCCCCGGCACAACGGTTACCACCGGTGACGGCAGAGCCCACCGCTGTGCTTGCCGAGGCGGACGCCCTCGAGCTGCTCGGACGAGGCCGGATCGAGATCGAGGGCCGCCTTGTCGACGCGTCGAACACCACACTGCGTGCCGAGATCAGCCTCGGTGGACTGACCCGGCGCTGCGTCTACAAGCCGGTGCGCGGTGAGCGGCCGCTCTGGGACTTCCCGGACGGCACCCTGGCCGGGCGCGAGGTCTCGGCCTACCTGGTCTCCCGCGCCACCGGGTGGGACCTGGTGCCGCCGACGATCCTGCGGGACGGCCCGCTCGGCCCCGGCGCGCTGCAGCTGTGGATCGACGAGCCCGACTCCGCCTCGTCATTGATCGGCTTCGTCCCGGCTTATGACGTGCCGGAGGGCTGGTTTCCCGTGGCGGCGGCGCGGGACGACGACGGCGACGCCTACGCCCTGGCCCACGCGGACGACCCTCGGCTCGCCCGCCTGGCGATCTTCGACGCCGTGATCAACAACGCGGATCGCAAGGGCGGCCACGTGCTGTACCCGGCGACCGGCTCGGTGCACGGCGTCGACCACGGGGTGAGCTTCCACGTGGAGAACAAACTGCGGACCGTCCTCTGGGGCTGGACCGGCAAACCCCTGCCGGACGACGCCGTCGAGGTGCTCACCCGGCTGTCGGGGGAGCTCCGGAACACGCTCGGCGCCGCCCTCGAGGACCACCTGACCGTCTCCGAGGTGCAGCATGTCGGGCTGCGGGTGAAACGGTTGTTGCGGGCGTGCCGCTTTCCGCAGCCGCCGACGGACTGGCCGGCCATTCCCTGGCCGCCGATCTGAGAGGTTTAGATCACGCGCCCGGTCTCCGGCGGACACCCGCTGGATAGGCTCCGACCATGGATGCTTGGACCGGGCACGAGATCCCCAGCCTGCCGGACACGCCGGACCGCACACCGCTGCGGCTCTACGACACGGCGCGCGGTTCGGTGCAGCCCAGCACGCCGGGTTCGACCGCGACGATGTATGTCTGCGGCATCACGCCCTACGACGCCACCCACCTCGGCCACGCGGCGACGATGATCGCGTTCGACCTGGTCAACCGGTCGTGGCGGGACTCCGGGCACGACGTGGCATATGTGCAGAACGTCACCGACATCGACGACCCGCTCCTGGAGCGGGCGGCCCGCGACGGCGAGGACTGGGTGGTCCTGGCGATGCGGGAGACGGCGCTGTTCCGTGAGGACATGGAGGCGCTGCGGATGATCCCGCCGGCGCACTACGTGGGCGCGGTGGAGTCGATCCCGAAGATCGTCGCCCACGTCCTCGACCTGGTCGCCCGGGACGCCGCCTACCGCCTCGAGGACGGCACCGGCGACGTCTACTTCGACATCTCCGCGGCGCCCCGCTTCGGCTACGAGTCCCACCTGTCCCGCGAGGAGATGCTCACCCTCTCCGCCGAGCGCGGTGGCGACCCCGACCGTGCGGGCAAGCGCGACCCGCTCGACCCGCTGCTGTGGCGCGGTGCCCGCGAGGGCGAGCCGGTCTGGGACGGCGGCGACCTCGGGCCGGGGCGTCCCGGCTGGCACATCGAGTGCGCGACGATCGCCCTCGACCTGCTCGGCGACACGATCGACGTGCAGGGCGGCGGCAGCGACCTGCTCTACCCGCACCACGAGTGCTCGGCGGCGCACGCCGAGGTGCTCACCGGCGCGGCGCCGTTCGCCCGGCACTACACGCACGCCGGGATGATCGGGCTCGACGGCGAGAAGATGTCGAAGTCCCGCGGCAACCTGGTGTTCGTGTCGCGCCTGCGCGGCGACGGCGTCGACCCGATGGCGGTGCGGCTGGGCCTGCTCTCCGGCCACTACCGCACCGACCGGGACTGGACGGACGAGGTGCTCAAGGCGGGTCTGCAGCGGCTGGCGCGGTGGCGCGAGGCGGCGGCGGCGCCGTCCGGGCCGTCCGGGCTCGGGCTGCTGGGCGCGGTACGCGAGGCATTGCACGACGATCTCGACACGCCGGGCGTGTTGGCCCTGGTGGACGCGTGGGCCGAGGCGGCACTGTCCGGGGCGGGTGATGACCCCGATTCGCCCGAGTTGATGGCCCGGACCGTGAACGCCCTGCTCGGAGTGCGTTTGTAAGGTCCGACTAAATGCCCCCGGCCGCGTTGCGGACGGGGGCATTTTCGCGTCTATTCCGCACGAGAGAAGCGGGCGCCCCGCGAGACCTTAACCCCCGATTGCCGGGTCGCGGGCGAATACCAATAAATCCTGCCTAGTTGTATGTTCTCGCCGGAAATTCCCAGATTTTTGCCAGCGATTTGGGCAGACTCTTCTTCGACACACCAAACGTCCGAAAGGAAATATCATGCGTCGTACGGCCCTGTACCTTGGCGGTCTTCTGCTCGCGACTGGCGCGAGCCTCGCGATGGCCGGCCCGGCCACGGCGGCTCCGAGTGGCGGTTGCTGCGGCTACGACGACGAGGTCGTCTACGTCCAGAGTGACAACGACTGCTGCTACGACAACGGCGGCATCTACGACTACGACGACTGCAACGACGACGTCGTCTACGTCAACAGCAACCGTCGCAACCGCATCTATGGCGGCGGCACCCGGGTCATCAACACCGGCCAGTACAGCGTGGGCAACTCCGGCTACCTGAGCGGCAACAACGTGAACGTGGACCTGCTGGGTCACGTCCTGGGTGGCGGCTACGGCGACTACACCCCGCCGGTCTACGAAGAGGTCGAAGCGGTCGAGACCGACTACTAGGAAAACGGCCCGAACTGAGGCCTTCCTACCTTCGGACCCGGAGTGCTCAGGCACTCCGGGTCTGACGTTTGTCCGGGTATGTCCATTACTCTACGGTGTTCGGATCGTTACTCCACGTAGGCAATCAGCTGAAGAGGAGTCCCCGCCGGTGAGTAGAACCAAGACGCCGCCAAGCAACGTGGAGTCGGCCCGGGCGAGCGCCGCCAAAGCCGCCGGTCAGCTGCGCAGGACCGGCATCAGTACTAATCTCAAGGTGACTTTGGGCATTCTGGTCACCGCCCTGGTCGCTGTTCTGGTAGTAGTCGTCATCAACTTCCAGGGAGGCCCGCACGTGGGCCGCGCGGAAGTGATGCGCACCGACAGCAACCGCCTTTCCACCGGCGCCACGGCGCCGGAAGTCACCGTTGTCGAATTTCTCGACTTCGAGTGCGGCGGCTGCAGGGCCGCTTATGCCGACATTGAGAAATTGCGCGGCGAGTACCGCGACCGTGTCGCTTTCGTGATCCGGTACTTCCCCCTCAAAATCCATCCCAATGCTCAGAACGCGGCGTATGCGGCGGAGGCCGCCGCCCGGCAGGGCAAGCTCGAGCAGATGTACAAGACGCTGTTCGACAACCAGGCCGCCTGGGCGGGAAAGCGAGAGCCGCAGACCGCGACGTTCGAGAAGTACGCCGAGGGGATCGGACTGGACGTCGACCGCTTCAAGAAGGACGTGCGGAGCGCGGAGGTCAGGGCCCGGGTCAAGACGGACGTCAGCGACGGCACGCAACTCGGGTTGACCGGGACGCCGAGTTTCTTCGTCAACGGTGAGCCGTTCGCCGGGAAGGCCCGCTACGGGCCGCTCAAGGCCGCCATCGACGCCGCGCTCGCGAAGTGACGGCGACGCTTGACCGGGAGCTCACCGATCGGCCGGTGCTTTCCGGCCGGCTGGTCGGGTGGGTTCTCCTGTGCGCCGGGCTGGTCGGGGCGCTCGCGGCGTTCGTGCTGGCGGTGGAGAAGTTCGCGCTGCTGAAGGACCCCGGGTACCGGCCTAGCTGCTCGATCAACCCGATCCTGTCGTGCGGGTCGGTCATGACGACCGGGCAGGCCGAGGTGTTCGGCTTTCCGAACCCGCTGATCGGTGTGGCGGCGTTCCCGGTCGTGGTGGCCACCGGTGCGGCGTTGCTGGCCGGCGCGAGGTTGCCGCGGTGGTGGTGGCTGGGGATGCAGGCGGGCGCGCTGTTCGGGGTCGGCTTCGTGCACTGGTTGGCGTTCCAGAGTCTGTACAGGATCGGTGCGCTTTGCCCGTACTGTATGGCGGTTTGGGTTGTTATGATCTTGATCTTCACCTATGTCACGGTGCACAACGTCGGTGGTGTGCTGGCCCGGGTCCACACTGCCGTGCCCGTCGCCTGGCTGCTGCTGCTCGCCGGGCTGATCGGCGTCCGGTTCTGGGACTACTGGCGGACGCTGCTCTGACCGCCGCCGGCCCGGATCAGCCCGGACTCGTATGCGTAGACCACCGCCTGCACCCGGTCCCGCAGGTCGAGCTTCATCAGGACCCGCGCCACATGTGTCTTTACTGTCGCCTCGCCGACGGTGAGCGCGGCGGCGATCTCCCCGTTCGACATGCCGCGGGCCATCAGTCGCAGGACGTCGATCTCGCGGGGCGTCAGATCGTTGAGCTCGGGCGGCGGGACCGGTCCGGGGCGCCCGGCGAACGCGGAGATGACCCGGGTGGTGACCGCCGGATCGAGCAGTGCCTCGCCGGCCGCCACCACCCGGATCGCGGTGATCAGATGTTCCGGGGAGGAGACCTTCAGCAGGAAGCCGCTGGCGCCGGCCTGCAGCGCCCGGTACAGGTTCTCGTCAGTGTCGAACGTGGTCAGCACGATGATCCGGGGCGGGTTCGGTGTGGACAGCAGGGTGCGGGTGGCCGTCAGGCCGTCCTGCCGCGGCATGGCGATGTCCATGAGCACGACGTCGGGCCGCAGGCGCCGTGCCACCGAGACCGCCTCGGCGCCGTCGCTCGCCTCGCCGATGACGTTCATGTCGGGCTCGGTCTCGATCACCATGCGGAGGCCGGCGCGCAGCATCCGCTGGTCGTCGGCGATCACGACACTGATCTTCGCGGGGCTGTCTGCGCCTGCCTCGTTCATCGGCCCGCCACCGGGAGACGGGCCTCGATCGCGAAGCCGCCCGCTTCCCGGGGGCCCGCGGTCAGGTCGCCGCCGAACAGCGTGACGCGTTCCCGCATCCCGATCAGGCCCTGACCGCCACCGCCGGCCGGCGCGAGGACCGGGCCGTCGTTGACCACGCCGAGGTGCAGGCCGTCCTCCCGGTACGCCACCGTCAGCTCGGCCGTCGTGGCCTGCGCGTGTTTCAGCACGTTGGTCAGCGCCTCCTGGACGATCCGGTACGCCGACAGGTCGACGGCCGGCAGCAGCGGCACCGGGTCGCCGAGCCTGGTGACCCGCAGTTTGAGGCCGGCCTCGCGTACCTGCCCGACCAGGTCGTCCAGTCCGTCCAGCCCGGCCGGTGCCTGCGCGGAGCCGTCACCGCGCAGCAGTCCGAGCGTACGGCGCAACTCCGTCACCGCGTCCCGCCCCGACGACTCGATGCTCTCCAGCAGTTGACCGTCCACGGGAAGTCCCGCGTCCAGGCGCCGCCGCACGACCCCGGCCTGGATCACCATGACGGTCACGCTGTGCGCCACCATGTCGTGCAGCTCCCGGGCGATCCGGACACGCTCCTCCATCACGGCCTCGCGCGCCTGCCGCTCCCGGAACGACGCCTGAATGCCCGCCGCCTCGGCCAGCCGGCGCGCCTGGAACGAGACGACCACCCCTAGGACGTACGGCGACACGGGTATGAAGATGTCGATCATCGGGTCCTGCGGGTTGAACCGGTAGTAGGTCGCCACCGTGAAGACGATCGTGGCCACGCCCAGGGCGCCCCGGCGGTCGACCGGCGGCACCCAGCGCCCCACCGTGTACGCGCAGATGATCATCGAGACCACCTGCCACAGCCGGAAGTTGACCGTCTGCTCACCGGCGATCGTCGCCTCGACGTAGAACAGGTCCACGACGCTCAGCGCGTTCGGGATCATGGCGAGCAGCGGGATCAGCCGGCGCACCAGGATCAGCAGGGCGAAACCGGTCAGCGCGAGCGGCCACCAGGCGCCCGGCATGTCGATCAGGAGCTCCTCGAGCAGGGCGAAAGCCACGAATCCCGCGGTCACCGCCACGTCCGAGCGCCGGATCCGCCTGAGTTGTCGCCTCAACACGGGTCGAACCTACGGCCCCGGCGCCCTCGCCCGAACCCACCCCGAGGATGACGGCCCGTCCGCCTCGCGGGGGAGAGCCGATCACTCCGCATGCGGGCGACGCCGCGGCCGGCCGTTCGTAACGTTCCCGCCGACGTTCGACAACGAGGGGACAAACGACGATGTGGCGTAAAGCAGCGGCCGCGAGCCTGGTGGCCGCGCCGATCCTGCTGGCGGTGGCGACCGGGGTGGACCCGGCACTCGGCGACGATCAGGGATATGGCATCTATCGGCAACATCCGGACGCGGTCCAGGCCCATTCACTCCTGCTGCATTGGGCGTGGGCTCTGTTCGTACCCGGTCTGCTCGGTCTTCTGACCCCCATCCGGCGCCGCGGCGCCGTGCTCGCGCGCATCGCCTGGCTCGCGGTGATCTTCGGCCTGATCACTTTCTCCGCGCTGATGGCCAACGACTTCTTCCTGCTCGCCCTGGAGCAGACCCTGCCGGACGCGCGGGTCCAGGTCGTCGACGAGCGCTTCCTGGCACTCAGCGTGACCGTCGCCGGCTGGCAGTGGCCCGGTCTCGCCGGCTGGGCCCTGTCGCTGATACTCACCCCGATCGCGGCCGCCCGCGCCGGCGTCATCAGCTGGCGTGTCGCGGCCGGGGCGCTGGCGGGCATGGCGCTCTACCTGGCGTTCGCCATCTCACCGGTGCCGCTCTGCCTGCTCGGCCCGGTCGTCATGACGGTCGCCTACACGTTCGCCGCACGCAGCCTGCTCGATCCGGCCTCGGCTGCGCCTTCGGAACCTGACACTTTCGGGACCTTCCGTCGCCGCTTCGGCCTCTTTTCGATGTACGCGGCGCCGCTCACGTTCGCGGCGGGAATGGCCACGGTCCCGGACTGGTCCGGTGACGTCGCGGACAGTGTGGCAAGTCCGGTGTTGACACAGGTCAGTGCGCTGTTCCTGCACTACGCCTGGGTCCTGTTCGTCCCGGCCGTGCTGATGATCGCCGCCCAGACGATCCGTTCGTCCGGGCTCGAGGCCTCCACCGGCGGGGCCGGCGCGGCTTCTTCCTCGGGTGGCGTGGTTCCCTCCTTCGGAGGCCCGGACCGGAGTGCTTCCCGGGCGGCTCGGTTCACCGGGGTTGCCGCGGGGGTCACGGTGCTTGCGCTGATCAACTTCAGCGGGCTGATGGTGGGTGACAGCGCCGATCTGGCCGCCCGCCAGGCCCTCGACCCCGCCACAGCCGAGAAGGTGAGCGAGACGATGGGCGGTCTGGCGGCGTTCACGTTCGGCTGGGCGCTACCCGGCATGGCCCTGACCCTCCTCGGCCTGATCGCCGTCCCGATCGGCGCCGCCGTAGCGGGCGCCACTCGCTGGTGGACCGCCGCCCTCTCCACAGCCGGGATCGTCGCGTTCCTGGTCGCCGGCCTCGGCCCGATCGGCGTGACCGGCCCGTTGCTGCTCCTCGCGGGCTTCGCGCTGATGGCCCGCGACTTCCGGCGCCCGGCTGTGGGTGAGGCCGTCCCGAACTCACCCACAGCCACCCCCACCACAGCCTGACCACCCCCGACCCACCGGCCCGTCCCGCCGGCCCATCCCACCGGCCCGTCCCGCCGGCCCATCCCACCGGCCCGTCCGGGTGCGTCCCGCCGGGTGCGTCCCGCCGGGTGCGTCCCTCAGGGTGCGTCCCGTTGGCGTGGCCCTCCCACCCGGCGTGTCCGGCCGGCGCGGCCCACGGGCGTGGCACGCCGAGCGGCGCGGCCTACCCGCTCGGCGTGGCCTTCCGGCGGCGGGCCACCTGGGCGCGGCACGCTCACTGTCTGGCCGGCCCGCTCCATTCGCCTTCCGAGGGAGCACGACGTGGGGAACGCGACCGAGGGGAGCGCGACCGAGGGAGCCCGACGGAGGGGAGCACGACGTGGGGAGCGCGACGGGGGGCGACGTGGGGCGACGTGGGGAGCGCGATGCGGGGAGGTGGGGGGTCAGAGGAGTTCGGCGTCGTGGACCAGTAGGGCTATCTGGACTCGGTTGTTGAGGTCGAGTTTCTGCAGCAGGCGGGAGACGTGGCCCTTCACCGTCGGGAGGCTCATGGTCAGGTCGGTGGCTATCTCGGCGTTGGAGCGGCCCTGGCCCACCCGCACCGCTACCTCGCTCTCGCGTTCGGTCAGGGTGGACAGGCGGGTTCGGGCCTGTGCCCGGCGGGTGCCCGCCGACGGGTCGGCGACGTGGTCGATGAGGCGGCGGATCACGGTGGGGGAGAGGCTTGCGGCGCCGGAGGCCACCGTTCGTACGGCCGTGAGGATGTCGCGGGGTGGTGTGTCCTTGAGCAGGAAGCCGCTCGCGCCGCCGCGGAGGGCCTCCAGCACGTACTCGTCCGCGTCGAACGTGGTCAGCACGATCACCTGGGGTGCGCCCGGCCGGGCCCGGATGCGGCGGGTCGCGACCAGGCCGTCGACGCCGGGCATGCGGATGTCCATCAGGATCACGTCGGGCCAGTGGGCGCCGGCCAGCGTGATCGCCTGTTCGCCGTCGCCGGCCTCGGCCACCACCTCGATGTCCGGCGAGCCGCCGACGAGGATCCGCAGTCCGGCCCGGACCAGGGGGTCGTCGTCGACGATCGCCAGCCGGACGGGGCGGTTCAACGCGGCCACGGCAGCTCGGCCTCCAGGCGGAACTCGCCTCCCGCGGCGCCGTACCTGACCTGCCCACCGGCGAGCGACACCCGCTCGCCGATGCCGACCAGACCCTGCCCCGGACGAGTGCCGAGCGCGGTACCCGTACCCGAGAAGGGGTTGATGATCGTGATCCGGAGACCGTTTCCGGCCTCACCCGCGAGGCGCACCGCGGCGGCCGGCCGAGTGCCGTGCTTGCGCGCGTTGGTCAGTCCTTCCTGGACGATTCGATAGGCCGTCCGTCCGAGAACGATCGGCGGCTCGTCCGGCGGTACCGCGGAGGTGAAGTCCACCGCCATCCCCGCGTCCCGAGCGCTTTGCACCAGTTCATCCATGTCCGCCAGGCCGGGCTGCGGCGGTTCGGGACGGCCGCTGGGCACGCCGACCACCGCGCGCAACTCCTCGAGGGCCTCGTGCGCGCTGGTCCGGATGGCGCCCGCCGCGATGCTCAGCTCGTCGGGAGAGACCTGACCGCGCACCTCCAGCGCACCCGCGTGGAGGCTGATCAGCGACATTCGATGGGCGAGGACGTCGTGCATCTCGCGCGCGATCCGTGCACGCTCCGTGAGGCGCGCCTGCTCCTCCATGCGTGCGGCCTGAGCACGCAGCGAGGCCGTGAGCCGTCGGTAGGCCTGCATGAACAGCCCCCAGCCGAGTGCCGCTACGGTGATCACCGTGCGCAGCAGGAAGTCGACCCAGACGTCGTAGGCGGGGTTGTCGTGCAGCAGGAAGTAGATGCCGCCGGTCGCGACGTTCACGGCTCCGAGCAGCAACAACACCGGTGGCCGCAGGCGGATCGCGGCGGTGAACAGCGCCATGGTGATCGCGCCGGTGGCCATCACGGAGATCGCGCCGAAGGGCAGCAGTGCCACTGTCAGGCCGAGCGGCCGCCGCCGGCGGATCACCAGAGCGGCGGCGCAGACCAGGCCTACCGCCACGTCCGCCTGCCACGGCAGGAACGCGCCGGGATCTTTGGCGTCACCCAGCGTGACCATCACCGAGCCGTAGAGCACGGCGATCAGCACGGCGAGCGCGTCGGCCAGCCGGTCGCGCAGGACCGCACGGCCGCCACCGGGCTCCGGCACCAGCAGGGCGAAGAGCATGCGGGCAGCCTAAGAGGTGGGCGCGCCGCGGCGGCACCTACCAAAGTAGGGCCCGGCACGGTTCCGCAGGCCGGTGCGCGGCCGCCCCGGCGACGGCGATCGTTTCGCCATGACCGAAAAGAGAATCAGGTGGGCGGCCGCGATGATCATCGCCGCGGGGTGGGGAGCGCTCTCCGCATGGTGGACGCCGCGCGGGCCGCTGACCAACGTGGAGGCGATCTGGTCGATAGTGATCAGTGCCGCGGTGGGCGTCGGCGCGGGCTTGGCGACGCGGTCGCGCTGGGCGATCCCGCTGACCCCTTTGATGTACGCGACGACACTCGAACTCTGCCGCATCACCGTGTCCGGCCCTTCCGTGGACGCACCGCACGCCAGCGCGTTCGGCCTCGTCGCGCTGATCACCGGCCGGGGCGTGCACGGGCTGCTGTCGTTGCTGCCGATGGCAGTGGGCGCGGCATGCGGCCGGGCTCTCGGCGCCGCCGGAAGGGCTCGCGGTGGCCCGGGCCGAACCCGCGCCGTCGCCGGCCGCGTCCTGCTCGGGCTGTCCACCGCGGTCGTGATCGCCGTCGCGGCACTGGTCGCCCTGCCCGCCCGTACCGCACCCGTCCCGGGCGGCGTCGCGGAGCTGACCACTGTAGACGGCCTCGGCGTGATGATCCGCGGCGTCGACACCTCACGGCCGGTGCTGCTGTTCGTGCCCGGCACGCCCGGTGGCTCGGAGGTCGGCGCGATGCGGCTGCACCTCGCCGAGCTGGAGATGCACTTCGTCGTGGCGACCCTGGACCGCCGCGGCGGTGGCGCCTCCTATCCCGCCCTGTCGCCCGGCAGGCTGACCGTCGACGGCACCGTGGCGGACATCCTCACGGTCACCGACCACCTCCGGGCGCGCTTCCGGCAGGACAGGATCTATCTGCTGGCCTTCTCGGGCGGATCCGTCGCGGGCGCGCTGGCCGCCTCGCGGGCACCGTCGAAGTATCGCGCCTACATCGGCACCGGGCAGACGGTCGACGTGCGGGCGAGCGACGAGATCTTCTACGCCGACATCCTGGCGTGGGCCCGGGCCGGCGGTCGCGACGACCTGGTGCGGCAGCTGTCGTCACAGGGGCCGCCGCCCTACCCGGACTTCTGGTCCTACGAGCCGATCGTCCTGCATGAGAACCAGGCGTACGGCCAGAACGCGCCCGCCGTCGACATCGACGTCCCGGAGTTCACGATGCTGCAGAAGGCGCACACGCTGACCGCCGTCATGGACACGTGGTCGATCCTCTACCCGCGGATGCAGGAGACCGACCTTCGCCGGGAGGTGCCGAGTCTGACGATTCCCGCGTACTTCATCCAGGGTGAGAACGAGATGCGGGGTCTGTCCGTTCTGTTCGAGCAGTGGTACACCGCTCTGCGGGCGCCGAGCAAGCGCCTCGACGTGATCCCCGGCGCCGGCCACCGGGCGATGTTCGAGGAGCCGGCCCGGTTCGTGGCGATCCTGGCGGCGCTCGGCTGAACTTTCTCGCCATCTGCGGTACCGCTATCGGCTGTATAGCTATCACGACCGCTTCATGCCACTCTGGGGTCACGTACGCCAGGAGGCACACGATGGTCGTCTTCTACCGAGGTCCGCGCGCCCTGATCACCGACGAGACGTTCGAGGCGGGGCGCTTCCGCGTCGCCCTGTGTTCGCTCTCCGACGTTCGTCAGGTCGAGCGCGACGAGCGGGACGGGCGGCGCGCGCGACTGCGGGCGGTGGGTCTCGTCAGCGGGGCGGGTGCGATGGCCGTGATCCCCTTCCTCGACGCCGCCGGCCCGGTGCAGGCCGCCTCCTGCGCGCTCGTGGCGATGGCCTGCGCCGGATTCTCGCTGAGCCCCGAGCGCAAGATCGCGTTCGACCTGGTCGGCGTGCGGGACGGCCGGGTGACGGTGTTGTTCAGCTCCGCCGATCCACGGGAGTTCGGGCAGGTCTCCCGTGCCTTGCGGAGAGCCCTTGAATACCAGCGGGCGGGGGCATGAATTGACATCGACCCGAAGCGGTTATCGAAGTCATTATCGGAAAATTGTATTGTGTGGAGGCACCCTCGTTCTCAGGAAGGTAATCGAATTCATGAAAGAGCTGCCTCGCGATTTCCCGGCGGTCTCCCGGCGTCGGGTTCGCCGCGCTCTGCGTGCCGAGCGGGAGGCCGCGGGGTGGAGCCAGGGCGAGGTGGCGCGGCGGCTGGAGTGGTCGCTGTCCAAGATGCAGCGGATCGAGACCGGTGAGGTCACGGTCTCCGGCACGGACCTCAGGGCACTGCTTGATCTGTACGGGGTGACCGACCCCGACCGCGTCGCCGCTCTGATGGAGGACTCCCGGATCGCACGCCGCGAGCGCTACTGGGTGCCCGGCGAGTTCCGCGAGTACCTGCCGCCCGGCCTGGTGCAACTCGTTCAGTACGAGAGTGTCGCCACCGCGATCCGCGCCTACCAGCCGCATCTCGTTCCCGGGCTGCTGCAGACCACCGACGTGGCGAAGGCCGTCCTGGACTGGTGGGCGGGCGAGACGGCGGAGGCCGGCGACGGTGTGCGGGTGCTGGACGAGACAGCCACCGAGGCGCGTCGTTCCGCGCGGTTGTGGCGGCAGCGGCTGGTGCTCGGGCGCGAGGATCCGCCGGAGTATTCTGTGCTCCTCGACGAGTCGGTCATCCAGCGGGTGATCGGCGGCCCGGGACTGATGGCCGACCAGCTGGATCACCTCGCCACCGTCGGCGGGAATTCGAATGTCAGGATTCGTCTGATCCCGGCGGACTCGGACGGGATCATCGGCATGGCCGGCCCGTTCACGATTATCGAGCTGGGTTCAGGCGACGCTGTTCTGTACCGGGAGAACGACACTCGGGACTCGCTCTCCGAGGACGCCGACAGGGTCGCCGTCCATCAGAAGAGATTCGAACGCTCCTGGCTGGGTGCGTTTGACGAAGAAGAAAGTCATGCGCGTATCACCAGCCGGGCATCCTGGCTCCGGTCGTCGACCGGGGGAGGATAACACCAACCCAATCGCCCTGGGGAGGAAGAAAAATACATGTCGAATGCGGTGTTGTACTGGAGGCGCAGTTCCTTCTGCGCGGACGGCGCCTGTGTCGAGGCGGCGGCTGACGGCGATGACGTTCTGGTTCGTGACAGCAAGAACCTGGACCAGCCGCATCTGCGGTTCAGAAAGCCCGATTGGAACGAATTCCTCGACGGAATCGCAGGGACCGGCGGGCGCCCGTCTTTCTGACAAATAGGAACGCCGGTGCGGCGGCGACCATGGCCGCACCGGCGTTTCTCAGGCCAGGGCGAAACCCGGATCGGGCCCGGGTTCCGGAGCGGGTGCCGGGATCCGGTATTCCTCGGTGAGCGTCGTCATCGGCCCCGGCCAGGTCGCCTGCGCCACCTCGATCGGCTTGCGGGTCTCGTCGAACGCCACGTGCAGCAGGTGCAGCACCGGTGTGTCCGGGCGGATCTGCAGGATCTCCGCCTCCTCCCGGCTCGGCTGGCGTGCGCTGATCGTGTCCGTCGCCCAGGTGTAGGCGCGGCACAGTTCCTCCTCCGCCTCCTGGTACAGCGGCCGGCCGAACGCCTCCATCCGCTCCAGCGAGGTGCCGTTCGCGTCGGTCACCCGGAACCAGGACGCTCCGACCTCGACGGTCGCCTCCTCGGTGCGCACCACGTGCCGGCGCACCAGCAGTTCCGTACCGTCGCGCACGCCGAACGCGTCGGCCACCTCCGGCGGCGCGGGCTCCCGGCCGACCGAGGTGAGCTGCTGCCGGTACCGCGCGGCCAGGTCGGCGTGGTATCCGCGGTGCACACCGTAACGGCCACGGGACAGGCGGTTGAGGCGGCGGCGGGTGCCCCGGACGTAGGTGCCGGAGCCGGGTTTGGTGATCAGGATTCCTTCGAGGCGGAGCTGGTCGACCGTACGCTGAACGGTTTGTTTGGCGACGCCGAACATCTCCGCCATGGCCGGGATGGACGGCAGCCGCTCGCCCGGTCCCCAGTCTCCGCGCCGGATTCGCTCACGCAGCTGGGCGGCGATCTGCCGATGCGGGAATTCGGCGGCGCCCGGGTTGATCGTCATCTGACCTCCGAACCACTGGCTAGGCTCCTAGGATGCGGTATGGAGTGCGGTTGTCGTCGATGACACGCCGTTGTCCGCAGGGAAACTGCCCGCTGGCAATGTGCCATATGGCGATTAATTGTGTTTGACTTCGTGTGATAGCGAGATTGGCGAACACTTTCGAGTGACCCACCGTTTGGCTACCGTTCCGTTCCGTGTATGACGGCCATCTGCCACTTGGCACCGCTTGCGGTCCCTGAGTATCATGAGTCAAGCATTCGGACGGGGCGGCGCCAGAAGCGGTTTGATCCCGTAAGAAATGCTCTAGAACGGGTTCCCCGGTTTGGTGATTTGTTGTTCGAAAGGGCGGTCAAATGCCCGGCGATGTCGCGGAACTCGTTGCCATCTTTCTCGTTTTGATCGGTCTGTAAATCGCGGCCGAAATGCTGGTCGCGGAGCCAGAGAAAGGTACCTGCGATGGTCGAATCCACATTGGAGTGGAGTCGGAGCTCGTTCTGTGCGGATGGCGCTTGCGTCGAGGTGGCACCTCGCGGAGACGGCTGGGTGTCGCTCCGGGACTCGAAGAACCCTGATCAGCCGCCGCTGGAGTTCTCCAGCCTCGACTGGGACGGATTTCTCGCGAGAGTGGTGGCAGGGGAGTACCGCGACCTCTGACCGCGGCAGATAGCAGGCGGCGCACGTCCTGGTCAGGACGTGCGCCGTTCAAAAAGCCGTCTTACCAGGAGCCGGCGGTTGGGCCGGCCGAACCGCCGCGGCGGCGCAGGTACTTCTCGAACTCGCTGGCGATCTCGTCGCCGGTCAGCGGCTGGATCCCGGCGTCACCGACGCGCTCCTCCAGCTCGCGCACGTACTCCCCGAGCTCCGCGTCCTGTTCGGCGGCGGCGCGTACCCGCTTCTCCCACTCGTCGGCCTGCTCGGCCAGGTCCGCCATCGGGACCGGCAGGTCGAGCACGTCCTCGATGCGGCTCAGCAGGGCGAGGGTGGCCTTCGGGCAGGGCGGGTTGTTCGCGTAGTGCGGCACGTGCACCCAGAACGACAGGGCGTCCAGCTCGGCGCGGGTGGCGGCCTCCTGCAGCACCCCGACGATGCCGGTGGGCCCGTCGTAGCGGGTCGGCACCACGTTGTACTTCTCGGCGCTCTCCCGGTCCGACGCGCTGCCGCTGATCGGCAGCGGCCGGGTGTACGGCACGTCGGCGAGCAGAGCCCCGAGCAGCACGATCCGGTCGACGGCGAGGCTGTGGCAGATCTCCAGCACGGACTCGCAGAACGTGCGCCACCGCATGCTCGGCTCGATGCCGCGGATCAGCACGACGTCACGGTCCGCGCCGGGCGGGCTGGCGACCATGAAACGCGTGGTCGGCCACTCGATCTTTCGGGTCTCACCCTCGGCCATGGTGATGGTGGGCCGGCTGACCTGGAAGTCGTAGAAGTCCTCGGGATCGATGCTGGCGACCTCACGGGCCTCCCAGACCTGCTCGAGGTGTTCCACGGCCGCGGTCGAAGCGTCCGCAGCGTCGTTCCAGCCCTCGAAGGCGGCGATGGCCACGGGGGAGCGGAGCAGCGGAAGGCCGTCGAACTCAGTCATGGGAGACAGCCTACGTGCGGGTTCGGGCATGCACCCGTCGGCGGGCTCGGTGTGCCGCGCCACGGCTGTTTGCGCCCAGACCTTTCCGATTTCTCGCATAATTCGGCATATGAGCGAGCATGTCGACCAGGTCCTTGGCCCGACCGACGACACCGTCAGCTTCATCCAGGCACGCGGGATGTTCTATGTCACCACGCTCTGGGTCCTGGCCGCGTGCTGGGTGCCCATGCTCGCGCTCACCCTCCTGATCAAGATGGCCGCCGGGTACCGCCTGACCGGCGGCGACATCGTGATCTATCTGGAGGCCACGCTGATCGTCCCGGCCGTCGTGGCCGCCCTGATCCTGCTGCTGTTCTGGCGCCGCCTCGGCTGGCTGCACACCTCCGTGCACGGCATCGACTTCGCCGCCACCGGGCGCCGGCCGGTTCATCTGCCGTGGTCCGGCATCGCGTCGGTGGCGCTGCACGGGCGGGGCCCGTTCACCGAGCTGGTGATCACGCCGGTCGCCGAGGACTACGTGACCGTGCTGCCGGGCCGGGGCGGCCCACCCCGGGTGCGGCGGCGGGGCGCCGAGTCCGCGTACGTCGTCGATGTCGGCCTGATGTCCCCGGGGCCGGAGGTCCTGCTCGCCGAGCTGCACCGCCGGGTGCCCAGCAAGGTTTGACACGAGCGGCGCGCGCCGTTAGCTTTTCACCTGTCCGTTAATTAACGGGAGGGTTAAATGGCTGACGACCGGCTGAGCGTGATCTTCGCGGCGCTCGCCGACCCGACGCGGCGCGCCATCCTCGCGCGCCTCGCCGACGGTGAGGCGACCGTGACCGAGCTCGCCGAGCCGTTCGACATCAGCCTCCCGGCGATCTCCCGCCACCTGAAGGTCCTGGAGAACGCCGGTCTGATCTCCCGCAGCCGCTCCGCGCAGTGGCGCTCCAGCCGTCTCGAGGCCGCGCCGCTGCGCGAGGCCACCGCATGGATGGAGCGTTACCGCCGGTTCTGGGACGACAACTTCGCCCGGCTCGACGCCCACCTCAAACGTCTCCAGGAGTTGAAGCAATGACCGACCTCGTGATCACCCGCATCTTCGACGCGCCCCGCGAGCTGGTCTACCGTGCCTTCACCGACCCCGACCAGCTGTCCGCCTGGTTCGGCCCGGTCGGCTGGTCGGTGCCCCGCGACAGCGTCGACATCGACCTGCGTGTCGGCGGCCACCAGCGCTTCACCATGGTCAACGAAGCCGATCCGTCGATGAAGTCCCCGCAGAACGCCACCTTCGTCGAGGTCGTCGAGAACGAACTCCTGGTCGGCGAGGAGAGCGTCGCCCACATCCCCGACTTCGGCGCCGAGGTCCTGCGCCTGCGCATCGAGTTCCACGACGAGGAGGACGGCCGCACCCGCGTGGTCCTCACCCAGAGCCCCTTCCCGGAGGCGATGGCCGACAGCGCCCGCGGGGGCTGGGGCAGCAGCTTCACCAAGCTCGACAAGCTCCTCTCCTGACCGCCTCCGATTGACGGAGGTTGGTAGCGTCGACGGAGTTCGATGCGGGGAGGACCGGATGACGGCGCGATCCGATGCGGCCGACGATCTGATCATCTCGGCGGCGCGCCGTGCCGTCGCCGAGCTGGCTCCCGAGGAGGAGCCGTTCTTCGACGAGGTGGCGCGGGCGTGGCGCGCGGGAAACCGGTCCAGCCCGGGTTCCTCGGTCGGCTTCGGCGTCGACGAGATCCTCATGACCGAGCTGTTCCTCCAGACCATCGCGGGCGCGGTCGGCGAGGTCCTGGTCGTCGGCGGCGGCCTGCTGGCCCGCCGCCGCTGGAAGAGGCGACGCGCCGGATCGGATGAGGCCCAGCCTGCTACCGAGGAGGCCCCGGCCGCCGTGGAGACGGCGGCGGAGGAACCCCCGGCAGCCGTGGAGACGCTGGTGGTCGAGGAGGCCGCCGGCCGGGACCAGAGGCTGCGGGAAGCGGTGCGCCGGCACGCCGTCACCCTGGGGCTCACCTCCGAGCAGGCGGACCTGCTTGCGGACGCGGTGATCGGCGCGCTCGGTCCCGACTCGCCGTGACCTCGCCGGACCGGCCCCGGGCGACGTCCCTGGGCTGGGTCTACGTACTGCTCGGCGGTGCCGTCGTGATCATCGGTGCGACGGCCGGCCGGGTGTTCTACAGCGGCACCGACGCGAACCTCGCCGGCAGCATCGCGATCGACCGGTGTCATCGGCGATTCCCGCTGCCGGAGTCCGTCAACGACTGGAACGAGCCACAGGTGCGGGCGCTGTTCCGGTGCGCCGTGGACGCCACGCGGACCTCCCAGCTCACCGTGCTGACCGTAACGCTGCTGGTGGTCGCGGCGATCGGGATGCTGACCGTCCTGCTGCCGATGGCCGACCGGTGGCGGCTGCGCGGGCAGTTCGGCCGCTACCGCGTTCCGGCCGCCGAAGCTGCTTTCGGCCGCCTCCGCGAAGAGCACGGCCTCGCCGGCCGACGACAACCCACCCTGCTGGTGGCGGGACCACCGGTCCGGCAGGCGTTCACCACGGCACTGCCGGGCGGCGTGCCCCTGGTCGTTCTGCCGCTGGCGGTCGCCCTCCGCGCGGACCACGAACGCTTCGCCGCGACGGTACGCCACGAGTTCGGCCACATTGCCGCCCGCGACATCCGCTGGGTCGCGGCACTGCGCGGCCTGAGCCTCGGCGCCGTGCCGATCATGCTTCTCGTGGTCGCCTCCCGCTATGCCGCGGGCCTCCGGGGGTACGCGGCGGACCTCGGCCTGCTGGCCAGGACGACGCTTGTCGCGCTCGGTGTGGCCCTGCTCGCCGCCGCCCTGCTCCGGCGGCGCGAACACGAGGCCGACCGCTACGCCGTGGCCACCGGCGGCGAGGCGGCCCTGCTCGCGGCGCTGGCCGCCCCCACACCACCGAGCCGGTGGCGGCCCTTCGCCCGCCACCCGTCCGCCACCGACCGGATCAGGGCGGTGCACACGCCGGTAGGGGTGACCGAGGGCGGCTTCGTGCACGCGCTGGTCGCCGGCGTGGTGGCCGCGAGCGTGGCCAACACCATCGACCAGGTCTTCATCTTCACCGGCATGTATGTGACAGACGTCCCGATCGTCGTCTCCTCGGCGGTGGCGCTGGTACTGACGGGCGCCCTGCTGCCGTCCCTGATCCGGCTGGCGGCACACCCCGGGTCCGCGGGTTCCGCTCCGGACTCCGCTGAGCGGGTCGCGATGCGCACCTGGTGGCGCCCTGTGGCCGGCGCCGCTGTGGGGCTGGTCCTCGGTGGGTACCTGTGGCCGAGCCATCCGCAGGACCTGCGAACCGGGTTCCTCAACGTGCCGGGCTGGGAGGGCGCGGCCCGGTCCACCCTGGCGCTCAGCCTGGCAGGAGCGGCCGTAGCCGGAATCCTCGCGCTGCTGTCCGAGGTGATGGCGGGCGTGGACGCTCGATGGCGGGACGTCACGGGTGCGGCCCACCCCGGCCGCCGATGGCTGGCGGCGACGGCGGCGATCGCGGGCGTGTGCGCCGGTGCCTCGCTGCTCTTCGCTGTGGATGCGCTCCATGGCGCAGCCGACGGTGCGGACGCGGTGACGCGGGGCCTGAAACTCACGCGCGACTCCTGGATCCTGCTCGGCCTGGCATTGCCGATCGCCCTGGCGGTGTTGCTGCGCGCCCGCCGGGTGCCGGAGGGACTACCGCGGCCGCCGGTCCGTGGTGTGCGCGCGGTGTTCTGGGCGGCGGTGTGCACCGGTGGCGCAGCGGTCGTCGCCCACTCGACGCTGCTGTACTTCACCCTCGACCACGTGCGCTGGCTCAAGCTGGGCGTCGAGCGGGTCTGGCTGGCGGCCCTGACCGCGCTCGCGGTGGTGCTGATCGTCGGCCGGCGCTCCGGTTCCACCGGTCTGGCCCGCGCGGTGGTCAGCGGCGTCGCTGCCGGCACCGCGATCGGCGCGGCGCACCTGGGCGCCGAACTGGCGGCCGGCCGCCGGCCGTCGGTTTTCCTCCTTCAGGCGACGATCGCGGCATCGGTCGTGTTCACGCTGGTGCTGATCCTGCTGCTGATGCCGCTACTGCTCAAACTGGCACAGCCGGCGGGACGAGGGGCGGAGGCTCCGGCGGGCCGAGAGGGTTCGGCGGGCCGAGAGGGTTCGGCGGGCCGAGAGGTGGAGGCTCCGGCGGGACAGGGGGCGGAGGGTCCGGCGGGACGGGATGCGGGGCGGGATGCGGAGCGGGTGGGAGCGGAGCCGGCCGAACCGGCGGGATCAGGGCCGGGCCAGGTGGCGGAACAGCGCCCGGCGGGGGAGTCGCGGAGCGCCGGGCGCCGCGGCGTGGCAACCCTTGTGGCCGGTGGTGTGATCGCGGCGGCCGTGTTGCCCGCGCTGATACACGCGACGCCGACCGCGAACGTCCGGGCGGCAGTGCCCTCGCCGCCGCCGGTCACGCCCTCGGTGGCTGAGCCGCTGTCGCCGGGGGTGAAGGATCCGGGTCGTGTCATCGAGCCGGGCGACGGCCGGCGGATCGTCGCGGCTGCGCGGGATGTCTTGCCTGGTCACTGGGTTTCCGAGCCGGTGGTGGAGGGGCATCGGGACGAGCCGAGGGAGACGGCGGATCCGCCCGCGTGTGAAGGACTGGCGAACGACGACTTCGTGGACCGCTGGGGCATGACGCGGCGGGGGGAGTTCAGCGGTTCGTACCACACGAAGGACGAGGGCGGCGCGGTCGTCAACAGTTCGCTGATCGTCACGCTGACGACGGCCGCCGAGCCGCTGCCCGCGCGCGCGAAGGCGGATGCCGTGGAGACCGTGGCGAAGTGCCCGGCCTGGTCCACGCCGGGCGGCAACGCGCGGACCGGGCCGATCGAGGTGCGTGTGACTCCCGGTGGCGAACCCGGGCTGGGCGAGCAGAGCTGGTCGGTCCGTTACACCATGCAGGACAACCTGCTCAGCGGCTCCTTCATCGACGTCTGGGTGATCGTCGGCCACAATGTGGTGCGGCTGCGGTACACCGCGATCGAGGAACCGATCGACCCGGCGCTGCTGGGCGGCGCGCTGCTGCGCACCATGACCGCGATGACGATTTGAACAACCGCCGCGAGCCCGGCCGCAGCGCCGGCCGCGGCTCCGGGTGCGGCGTGGCGGCCCCGCACAGCGCTGTGACCCCGGCACGGGGCCAGGGTCACAGACAACGGGTGCCGCCAGTCCGAGCGGCGGCACGAGGGTGCCGCCAGTGCGGGCGGCGGCAGGAGGGTGCCGCCAGTGCGGGCGGCGGCAGGAGGGTGCCGCCAGTGCGGGCGGCGGCAGGAGGGTGCCGCCAGTCCGGGCGGCGGCGCTGAGGAGGCGGGCCGCCCGGAGCGTGGTCAGTCGTGGGCGATGGCGCCCAGGACGTTGAGGCGGGCGGCCCGGATCGCCGGTGCCACGGCGGCGATGACGCCGACGAGGGCGGCCAGGGCCAGGTACGTGCCCATGCGGGTCCAGGGGAGGACCAGTTCGGTGATGCCGTCGTTCTCCAGGGCCTTGGTGACCGCGCTGCCCAGGCCGGCGCCGACGACCACGCCGAGGAGGGCGCCGAAGACGGAGATGACCACGGCTTCCACGGTGACCATGCGCATGGTCTGGGCGCGGCCCAGGCCCACCGCGCGGAGCAGGCCCAGCTCGCGGGTGCGTTCGAGGACGGACAGGGCAAGGGTGTTGACGACGCCGAGTACCGCGATCAGGATCGCCAGGCCCAGCAGGATCTGGATCATCGTGATGATCTGGTCGAACTGGGCGGCCTGGGCGTTGACGAAGGTCTGCTGGTCGGTGGCGGAGACCTCGGGGCTGTCCGCCAGCAGGTCCTTCACCTGCGGGAGGACGGACGAGACCGCGACGCCGTCGTCGAGGCGGATGTAGCCGAGGACCGGCTGGGTGATGCCGAAGTCCTTGATCGCGGCCGCCGGCATGATGATGCTGCCGGGCAGGGTGTCCTCCGCGAAGATCAGGGCCACGGTGTACGTGTGCTCCTCACCCCGCGACGCCTGGATCGCCACCTTCGTCCCCGTCTGCCAGCCGCGCTCGGTGGCCTCCGGGGCGTGCACCGCGATCTGGTCGTCGCGCAGCGTGGCGGCGTTTGTGCCGTACGCCTGCCCGAGGACGGCGAGGTCCTCGGTTGCGGCCACGTAGACGCGCTCGCCACCGATCGCCACCAGGTCGTTGTAGAGTCCGGCAGCCGCGCGTACGCCGGTGATCCGGGACGTCTTGTCCAGCACCGCCGGGTCGTACGTCGGTGGCCGCGGCCCGTTCAGATCGCCGCTGATCATGATCTGGGCCTTGAGGATCCGCGCGGCCTCGGCCTTGAGGCTGCTCTTCGCCGAGTCCATGATCACGGTGACGCCGGTGACCAGCGCGATGCCGACCATGAGGGCGGCCGCTGTGATCGCGGTACGCCGCGGGTTGCGGCCCGAGTTGAGCCGGCCCAGCCGCCCCGGCACCGACCAGGCGAAGAGCCGACCGAGCATCGACACGACCGGCTTGCTGATCAGCGGGGTGAGCAGCGCGATGCCGATGAACGTGACCAGCACCCCGCCGAGGATCAGCCAGAGTGTGGCGTCACCGGCGTCGGCGAACAGCCCGACGCTGAGGGCGGCCGCCCCGGCGGCGGTGACCACCGAACCGAAGACCGTGATCCTGGTCAGCGGCCGATCGGGCGTGGCGACGTCCTGCATCGCCGCGACCGGGGCGATCCGGGAGGCGCGCAGCGCGGGCAGCACCGCCGCGACCACGGTCACCACGATCCCGACCACGAACGAGCTGATGATCGCGGACGGTGGAACGCCGATCGGGGCCAGGTCCAGCCCGCCGCCGCCCATGCTGCTGAACAGCGCGCCCAGCCCGGCGCCCGCACCGACGCCGGCGGCCAGGCCGAGGACCGCGGCGATCAGGCCGACGATCACCGCCTCCACCAGCACCGAGTTGATCACCTGGCGGCGGCTCGCGCCGATCGCGCGCAGCAGAGCCAGTTCCTTGGTGCGCTGGGCGACCACGATCGAGAACGTGTTGAGGATCAGGAAGATCCCGACGAACAGCGCGACACCGGCGAAGCCCAGCAGGATCTGGTTGAAGAAGCTGATGCCCTCCTTCAGGCTGGCCGAGTTCTCGTCGGCCAGTTGCTCGCCGGTCCGCACCTCGTAATCGGCGCCGAGCACCGGCGCGATCCGGTCACGCAGCGCCTCCGGGGTGACGTCGTCGGCGGTGCGCACGGTCACCGAGGTGAACACGTCCTTCTCGCCGAGCATGAGCTCCTGCGCGACGGGCGTGGTGAACGCGACCTCCTGCAGGCCGCCGATGCTGTCCCGGTCACCGGCATACCCCCAGATGCCGACCAGCGTGAACTCGCGCTTGGGCTGCTGGGTGAGCACCGGGACGGTGTCGCCGATCCGGTAACCGGACAGCGAGGCGGTGGTCGCGTTCATCGCGATCTCGCCGGGCGCCTCCGGGCCCCGTCCCTCGCGGAGCTGCAGCAACTCGTCGGTGCCGGTCCAGTTGGTGCCGATCCGTGGCGGCCCCATCGAGGTGAGCACCTTGCCGTCGGACCCGATCACACGGGCACCGTCCGAGTCGACGCGGCCGACGGCAGCGCGTACCCCCGAAGTGTTTTTGATCTTGTCCACGACGGAAGCCGGCAGCGGCGTCGCGACCTCTTCACCCTCGAACTCCGACACCTCGACGTTGGGCTTCGCGGAGACCGAGACGTCCGTCGTCGAGTAGGCGTCGGAGAAGATCGCGTCGAACGTGCGGTTCAGCGTGTCGGTGAGAACCAGCGCGCCGGACACGAACATCACCCCGAGCACGACCGCCAGGCCGGACAGGATGAGCCGCAGCTTGCGGGCGAGCAGGCTCTTCAGCGTGGCGCGCAGCATCAGAGCATCACCGGGGCGGTGTGCGTGTCCAGCCGCTTCATCGTGTCCAGCACGGTCTCGGCGGTCGGGTTCGCCAGTTCGTCGACGATCGCGCCGTCGGCCAGGAAGACCACCCGGTCGGCGTAGCTCGCGGCGACCGGGTCATGCGTGACCATCACGATCGTCTGGCCGTGCTCGCGCACGCTGTCGCGCAGGAAGCCCAGCACCTCGGCGCCGGAGCGCGAGTCCAGATTGCCGGTCGGCTCGTCGGCGAAGATCACATCGGGGCGGCCCATCAGCGCCCGCGCGCACGCCACCCGCTGCTGCTGGCCGCCGGAGAGCTGGCTGGGCCGGTGCCCGAGCCGGTCCTGCAGGCCGACCGTCTTGATCACGATGTCCCACCACTGCGGGTCCGGCTTGCGGCCGGCGATGTCCAGCGGCAGCCGGATGTTCTCCGCCGCGCTCAGCGTGGGCAGCAGGTTGAACTGCTGGAAGATGAACCCGATCCGGTCGCGCCGCAGCCGGGTCAGCGCCTTGTCGTTCAACTTGGTGATCTCGGTGCCGCCGACGTGCACGGTTCCCTTGTCGACCGTGTCCAGCCCGGCCAGGCAGTGCATGAGCGTCGACTTGCCGCTGCCGGACGGTCCCATGATCGCGGTGTACCGGCCGCGCCCGAAGTCCGCGCTGACCCCCCGGAGCGCGACGACGCGAGCCTCACCCGACCCGTAGACCTTCCAGACCTCGTCCGCCCGCGCCGCCACCGGCACACCGGTATCCGTCGCTGTCACGATTCCCCCTCGTTGTTCACCGTCGTGGTCCGGCCGGGGCGCCTGTCCCCGGCCGGCCAGATCAGTGTTGCGGCGCGCGGGGGCGCGGGCGTCAGCCCCGAGGGTGACCGGGTGCGGAGATTTCGCTGGGGGTGACCACCCAGCCCGGCTCAGGGACACCCCGGATTCCGGGTAAGAGGGTCTACCGTGGAACGACCCGTCCAGGAGGAGCGCATGCGCCGACTTCTGCTCGCTCTCTTGCCTCTCACCCTTCTCACCGGCTGTCTGGCTCCCGCCGAGGACACCGGGCCCGCGCCCGCGCCCACCACCAGCGCCGTCGACCCGCAGGACGGCAGCGACACGCCGGAGGAGTTCGCCGGCGACATCGAGGCGTCACGAACCATCGCGGAGGAATACTGGGCTGAGCGACTCGGCTCCGGCTTTCAGCCGATCAACGACCTGATTGCGTACGAGAGAAGCGGCGAAGTTGATTGCGCGGGTGAGCCGCTGCCACGGAACAATGCCGTGTACTGCTCGGCCGGTGACTTCATCGCGTACGACGTGAACTGGGCGTACGCGGCGTTCCAGCAGATCGGTGACGCGTTCGTGTTCTACCTGCTCGGACACGAGTACGCGCACGGGATCCAGGCGCGACTCGGCATCCGCAAGCAGTTCACCATCGAGCAGGAGCTCCAGGCCGACTGCATGGCGGGCGCTTTCATCGGCGACAAGGTGCGCGAGGACCGGCTGCGGATGCAGGACGACGACACCCGGGAACTCGCGGACGGCCTGGCGGCGGTCGGTGACGATCCGGGCCAGCCGTGGTTCGCGGAGGGCGCGCACGGTACGGCGGAGCAGCGGATGGACTTCTTCGCCAAGGGGTACGAGAACTCCCTCGAGGAGTGCGGGCTCTGAAATGCAGTGTCGGTCACATTCGATCGGCTGCGGGCGGGGTGACGACGCAGAATTGGCTCCGGCGGATCGACCTGGGGGGCTGTTCTGGACGCCGTACTCTTCGACATGGACGGCACGCTGGTCGACAGCGAACGGGTGTGGGGCGCGGCACTGACCGAGCTGGCGGTGCACGCCGGCGGTGTCCTCTCCGAGCGGGCCCGCCTCGCGATGGTCGGCACGAGCATGCCCGTCAGCATGGAGATCTTCCGCGCTGACCTGGGCCTGCCGGCGGACCGCCCCGAGGAACCGGACGTGACGTGGCTGGTCGACCGGGTCCTCACACTGTTCGCCGAAGGTCTCGTGTGGCGCCCGGGCGCGGCGGAACTCCTGCTCGCGGTCCGCTCGGCGGGGATACCGACGGCGCTCGTGACCTCGACCGGGCGGCGCCTCGCGGAGGTGGCCCTCCAGACGATCGGCGCGGAGAACTTCGACGTCGTGGTCTGCGGTGACGAGGTCGCGAAGCCGAAACCGGACCCGGAACCCTATCTGACGGCGGCGTCGCTGCTGGGTGTGCCGATCTCCCGCTGCGTCGCGGTCGAGGACTCGCCGAGCGGGACGGCCAGCGCGCTCGCGGCGGGTGCGGCGGTCCTGGCGGTGCCGGCGGAGCTGGAGCTGCCGCCGACCGACGGGGTGCACCTGCGGTCGTCGCTGGTCGGGGTGGACGTCGCCTTCCTGGCCGAGCTGCTCACGTCCCGGGTTTGACCAGCCCCGTCTCGTACGCGAGGACGACCGCCTGAGTACGGTCCCGCAGCCGCAGCTTCGTGAGCATGTGACCGACGTGGGTCTTCACCGTGGTCTCGCTCACCTGGAGCAGGCCGGCGATCTCGGCGTTGGTGCGGCCGCGGGCGACGTGTACCAGAACCTCACGTTCCCGGCCGGTCAGCGCGTCGAGGCGGGCTCCGCCGTCGCCGGTGGCACCGGGCAGCACCTCGGCGACCCGGTGCAGAACCCGCGCCAGCAGCAGCGGGGCGATCACGGCCCCGCCGGTGGCGACGGCGCGGACGGCGGCGACGAGTTCCTCGCGGGGCGCGTCCTTGCACAGGTAACCGGTGGCACCGGCGGCGACCGCGGCCAGGATCTCCTCGTCACTGTCCCGGGTGGTCAGGATCAGCACGCGCACCGGCAGCCGCGCCTCGGTGATCGCCTGAACCACCCCGCGCCCGTCGAGCCGCGGCAACGTCAACTCGGTGATCAGCACGTCCGGCTGCAGCCGCCGGGCCAACTCGACCGCCTCCACGCCGTCGCCGGCCTCCCCGGCCAGCACGATCTCCGCCCCGTCCTGACCGTTTCCGGCCGGCGGCGCCAGCATCGCGCGCAGCCCGGAGCGTTGCAGCGGCGCCGGATCCGCGATCAGGACACGCAGCGGTCTCATCCCGACATTGTCCGATGCCACCCGGCGCGGACGGTGACCGCGGTCGGATCACCGATGGTCGGCCGGCCGCCCTCAGGTCACCGATGGTCGGCCGGCCGGCGTCAGGCGCGGGGGACGGTGGTGAGGCGGTCGGGTTCGGTGTCGGCGGTCAGGTCGAGGGTGGCGGTGGGTTTCTCCGGGAAGGGCGGGGGTGTGCCGCCGAACTCGGGGCACCGGGCCTGGTGGCTGCACCAGCCGCAGAGGCGGCTCGGTTTGGGGCGGAAGTCGCGGTCGCGCTTGGCGCGTTCGATGGCGTCGGAGAGGGCGATCAGGGTGCGTTCGAAGCGTTCGAGCTCGGCGGCCTCGGGGCTGTAGTCGCAGACCTCGGCGTCGCGCAGGTAGAGCAGGCGCAGCACGCGCGGGACGACACCGCGGGTGCGCCAGAGGACGAGCGCGTAGAACTTCAGCTGGAACAGCGCCCGCCCCTCGAACGCCTCGCGGGGTGCGCCGCCGGTCTTGTAGTCGACCACCCGCATGTCGCCGGCCGGGGACACGTCGAGCCGGTCGATGTAGCCGCGCAGCAGCAGATCCTCGCCGATCAACGTGGAGATCAGCGTCTCCCGCTCGGCCGGCTGGAGGCGCTGCGGGTCCTCGACCGCGAAGTATCCGCTCAGCAGACTGGTCGCCCCCGCCAGGAAAGCGGCGACGCGGGCGGCGTCGGCACCACCGGGCACGTCGATCAGAAGCTGCTGCCCGGTCGCGTCGGACTCCGCCTCGACGGCGGCCGGGTCACGCATCAGCGGCACACCGGACGCGGCACCCCCGTCGCCGGCGGTGGCGACTGTGCCGTTGTCAGCGGGCGGGGCCGGGTCGGTGAAGAGGGCTGCGAGGGCCGGCTCCTGGTCGAGGAGGCGCTGCCACTCGGGGGCGACCAGGGCGGCGGCTGCGTCGGGGGTGCGCTCGGCGGGCGGCAGGTCGAACAGGCGCTCCAGGACGGCGTGGACCAGGGTGCCGCGGACCTGGTCGGCGGAGGGGGTCTCGGGCAGCCTGTCGATGGTGCGGAACCGGAACAGCAGCGGGCAGGTCTTGAAGTCGGCGGCGCGTGACGGCGACAGCGACGGCCCGGGCGGCGCCTCCGGGCGGCGGCCCCGAGCCGCGGGCACCGCGTCCGAGGATGCCTGATCCGAGGAGGCCGGGGCCGGGGGTGCGGCGCCGGGGGCCGGCTGCGCGGTCACAGGAATGGGGGCCGTCATGACAGAAAGGCTAGGCCAGGGGAACGACGAAAACGCCGGGGTGGGTCCCGTGGCGCGGGTGTCCGTAGCATCGACCGCGTGGAGGAGAGCCGAGCATCGCGGGATCCCGGTCCGCCCGCACGGCCCGGTGCGGGGCGGCCGGTCGGGCACGTGCTCGGCATTCCGGTCCATGCGAACGCGTCGATGCTGCTGCTCGCGGTGCTGGTCACCGTCGTCTACGGCAACTATGCGAGGACGGAACTGAAGCTTGGCGACCCGTGGGCGTACCTTGTCGGTCTTGGTTTTGTGGTCTGTCTTCTCGGCTCGGTGCTGCTGCACGAGCTGGGCCACGCACTGACCGCGCGCCGTTTCGGCATCGGCGTGCGGCGGATCACTCTGGAGCTGCTCAGCGGCTGGACCGAGATGGACCGGGACGCGCCCACGCCGCGCATCGACGCGCTGGTCTCGCTGGCCGGACCGGCGGTGTCGCTGGTGCTCGGCGGAGTCGCCACGGGTGCCGCGCTGTTGCTGGCGGAGGACACCGTGCCCGGCCAGATCGCGTTCCAGCTGGCGGTGAGCAACGTCCTGGTGGCGGTCTTCAACGTGCTGCCCGGGCTGCCGCTCGACGGCGGCCGTGCGCTGCGCGCCGCGGTCTGGGCGCTGATCAAGGATCGGAACCGGGCGACCGAGGTGGCCGGCTGGGCCGGGCGGATCCTGGCCCTGGTGACCGCCGCGACCGTCGTCTTCCTCCACCAGATCGGGATGCTGACCGTGTTCGGCCTGGTCTTCGTGCTGCTCGTGGTGCTCACCCTCTGGCAGGGTGCCGGCCAGTCGATCCGGCTCGGCCGGATGACGCGCCGGTTCCCGCTGATCGACCTCGGCCGGCTGGCCCGGCCGGTCCTCGCGGTGCCGGCCGGCACACCGCTCGGTGAGGCCCAGCGGCGCCGTGCCGAGGACCCGAGGCCGGACGTGGTGCTCGCCGTCGCCGACTCGGCGGGTAGCCTCACCGCACTGGTCGACCCGGTCGCCGCCGAGCGGGTGCCGGTCGACCGGCGGCCCTGGGTGAGCGTGGAGAGCGTGGCCCGCTCGAGGGACGCGCTGACCACCCTGCCGCTGGGCCTGACCGGCGAGCAGGTGGTCCGGGCGTTGCAGGCCCACCCGGGTGCGCACTACCTGGTGACCGCAGGCGAGGATGTCGTGGGCGTCCTGCGGGTCGCCGACGTGGCCGCCGTGCTGGAACCACGGCGTGCCGCACCGAACCCGAGAAGAGACACCTGAGAGAAGAGCAGTGACCACAACTCCAGTACCCGCCGTCGAACAGCCACTGCCCGCACACCGCGGGCCGTTCCGGGCCGGCGACCGTGTCCAGCTCACCGACCCGAAAGGGCGGATGCACACGATCGTGCTGGAACCCGGCAAGGCGTTCCACACCCACCGCGGCGCTCTGGAGCACGACGCGCTGATCGGGCTGCCGGACGGGAGCGTCATCACCGCGTCCAGCGGTACGGCGTACCTCGCCCTGCGCCCCCTGCTCTCCGACTACGTGCTGTCGATGCCGCGTGGCGCCCAGGTCATCTACCCGAAGGACGCGGCGCAGATCGTCGCGATGGGTGACGTCTTCCCGGGCGCCAAGGTCCTCGAGGCCGGCGCCGGGTCGGGCGCGCTGACCTGCTCGCTGCTGCGGGCCGTGGGCCACACCGGTGAGGTGCACAGCTACGAGCTGCGCGACGACTTCGCGGCGATCGCCCGCAGGAACGTGGAGGCGTTCTTCGGCGGCCCGCACCCGGCCTGGCACCTGCACAACGGCGACGTCGCGGGCAACGAGATCACCGGGTTCGACCGGATCGTCCTGGACATGCTGACGCCGTGGGAGGCCCTCGACATGGTCGAGCGGGCGCTGGTGCCGGGTGGGGTGTTCATCGGCTACGTGGCGACCACGCCGCAGCTGTCCGAGCTGGTGGAGGCGCTGCGCGAGCGGGGCGGCTGGACGGAGCCGCGTGCGTGGGAGTCGCTGGTGCGTGACTGGCACGCGGACGGGCTGGCGGTCCGGCCGGATCACCGGATGATCGCGCACACCGCTTTCCTGGTCTCTTCGCGCAAGCTCGCGCCCGGGGTCACCGCACCGCCGAGGCGGCGCAAACCGAGCAAGGGCGCGGAGGCGTACGCGGCGCGCAAGGCGACGCAGGCCGCGCTCCACGCTCAGCGCGAGGACACCGCCGGGGAGTGACCGTCGCCGTTGAAGTCCGGTAGGTTCCGGTAGGGCTGATTGGGAGGGTTGGGGTGGGCGCGATGAGTTCTCCGCCGTTCGGCGGCAGCAACGAGATGCCGGCGGTGTTCCCCGACTGGTCGCCCTACCCGGACCTGGACTCGGCTGCCAGGGCCTACCTGCGCGACCCGGACGTGGCCCTGGAGGCCCTGTTCGGCGTGCTGCGCGGCGCTTCCGTTCTCTGTTTCACGCTGGAGCGCTTCGTCAACGAGGTGAACGGTGTGTGGCAGGAGGTCGTGGTCTGCGACGGCAGCCGCCTGGTGCTCTGGCACGGCGAGGACGTGGCGCCCGGCGACGGCCCGGTGGGGGCGATGACCTCATCCCTGCGGGTGGTGCCGCTGTCCACGGTCACCGAGGTGGGCTGCCGGCGGCGCCTGACCCGGACGCCGAACGGGCAGGCTCGTGTCGACAGCATCGACGTCTACCTGCTGTTGAGTTCGGTCGACGACGCCGTGCCGCCGCCCGGTGTCGGTGAGGAGGAGGGGCGTGCCCCGCTGCGCCACGACGCGCTGCGGTTCGGCAAGACCCTCGACGACGGCGGGCCGGGTCAGATCGCGCGGCTGGAGGAGTTCTCCCGCGTCGTGGCGTCCCTCGTGGGCCGCCCGACGCTGTAAGAGCTCAATCACTCCAGTTCATTCACTCGATCGCGTCGGGGCCGGCGACCGACACGCCGTCGGTGGCCCGGATCACGTGAATGCAGTCGCCGGGGCACTCCTTGGCGGAGTCGATGACCTCCAGGCGCAGGTGAAGGGGCACGCCGGTGCGGACACCGGGTGTCTGGAGCAGTTCGCCCGAATTGTCCTTCACGTACGCCAGGCCGTCGATGTCCAGTTCGAAGACATCCGGGGCGTACTGGGCGCAGAGGCCGTCGCCGGTGCACAAGTCCTGATCGATCCAGACCTGCAGCTCTCCTGTTGTGTCCGTCGACACTATTGCCTCCCACAGATGGCCCCGTCCGACCGTACCCGAAGGTCTGATCCACCCCTCAACTGCGGGTTGATCAATCGATCAAGACTCGGTGACGAGGGTGTTGCAAGGGTCGAAAACCGCTTCGCAACAGCTAGTGTTATCCCAAGACGTTCGAGCCCCCCGGGGAGGTGGGACGTGGCACGTAGCGACGAAGCGGACTCCCGCGCCGCACGATGGGAGAAGGAAGCCAACGATCTCTCCAGCCAGGTCGCGTTCCTGCAAGAGGAACTCGCTCTGGTTCGGCGGAAGTTGACTGAGAGCCCCCGACACGTCCGGCAGCTCGAGGAACGGCTCGCGGCAACGCAGGCGCAGCTGGCCCGAGTGACCGAGAACAATGAGCGGCTCGTGGCGACCCTCAAGGAAGCCCGAGCCCAGATCGTCACTCTCAAGGAAGAGATTGACCGGCTCGCCCAGCCGCCCAGCGGCTACGGCGTTTTCCTGGCAGCACACGAGGACGGCACGGTGGACGTGTTCACCGGCGGGCGCAAGCTCCGGGTGGCGGTCTCGCCGTCGCTCGCCGTCGACGAGCTCAAGCGCGGGCAGGAGGTCCTGCTCAACGACGCGCTCAACGTGGTCGACGCCTTCGGCTACGAGCGCACCGGTGAGGTGGTCCTGCTCAAGGAGGTCCTGGACAACCCCAGTGGTGGTCCGGCCGACCGGGCTCTGGTGGTCTCGCACGCCGACGAGGAGCGCATCGTGTTCCTCGCCGACTCTCTGGAGATCGTCAAGCTCCGCGCCGGTGACTCGCTCATGATCGAGCCCCGCTCTGCGTATGCGTATGAGCGGATCCCGAAGAGCGAGGTCGAGGAGCTCGTCCTGGAGGAGGTCCCCGACGTCGACTACACCGACATCGGTGGCCTGCACTCGCAGATCGAGCAGATCCGCGACGCGGTGGAGCTGCCCTTCCTGCACGCCGACCTGTTCCGGGAGCACCAGCTGCGCCCGCCGAAGGGCATCCTGCTCTACGGCCCGCCCGGTTGCGGCAAGACCCTCATCGCCAAGGCGGTGGCCAACTCGCTCGCGAAGAAGATCGCCGAGCGGCGCGGCGAGGAGAAGCACACCAGCTACTTCCTCAACATCAAGGGCCCGGAGCTGCTGAACAAGTACGTGGGTGAGACCGAGCGGCACATCCGCCTGGTCTTCCAGCGGGCTCGGGAGAAGGCCGGCGAGGGTACGCCGGTGATCGTGTTCTTCGACGAGATGGACTCGATCTTCCGGACCCGTGGCTCCGGTGTCTCCAGCGACGTGGAGAACACCATCGTTCCCCAGCTCCTCAGCGAGATCGACGGCGTCGAGGGCCTGGAGAACGTGATCGTCATCGGCGCCTCCAACCGGGAAGACATGATCGACCCGGCGATCCTGCGGCCCGGCCGTCTCGACGTGAAGATCAAGATCGAGCGCCCGGACGCGGAGGCGGCGAAGGACATCTTCGCCAAGTACATCCTGGCGGACCTGCCGCTGAGCTCGGACGACCTGAACGAGCACGGTGGCAACCGGGACGCCACGGTGGCCGCCATGATCGAGGCGGTCGTCCTGCGGATGTACACGGAGACGGAGGAGAACCGCTTCCTGGAGGTCACCTACGCCAACGGTGACAAGGAGGTTCTGTACTTCAAGGACTTCAACTCCGGCGCGATGATCCAGAACATCGTCGACCGCGGCAAGAAGATGGCGATCAAGGAGTTCCTCACCTCCGGCAAGAAGGGCCTCCGGCTGCAGCACCTGCTCGACAGCTGCGTCGACGAGTTCCGGGAGAACGAGGACCTGCCGAACACCACCAACCCCGACGACTGGGCCCGCATCTCCGGCAAGAAGGGCGAGCGGATCGTCTACATCCGCACGCTCGTCTCCGGCGGCAAGGGCGCCGAGGCCGGCCGGTCCATCGAGACCGCCACCAACACCGGTCAGTACCTGTAGGGCACTCGCGGCGCGGGCGGAGGGTTTCCCTCCGCCCGCGTTGTCGTTTCCTCCTGTGTGACCACCGCACCCCGCCTGGCCTGGCTCGACGCGCTCCGCGGTTACGCGGCGGCCGTCGTCGCCCTCTTCCACCTCAGCCCGGTCGTGCTGGGCAGCGAACGGCACCTCGCCGTCTACCGCCAGTTCGACCTCGGCAAGTACGGCGTGCTGCTCTTCTTCCTCGTCAGCGGATACGTCATCCCGATGTCCCTGGAACGCCACGGATCGCTGCGCCGGTTCTGGATCGGCCGGATCTTCCGGATCTATCCGGCCTATCTGTTCACCATCGGCATCGCGGTCGCGCTCGCGGCGGCCGGGCTCTATCGTCTGCCGCCGCAGTGGGCCGCTGAGACCGCCACGACCGTTCTCGGTCACGCGACGATGATGCAAGACCTTTTAGGGGTACGGGGGATCGTACGGCCGTTCTGGACGCTCTCCTTCGAGATGCTCTTCTACCTGCTGGTGGCGGCCCTGTTCGCCGTCGGGTGGCACCGGGCGAGTGCCTGGTGGGCGGCCGGGCTGACCCTGGTGGCGGTGCTGGGGGGCAGCCGGCTGCCGCCCGACCTGCTCGGTGCCACGGAAGCGGACCGTCTGTGGTCGGCGGTCGTGGTGAGCTTGCTGATTTCGGTGTGCTTTGTCGCGTACGGTAAAAATGCTCTTTTCGGTTTGGGTGTTCTCGTCCTCGCCCTGGCCAATGGTCACGCCACGAGCTGGGTGACCAGCGCATCCTCCGCCCAGGCCCTGCTGATCCTCGCGGTGATGTTCGCCGGAACCGTGATCTGTCGCGCCCAGCACGGGCAGATCGGGCGGCGCGCGGCGACCGTGACCCTGCTGCTGGTTGCGACCGGCCTCGCGGTGCACCAGTGGCAGGCGAGCGGCACCGGCCTGCTGCGATGGACCCTTCTGACCGCCGCCGTGGCCGGCACCTTCGCGCTGGCCTGGGCGCTGCGGAGGCGGCGCGTGCCCGGCGTGCTGACCTGGCTCGGCACCGTGAGCTACTCGCTCTACCTGCTGCACCTGCTCGTGCTCGGCGCCGTCGTCCGGCTCACCGGCGACCCGGTGATCACCGTGCTGGCGTTCGCGGCAGGAACGCTTTCGGTCGCCTGGCTGGCCCACCGCTGGGTGGAACGGCCCGGACAGGCCATCGGGCGGCGGATCGGGGAGCGCTTCGGAGTGGCCGAGATCGCCACGCAAGGTGGCACGCCGCGCACGGGCAGCTTCGGAAAGCAACGTGAGAGCGTCTAGGCTCGATGCATGAGCAGGCTTGGCTTCGTGGCGGACAGGGTGGTCGCATGAGCGTTCGACGGATTATGGGTACCGAGGTCGAGTACGGGATTTCGGTGCCCGGGCAGCCCGGAGCCAACCCGATGGTCACCTCGTCCCAGGTGGTCAACGCCTACGGCGCCCGCCCCGAGCTCACCCGCGGCGGACGCGCCCGCTGGGACTACGAGGAGGAGTCGCCGCTGCGCGACGCCCGCGGCTTCACCTACTCGGGTGCGGCGTACGACCCGGCCGAGGCGCTCGCCGACGAGGACCTCGGCCTGGCCAACGTGATACTGACCAACGGTGCCCGCCTCTACGTCGACCACGCCCACCCGGAATACAGCACCCCCGAGTGCACCAACCCGCTCGACGTCGTCAAGTGGGACAAGGCCGGCGAGCGGGTCATGGCCGAGGCCTCCCGGCGCGCCGCCACCATCCCCGGCGCCCACCGGATCCAGCTGTACAAGAACAACACCGACAACAAGGGTGCGTCGTACGGGTCGCACGAGAACTACCTGATGCGCCGCCAGACCGCGTTCGCCGACATCGTCGCCCACCTGACGCCGTTCTTCGTCACGCGGCAGATCTACACCGGCGTCGGCCGGGTCGGGATCGGCCAGGACGGCACCGGCGCGGGCTTCCAGATCTCGTCGCGCGCCGACTTCTTCGAGGTCGAGGTCGGGCTGGAGACCACCCTCAAGCGGCCGATCATCAACACCCGCGACGAGCCGCACGCCGACGCCGACAAGTACCGCCGTCTCCACGTGATCATCGGCGACGCCAACCTGTCGGAGATCGCCAGCTACCTGAAGATGGTCACCACCGCCCTGGTCCTCAACATGATCGAGGAGAAGGTGTTCACCGGCGAGCTGGGCATCGCCGACCCGGTCTCCGAGCTCAAGGCGGTCAGCCACGACCCCACCCTCACCCACCTGATGCGGCTGCGCGACGGACGCCGGCTCACCGCCCTCGACCTGCAGTGGGCGTATTACGAGCGGGCCCGCCAGTTCGTCGACGACCGCTACGGCACCGACGTCGACGAGCAGACCGCCGACGTGCTCGACCGCTGGGAGGACGCGCTCGACAAGCTCGGGCGTGACCCGATGCTGCTCTCCGACACCCTCGACTGGGTCGCCAAGCTGCGCCTGCTGGAGGGCTACCGGGAGCGGGAGAACCTCGGCTGGTCGTCGCCGAAACTCCAGCTGGTCGATCTGCAGTACTCCGACGTCCGTCCGGAGAAGGGGCTTTACCACAGGCTGGTCGCCCGCGGGTCGATGAAGACGCTGCTCGACGACGAGCAGACCGAGCGCGCGATGTACGAGCCGCCGGAGGACACCCGGGCGTACTTCCGGGGCCGCTGCCTGGCCCAGTACGCGTCCGAGGTGGTCGCCGCCAGCTGGGACTCGGTGATCTTCGACGTCGGGCGGGAGTCGCTCGTCCGGGTGCCGATGATGGAACCCGAGCGCGGGACGAAGAAGCACGTCGGTGCCCTCTTCGACACCTGTGAGAGTGCGAAGGACCTGCTGGAGGTCATTACGAGCCGGTGAGAAAACACCACCGACCGGCGGGGTGTTTTGTCACAGGCGCGAGGTAGGTTTTTCCCAACCCGATGTTGCAGGACTTCGGGTGGCTGAGAAGGGGGACATCCATGGCAACCCGAGACACAGGTGGTCAGTCGCAGAGCGGGAAGGGCCGCAGCGACCAGGAGATCGAGGACGTCACCGTCGAGGCCAGTCCCGAGGTCGCCGAGCGGCACGCGGAGATCACCGAGGACGTCGACGACCTCCTCGACGAAATCGACTCGGTTCTCGAGGAAAACGCAGAAGAATTTGTGCGTGGATACGTCCAAAAAGGGGGGGAGTGACCCTAATTGTCCGATTTGCCGGAACGGGTGGACGGCGTTCGGATGTGTCGCGACTGCGGAGAGATCAAGCCTCTTGAGGATTTCCACGTAAGTCCGAAACGCAAGCACGGCAGGGGTAGCTACTGCAAGAACTGCTTCAACGAGCGGTCGAAGAAGAGCTACGCGAAGCGGGTGCAGGAAAAGTATGGCCGTCAGGTCCGCGAAGCCATCGCGATTCCTGACGGCCACCGGCATTGCCCGGACTGCGACGCCGTCAAGCCGCTGAGCGAGTTTCCGCGGAGCAGAGCGGGCAGGGCCGGCTATGGCGGCTACTGCAAGCCGTGCCACAACGCCCGGGGGAAGGCCAGTGTCGAGAAGCGGGGCGGTTCGCGGGAGTACCACCTGCGCCGTCGCTACGGCATCGGGCAGGTTGACTTCGATGAGCTGCTTGCGGAGCAAGGGGGTGTCTGTGCGATTTGTGGCGCGGACGACCCGCAACACGTAGATCACGATCATCGCACCGGGTGGGTGCGCGGGATATTGTGCTTCAACTGCAACGGCGGACTCGGGCAGTTCAGGGACGACCCGGGACTCCTCGCCGATGCGATCACGTACCTGAAAGGAACCACGTGGCGACGGGCTTTGATCCATCCGGGCGTCTACCGGATTTCTTCACCAGCACGGGGACGTCTTCCTTCACGCAGTTCCTGAGTCAGGCGGCGCCGGAGTTGTTGCCGGGCCGCCGGCCGCTTCCGCCGGGGCTCTCGGCTGATGTCGCGCCGCACGGCACCACGATCGTCGCGATCGCGACGGCCGACGGTGTGGTGATGGCCGGTGACCGGCGCGCGACCATGGGCAACCTGATCGCCAGCCGGGACATCAAGAAGGTGCACCCCGCCGACGCGTATTCGCTGATCGGCATCGCCGGCACCGCCGGTATCGGCATCGAGCTGATCCGGCTGTTCCAGGTGGAGCTGGAGCACTACGAGAAGATCGAGGGGGCGATGCTCTCCCTCGACGGTAAGGCGAACCGCCTCGCGGCCATGGTGCGCGGCAATCTGGGTGCCGCGATGCAGGGTCTCGCGGTGGTCCCGCTCTTCGCGGGGTACGACCTGTCGCCCGCTGACCCGGCGAAGGCCGGCCGGATCTTCAGCTTCGACGTGGCCGGCGGGCTGTACGAGGAGACCGGCTACGAGGCGATCGGCTCGGGCTCGCTGTTCGCGAAGGCGGCGCTGAAGAAGCGCTACCGGGCGGGTGTGAGCACCGAGGACGCGATCCGCCTCGCGGTGGAGGCGCTCTACGACGCGGCCGACGACGACACGGCGACCGGTGGGCCGGACGTGACCCGCAAGATTTACCCGGTCGTGATGACGGCGACGGCGGCGGGCACGCAGCGGCTCAGCGACGATGAGATCACCACGGTGGCCGAGCAGGTCGTCCAGGGACGCATGGAGAACCCGGGCGGTTGATCCGCGCGATTCTTCTCACGAGATAGGGAGTAGCCACCCGTGGCCATGCAGTTCTACGCATCGCCCGAGCAGGTCCAGCGGGACCGCTCGGAGTACGCCCGCAAGGGCATCGCCCGCGGCCGGTCGGCCGTGGTGCTCACCTACGAGGGCGGCATCCTGCTGGTCGCCGAGAACATCACCACCCTTCGCAAGATCAGCGAGATCTACGACAAGATCGCGTTCGCGGCGGTGGGACGCTACAACGAGTTCGAGGCGCTGCGGCGCGGCGGTGTGCGGATGGCCGACATGGTCGGTCTCAGCTACGACCGGCGCGACGTCACCGCGCGGGCCCTCGCCAACACCTACACGCAGACCCTCGGTGCGATCTTCTCCGAGACCCAGAAGCCGTACGAGGTGGAGATCTGCGTCGCGCAGGTCGGCGCCTCGGCGGAGGCCGACGAGCTCTACCGGATCACCTATGACGGTTCGGTCATGGACGAGCCGGGCTTCATGGCGATGGGCGGCCAGTCCGAGGCGATCGCCAACGTGCTGCGCGAGCGGCACGACGAGGCGGCCGACCTGACGACGGCGCTGGCCCTGGCCCGTGAGGCGCTGGGCAGCGTCGGCGGGGAGAACGGGCAGACCCGCACCCTGGACGCCAAGCAGCTGGAGGTGGCGGTCCTGGACCGGCGCCGGCCTGGGCGGGCGTTCCGGCGCATCGCGGGTGCGGCGCTGACCAGCCTGCTCGGGCACGAGTCGGTGCCGGAGTCGGAGCTCGGCGACGTGGACGCCGCGCCGCCGTCCCCGGCCGAGGCCAAGCCGACGATCTCGGCGGCCTCGGAGGACACCGAGGGCTCCGGGAGCGACGAGAAGAAGTAGTGATCTGATCGGGGCGCGGCCTCGGCCGCGCCCCGCTGCAGACAGCCGGGCCACGCGACGCGCCGGCGGTCGCGCCGCGGCCCGGGAGTGGGCAGGGCGGCCGCGGGCTGCGGCGTGCCCGGCGGGTCGCGTTGTGGCCTGGGGTGGGCAATCCGGTCGCGGGTCTGGCGGAGGCAGAGCGCGATTGCGCGTACCTCTGCGGTGGAAGCCTGCGCCGACGCGGCCGTGAGTGTCCCCGGCAGAGTGCGTGGCGCGAAGGCCGGGAGGTGGGGCCGCCCACCGCGAGTAATCCGGAAAGCGCGAGTGGTGACTGCCGCTGAACCGGTCCTTACCGCTAGTGTTTCGTCATGGAACGGCGAATTTTCGGCCTCGAGACCGAGTACGGAGTCACGTGCACCTATCGGGGGCAGCGGCGGCTGTCGCCGGACGAGGTGGCCCGCTACCTGTTCCGCCGCGTGGTGTCGTGGGGGCGCAGCAGCAACGTGTTCCTCCGCAACGGCGCCCGTCTTTACCTCGACGTCGGTTCCCACCCGGAGTACGCAACCCCCGAATGTGATTCCGTCACCGATCTGGTCGCGCACGACCGGGCCGGTGAGCGGATCCTGGAGGGCCTGCTCGTCGACGCGGAGAAGCGTCTGCACGACGAGGGCATCGCGGGGGAGATCTACCTGTTCAAGAACAACACCGACTCGGCCGGCAACTCGTATGGTTGTCACGAGAACTACCTGGTCAGCCGGCACGGGGAGTTCGGCCGCCTGGCCGACGTGCTGATCCCGTTCCTGGTCACCCGCCAGCTCATCTGCGGCGCCGGGAAGGTCCTGCAGACGCCGCGCGGTGCGGTGTTCTGCCTGTCGCAGCGGGCCGAGCACATCTGGGAGGGCGTCTCCAGCGCGACCACCCGGTCCCGGCCCATCATCAACACCCGCGACGAGCCGCACGCGGACGCCGAGCGGTACCGGCGGCTCCACGTGATCGTGGGCGACTCGAACATGAACGAGGTCACCACCCTGCTCAAGGTGGGCAGCGCCGACATCGTCCTGCGGATGATCGAGGCGGGTGTGGTGATGCGCGACCTGACCCTGGAGAACCCGATCCGGGCCATCCGCGAGGTCAGCCACGACGTCACCGGCCGCCGCAAGATCCGCCTGGCGAACAACAAGGAGGTCTCCGCGCTGGAGATCCAGCAGGAATATCTCGCAAAGGCGACCGAGTTCGTCGAGCGGCGCGGTGGCGACCCGGTGGCGAAGCGGGTCGTGGAGCTGTGGGGACGGGTGCTCAACGCGATCGAGAGCGGCGACCTCGACCCGGTGTCCCGCGAGATCGACTGGGTGTCGAAGTACAAGCTGATCGAGCGCTACCAGGCCAAGCACGAGATCCCGATGTCGCACCCGCGGATCGCGCAGCTGGACCTGGCCTATCACGACGTACGCCGGGGACGCGGGCTGTACGCGCTGATGGAGAAGCGCAAGCAGGTCGACCGGATCTCCAACGACCTGCAGATCTTCGAGGCCAAGGAGACGCCGCCGCAGACCACGCGGGCGCGGCTGCGCGGCGAGTTCATCAAGCACGCGCAGGAGAAGCGGCGCGACTTCACCGTGGACTGGGTGCATCTCAAGCTCAACGACCAGGCGCAGCGGACGGTGCTGTGCAAGGACCCGTTCCGGGCGTACGACGAGCGGGTGGAGCGGCTGATCGCCAGCATGTGACCGGGGTTAGGCTGGCCGGGTTATGACATCCCCCGGCCGGCCCGAACCGGAACCCACTGAGCGCACCGACTCCGAGGTGCGCTGGCGCCGCGTCGAGCGCCGCCGCGAGAAGGTCTATCGGCAGGTGCAGCAGGCCAGGCACGGCAAACATCTGGTGCCGACGTGGCTCCTCGCGACGGTGCTCGCGTTGCTGCTGATCGGATGGCTCTACCTGATCATCACGTCCTGAGAAAGGACTGCATGTCGGATTTAGACGGATATTTGCTGGCGCATTGCACGCCTGCTGACGAGGTCCTTCGCGACCTGGCGGAGGAGACCCGGGCGAAGTATCCGGGCGACGCCGAGATGCAGATCTCGCACGACGAGGGTGAGCTGCTCACGATGCTGGTGCGGCTGACCGGCGTGAGTTCCGCCGTGGAGGTCGGCACCTTCACCGGTTACTCGTCGATCTGTATCGCGCGCGGGCTGCGTGACGGCGGCCGGCTGCTCTGCTGCGACGTCTCCGGCGAGTGGACCGGGATCGCCCGCTCCTACTGGGCCCGCGCAGGCCTCGGCGACCGGATCGAGCTGCGGCTGGCGCCGGCCATCGAGACGGTGCGCGCCCTGGACGGCAGCCCGGCGATCGACTTCGCGTTCGTGGACGCCGACAAGACGGGCTATCCGGACTACTACGACGAGCTGGTGCCGCGGCTGCGGCCCGGCGGGCTGATGGTGTTCGACAACGTGCTGCGTGGCGGCCGGGTGCTGGCTCCGCGGGACGCGGCGGACCGGGTGGTGGCGGGGCTCAACGACCGGATCGTCACCGACGACCGGGTGGAGTCGGTGATGCTGCCGGTGCGCGACGGGGTCACCCTCATCCGCAAGCGCGGCTGAGGAGATCCGCCGCGTGGCGGCCCGCTGCCGCGGCCGCCAGGAAGTATCCGTGGTCCTGGTCCAGCTTGCGGCCCATCGTGGAGAGCGGGACGGGGCAGGCGCGCAGCGCGGCGTCCAGGCCGTCCGTGGCGACGCGGACCAGGCGGTGGCGAGCGGCGAGCGGCGCGAGAGCCTGCTGCACCGCCGCGGCCAGCTGCGGCTCCAGGCCGTCGGGCACCGGCAGGTCCGCGCTGGTCAGGGCGACTTTTCCGTACGCGGTGAGGCTGTGATGCGACACGCCGCGGTGCCGGTCCCGGCCGTCGCCGTCGGAGATCCGCAGTGAGCCGACCGCCCGCCCGCCGAGCGCGGCGACCGCGTTGACCGCCTCGCCGAGCGCCACCCCGGAGAACCCCCACGTCGTGCCGGTGCCGAGGTTGCCCGGGCCCTGGGCGACGATCGTGACGTCCGCGTTCAGCACGTGCCTGGCGGCCAGCAGGCCGGTGTGCACGGTGCTCGCCTCGAGGTCGCCGCCGAACGCCTGACCGGTGGTGACCGTGCCGGCCAGGTGACCGCGCAGGCCGTCGAGGGTGCGGGAGAACCAGGCGGGCAGCGCGCCGCCGTCGGTCATCAGGTACGCCACCCGGGCGTCCGGGCGGTCGGCGTGGACGCCGGCCAGGATCGCCGGGAGCGCGGAGTGCAGATCGGCGGTGACGACCGGCATGCCGCCGATGCCGGTGGCCGCGGCCATCACCTCGCGGTGCGGGGAGGACTCCTCGTCGACGCCGAGCAGGATCGGCTGCAGCGGGGTGTAGCGGGCCTTGACCAGGTGGCCGTGGTCGCGGGTGGCGCCGTCACTGTCCGGGTCGGCCGGCAGCCGGTCGGGCAGCGCCACGACCAGGGCGTAGCCGCCGGTGCCCAGGCCCATGACCAGCGCGCCGACGTTGAGCAGGACGCGGTCGCCGGGCTCCGGGGTGCCGACCAGCGCGGGGTAGGCGAGCGCCCGCAGCGGGCCGTCGGCGATGTCGACGTCGAGTTCGATCGCGCCGTGCCAGATCCTGCGCACCGACAGGACTGTCCCGGACCGCCATCGCACCATGCCGGGACCCTACCCCCCAGGGGCGGCATGGATAACCGTGTACCCCAGTGGGCTGCTAGCGTTGCGGCCGTGTCGCGCACTCGTACGGAGCGCCTGGTTAACCTGGTGATCTGCCTCCTGTCCACGCGGCGGTTCCTGACTGCCGCCCAGATCGCCGCGACCGTGCCCGGATACGAGCACGACCCCTCCGACCCACGCGACCACGAGGCGTTCCAGCGCAAGTTCGAGCGTGACAAGGCCGAGCTGCGTGAGCTGGGCGTTCCCCTGGAGACCGGCACCGCCAGCATCTTCGACCAGGAGCCGGGTTACCGCATCGCCCAGCGGGAGTACGCGCTGCCCGACATCATCCTCGAACCGGACGAGGCCGCGGCCGTCGGCATCGCCGCCCGGCTGTGGCAGCACGCCGGGCTGGCCGCGGCGGCGTCCTCCGGGCTCGCCAAGCTGCGCGCCGCCGGTGTCGAGGTCGATCCGCAGGCCACACTCGGCGTCGAGCCGGTGGTGACGGTCGACCCGGCGTTCGGCCCGCTCACCGCGGCGGCCCGCGAGCGCCGCGCGGTCACGTTCAAATACCGCCGCCCCGAGGGTGACGAGCCCAGCACCCGCCGCCTGGAGCCGTGGGGCGTGGTCTGCTGGCGCGGCCGGTGGTACGTGGTCGGCCACGACCGGGACCGGGACGCCACCCGCTGCTTCCGGCTCTCCCGGATCCAGGGCGACGTGCGGATGATCGGGCGCGGCGACGCGTTCACCCCGCCGGGCGACGCCGACCTGATCAGCCACGTGGCCCGCTCCACCGGGCCGATCGCGCGCAACGGCCGGGCCGTCGTCACGGTGCGGGCGGGGCGCGCGGCGGGCCTGCGGCGGATGGCCACCGAGTCGGTCAGCCTGCCCGAGGGGGACCGGCTCACCATTCCGTACGGGGACGCCGAGTGGCTCGCCTCGCGCATCGCGGGGTACGGGCCGGACGTCCGCGCCGAGGGGCCGCCGGAGCTGCGCGACGCGGTGATCCAGCAGCTCAAGGAGCTCGCGGTGCGCTACGAGCGGGTGCTGCCGGCGGTGACGCCGTGACCGCCCGGACCTCCGCCGACCGGCTCGGGCGGCTACTCAACCTGGTGCCCTACCTGCTGGCGCGACCGGGCATCGAGGTCGCCGAGGCGGCGGCGGACCTGGGCATCACTGGCAAGCAGCTGCGGGAGGACCTGGAGCTGCTCTGGGTGTGCGGGCTGCCGGGGTACGGTCCGGGCGACCTGATCGACATGGCGTTCGACGGCGACCGGGTGACGATCAGCCACGACGCCGGGATCGACAAGCCGCTGCGCCTGAACCCGGACGAGGCGCTCGCCCTGGTGGTGGCGCTGCGGATGCTCGCCGAGACGCCGGGCATCGGCACCCGTGACGCGATCGAGCGCGCCCTCGCGAAGATCGAGAGTGCCGCCGGCGACCTGGCCGACGCGCCGGTCGAGGTGCGGCTGCCGGCGAACCAGGAGAAGCTGGCCGCGGTCCGGGCGGCGGTGGACTCGGGGCACGCGCTGCGGATGACGTACTACACGGCCGCGCGCGACGAGACCACCGAGCGGGTCGTGGACCCGATGCGGATGCTCACCGTCGGCGGCCTGGGATACCTGGAGGCCTGGTGCCGCCGGGCGGAGGGGACCCGGCTGTTCCGGGTGGACCGGATCGACGCGTTCACCGAGCTGCCGGAGCCGTCCCGGCCGCCGGTCGGCGCGGTACCGCACGACGTCAGCGACGGCGTGTTCCGGCCGGGCCCGGAGCTGCCGCTGGTGACGCTGCGGGTGGCCCGGGGCGGCCGGTGGATCACCGAGTACTACCCGGTCGAGGAGGTGCGCCGCGACGCGCCCGAGTGGCTGGTGACCATGCGGGTCACCGACCTCGGCTGGGCGCAGCGGTTCCTCGCCGGTGTGGGCCCGGAGGTCACCGTGCTGGGTCCGCCCGAGCTGGTCGAGCGGATCCGGGCGCAGGCCGCCACGGCGCTGGATCAGTACGGCGTGCCGTCCGGCGGGTAGGGTGGCCGGGTGGTCACATGGGTCTGGATCGCCGTCGCGGCGATCGCGCTGATCGTCCTGGTCTCGGCGGCCGTCCGGCTGCTGGGACGGCTGTCCGAGCTGCGGCGCGCGGCGATGCGGCTGCAGCAGCGCCAGGAACAGGCGCTGCGGGTGCAGGCGGGCGCGGAGCGACTTCAGCAGACCGTGCAGAGCCTCCAGGAGCGCGCCGAGATCACTCAGGGTAAGGTGGCGCGGATCCAGGCCGGGCTGGGTCGTTGAGTCCCGTCTCGCGCGTGTTCGCCCGGACTTTGCAAGATCATAAGAATCCCTGGGCGTCCGCTGGCCGACTTCGTGGGAAACCACACGTACGATGGACCCCGCAACCTGATCCGACCCGTCTGGAGTCCACCCCATGAGCGTCCTCAAGCCATGGCACATCATCGTTCTCGTCGTCGTGCTCGTGCTGCTGTTCGGCGCGAAGCGGCTGCCGGACGCGGCTCGCTCGCTGGGGCGCTCGCTGCGGATCATCAAGGCCGAGACCAAGGGTCTCGTCGACGACGACAACAACGTCGCGGAGAAGGCCGAGCCGCAGCACAGCCGCACGCCGTTGCAGGGCGAGGTCCAGCAGCCCTACCAGCAGCAGCAGGCGCCGCCGCCCGGCTATCAGCAGCAGCCGCCGGCCGCCCAGCCGTACGTGGACCCGGTCCAGCGCACCAACGAGCGCTGATCATCCACCGATGGCACTGAGCCTGCGCCTCAAGAAGGGACCGACCAAGTTCCAGCAGGCCTCCGACGGCTCGATGACGCTCATCGAGCACGTCCGGGAGCTGCGCAACCGGCTCTTCGTCGCCTCGCTCGGCCTGGTCGTCGGCCTGGTCGTCGGGTTCGTCCTGTCGCAGGCGACGTTCGACCTGCTCAAGGAGCCGTACTGCAGCCTGCCGGGCGCCATTGACGCCAACGGCGCCTGCAAGGAGTTCGTCCAGCTCTCCCCGGCCACCGGCTTCATCATCAAGTTGAAGATCGCGCTGTGGGTCGGGATCGTGGTGAGCGCACCGGTCTGGCTCTACCAGCTGTGGGCGTTCATCGCACCGGGCCTGCACCGGCACGAGCGCAAATGGGCGTACGTGTTCGTCGCCCTCGCCGCCCCGCTGTTCGCCGGCGGCGCGGTGCTGGCGTACGCGGTGGTCGACAAGGGTCTGGAGTTCCTGCTCGACGCCGGTGTCACCGGTGCCGGGACGACACTCGAGGCCTCGGCGTACGTCGACTTCGTGACCAGCATGATCCTGCTGTTCGGGGTCGCGTTCGAGTTCCCGCTGATCCTGCTCATGCTGAACTTCACCGGCGTGGCGAGCGCCCGCCGGCTGCTCAGCTGGTGGCGGGTCGTGGTGTTCCTGTCGTTCGCGTTCGCCGCGGTCGCGACACCGGACCCGGGGCCGTTCGGCATGACGCTGCTGGCGGCGTCGCTGTCCGCGCTGTACTTCATCGCCGTCGGCGTGGCGTTCATCAACGACCGCCGCCGGGGCCGGGGTAAGGAGATCTACGCGGGCCTGGACGACGATCAGCTGTCGCCGCTGGAGGAGGAGCGGGTGCCGGTGGGCGCGTCCGACCCGATCGAGGCGCCTACGGCCATCGACGCGCCGGCTCCGGTTGATCGGCCGGCCTCGCTGGAGCGCCGCTTCGACGACATGACCTGAGCCGCCCGTGCGGACGTCCTGACCGCCGCGCTCCCGCCACGGGAGCGCGGCGGTTTCGCATCCGCGGGGGCGCGCGCGACGTTGCGTGTGGAGTTGGGGTGCGGAGCGGGGCCGAACTTCACACGCGGGGGCGCGCGCGACGTTGTGTGTTGAGTTGGGGTGTGGAGTGGGGCCGAACTTCACACGCGGGGGCGCGCGCGACGTTGCGTGTTGAGTTGGGGTGCGGAGTGGGGCCGAACTTCACACGCGGGGGCGCGCGCGACGTTGCGTGTTGAGTTGGGGTGCGGAGCGGGGGCGAACTTCACACGCGGGGGCGCGCGCGACGTTGCGTGTTGAGTTGGGGTGCGGAGCGGGGGCGAACTTCACACGCGGGGGCGCGCGCGATGTTGCGTGTTGAGTTGGGGTGTGGAGCGGGGGCGAACTTCACACGCGGGGGTGGGGGCGTAGCGTGCTCGGCTGTGACGACGGGATTTGTCGGGGTGCTGGCCAACCCCTCGGCGGGGCGGGGGCGGCACCGGGGGCTGCTGCCGGGCGTGATGCAGGCGCTCGGGGCCGGCGGGCGGCCGGTGCGGCTGCTGGAAGCGGGGAGCGGGGCCGAGGCGGAGGCGGCGTGCCACCGGGCGGTGGCGGAGGGCGCGGCGGCGGTCGTCGCTGTCGGTGGTGACGGCACTGTTCACCGTGCGTTGCAAGCTGTGGCGGGCGGAGCTGTCGGCTTCGGGGTGGTGCCGGCCGGGACGGGTAACGACTTCGCGAGCGCGGTCGGCGTACCCCATGATCCTTTGAAGGCCGCGGAGGCGATCAGCGCGGCGTTGCGTGATCAGCGGGACCACCGGTTTGATCTGGCCCGGACCGAAGACGCCCAGGGTGAGCAGCGATGGTTCTGCGCGGTGCTGGCGGCCGGCTTCGACGCCCTGGTGAACGAACGCGCCAACCGGATGCGGCGCCCGAAGGGTCCGCGACGCTACGACCTGGCCATCCTGCTCGAGCTGGCGCGGCTGCGGGCGCGCAGTTACACCGTGCACATCGATGACACCGCGCATTCCTTCCCGGCGGAGATCGTCGCGGTGGGTAACTGCGCGAGCTATGGCGGCGGGATGCGGATCCTGCCCGGCGCGGATCCGGCGGACGGGCTGCTCGACGTGATCTTCGCGGCGCCGCTGGGCCGCGTGCACCTCACGCGCCTCAAGCCCCGCCTGCGGCAGGGCACGCACGTCACCGATCCGAGGGTCACCGTGCTGCGGGCGCGCCGGGTGCGGATCGAGGCGGAGGGCATCATCGGGTACGCCGACGGCGAGCGACTGGGCCCGCTGCCGCTCGACGTCACGTGCGTGCCGGGTGCGGTCCGGTTGCTGCGCTGAGTTACGGGTCAGATTCTCCCGGACGGGCCGAACGTGTCTGGCATGACCAACACGATCGGTAGCAACGTCAACTCGATGGCTTCCATGGCGTCGTCGGTCTTCGGCAGCGCGCGTGAGGCGTTCAAGGCGATGGCGGAGGCGGCCACCAGCCCGGAGACCGCCGCCAAGCCGTCCGAGGAGGCGGCCAAGCGGAGCCGCCGCGGGACGGTGCTCGACTGCTACGCCTGAGGGCGGCAAGCTGTGCGGTGTGAATCGCATCCATAACCTTCTCTGCCGCTCGGCCTGGTGGGAGCGGACCGCCCGGGAGCGGCTGGTGCCGTGGGTGCTGCGCGGCACCGACCTGGGCGACCGGGTGCTCGAGATCGGCCCGGGGTTCGGGGCGACCACGCGAGTTCTCGCCGGCGGCGACCACCGGCTGACCGCCGTGGAGATCGACGGGGCGCTGGCCGGGCGGCTGCGGCGCGGCGGCGTGAGCGTGGTGCGCGGTGACGGCACGCGGCTGCCGTTCCCGGACGCGACGTTCAGCGGGGCGGTCTGCTTCACGATGCTGCACCACGTGCCGTCGCCTCAGGCGCAGGATCGGCTGTTCGCGGAGGTGCGGCGGGTGCTGCGGCCCGGTGGGGTGTTCGCCGGGAGCGACAGCCTGGTGAGTACGACGTTCCGGCTGCTGCATCTTGCGGACACGATGGTGACCGTTGATCCGGGGACTCTGCCGGAGCGGTTGCGGGCGGCCGGGTTCTCGCAGGTGAAGACGTCCGTGGCGGGGCGCAGCGTGCGGTTCCGGGCGTTTCTTTAGGCTGCTGAGCACCCGGCCAGGGCGAGAGTGGCGCTCAGGCCGTTGACCCGGCCCGGCTCGGCGGCCGGCAGGACCAGCGCGGCGCATCCGGCCTTCACCGCTCCGGCGTCGGCGGGGGAGTCGCCGACCATCAGGGTGCGCTCGGGGTCCGCGCCGAGCATGCCGCACGCGCGCAGGAAGATCGCCGGGTCCGGCTTGACGCGGCCGATCTCGAAGCTCAGCGCGTACGCGTCGATCAGTGAGTCCAGGCCCCAGCTCGCGAACAGCGGCCGGATGTCGAAGCCGATGTTGCTGACCACCGCCACCTTGATGCCGGCGTCGTGCAGGCGGCGCAGGGTCGGTTCGGTGTCCGGATAGGGCAACCAGCCGTCCGGCACGAGCAGCCGCTCGTAGAGGGCGTCGGCAAGACCCTCCACGTCGGTGTGCACGGTCGACGCCAGGCCCGTGTAGGCGGCGCGGTGACTGTGCGCGTACAGATCCCGGTCGGCCCAGTGCTCGGCCAGGTGCGGCGGCACCCGGTGCGGCAGCGGCCCACCGGCGCGCCCGGCGGTGAGCAGGCGGTCGGCCAGGATGGTGGCCCGGCCACGGTCGAGCACCGCACCACAGGCGGCGGCTGCCGCGACGACCCAGGTCAGGGGATCCTCCACCTGGGCCAGCGTGCCGTGGAAGTCGAACAGCACCGCCTCGACCGGCCGCACGGGATGGGGAGGGTGTTCGTAGGCATCCGGCACGCGTTGCACGATACCGATCGGCCCGGACCGGCCCGGCAGCCACCACCGTGTCGCAAACTGTCATATCCACGAACTAGCCTGGTGGTCATGACGAGTCCCGCCGAACGGTACGCGGCTTCCAAGAGGCGGGCGGCGCGGGTCGCCGAGTTCCCGGCGCTCGAGGACTTCATGCTCGACGTCGGCTTCGACCTCGACGACTTCCAGCGGTCGGCGTGCGAGGTCCTGGAGCGGGGCAGCGGCGTGCTGGTCTGCGCACCGACCGGCGCCGGCAAGACGGTCGTCGGCGAGTTCGCGGTGCACCTCGCGCTGCGGTCCGGCGAGCGCAAGTGCTTCTACACCACGCCGATCAAGGCGCTGTCCAACCAGAAATATCACGACCTCGTGCAGCGCTACGGCGCCGACAAGGTCGGGCTGCTCACCGGCGACAACGCGATCAACGGCGACGCGCCCGTGGTGGTGATGACCACCGAGGTGCTGCGCAACATGCTCTACTCCGGGTCCGACCAGCTGCGCGGTTTGGCGTACGTGGTGATGGACGAGGTCCACTACCTGGCCGACCGGTTCCGCGGCGCGGTCTGGGAGGAAGTGATCATCCACCTCCCGGCGTCGGTCACGCTGGTGTCGCTGAGCGCCACGGTCAGCAACTACGAGGAGTTCGCCGACTGGCTGGTCACCGTCCGCGGGCAGACCGAGGTCGTGGTCAGCGAGCACCGGCCGGTGCCGCTCTGGCAGCACATGCTGGTCGGGCGCCGCATGTTCGACCTGTTCCACGACGCCGACGCGGCCAAGAAGCACGACGTGCACCCCGAGTTGCTGCGCTACACGCGGGAGATGGAGCGCCGCCTCGAGTTCACCGACCGGGCCTCCGGGTGGAACGGGCGGGGTGGTGGCCGGGGCCGCCGCTGGACACCGCCGCCGCGCGCCGAGGTGATCGACCGCCTCGAGCGCGCCGGGCTGCTGCCGGCCATCGTGTTCATCTTCAGCCGGGCCGCCTGCGACGCGGCCGTCCAGCAGTGCCTGGCCGCCGGGCTGCGGCTCACCGACCCGGAGGAGCGCGCGGAGATCCGCCGCATCGTCTCGGCCAAGGTCGCCAGCATCCCGGCCGAGGACCTGTCCGTGCTGGGCTACTGGGAGTGGCTCGACGGCCTGGAACGCGGTGTCGCCGCCCACCACGCCGGGATGCTGCCCGCCTTCAAGGAGGCGGTCGAGGAGTGCTTCGTCAAGGGCCTGGTCAAGGCGGTGTTCGCCACCGAGACCCTGGCGCTGGGCATCAACATGCCGGCCCGCTGCGTGGTGCTGGAGCGCCTGGTCAAGTACAACGGCGAGGCCCACGTCGACCTGACCCCGGGGGAGTACACGCAGCTGACCGGCCGGGCCGGGCGGCGCGGCATCGACGTCGAGGGCCACGCCGTGGTGCTGTGGAGCCCGGACGTCGACCCGCGCCACGTTGCCGGGCTCGCCTCCACCCGGACCTATCCGTTGCGCTCCTCGTTCCGGCCGTCCTACAACATGGCGGTCAACCTGGTCGGCACGGTCGGCGCGGAGAAGTCCCGGGAGCTCCTGGAGAGCTCATTCGCCCAGTTCCAGGCGGACCGCTCGGTGGTCGGCCTGGCGCGGCAGGTCCAGCGCAACGTCGAGACCATGCAGACGTACGGGGAGGACGCCGCCTGCCACCACGGCGACTTCGACGAGTACTTCGGGATCCGTGTCGCCATCGCCGACCGGGAGAAGTCCCTCGCCCGGCAGGGTGTCGCGCAGCGCCGGTCGGCGGCGGTGGGTTCCCTGGAGAAGCTGCGGATCGGTGACGTGATCCGGGTGCCGCAGGGACGGCGTGCGGGACTGGCCGTGGTGCTGGAGCCGGCGGCGAGCGGGTTCGGGGAGCCTCGGCCGCTCGTGCTGACCCAGGACCGGTGGGCGGGGCGGGTCAGCCCGGGGGACTTCGGCGGCGAGGTGGAGGTTCTGGCGCGGGTTCGCGTACCCAAGAATTTCAACCATCGCTCGCCGGGCGCGCGCCGCGACCTTGCCGCGCAGGTGAGCGCGACCGGTTTGGATCGCCACCCGGACCGGCGACGCAGCCGCAACCGCGGCACTCCGGGTGAGGATGCCGAGATCGCGCTGCTCAAGGTGCAGCTGCGGCAGCACCCGTGCCACGCCTGCCCGGAGCGGGAGGACCACGCGCGCTGGGCCGAACGCCGGCACCGGCTGCTGCGCGACACCGACGCGCTGCGGGACAAGGTCGCCGGGCGGACCGGCTCCCTCGCGCGCACGTTCGACGAGGTGTGCGCGGTGCTGACCACCCGTGGTTACCTGTCCGCCGACGGCGAGGTCACCGACGCCGGCCGCACGCTCGGCCGGATCTGGTCCGAGGCCGACCTGCTGGTGGCCGAGTGCCTGCGCCAGGGCGTCTGGGACGGCCTGGCCCCCGACGAGCTGGCCGCGGCGGTCTCCATGGTGCTCTACGAGTCGCGGCGCGAGGGCGAGGACCGCGCCTCCGTGCCGAAGGGCCCGATCACCGCGGCCGTGGACGCCTGCGCCAAGCTGTGGGGGGAGATCGCCGCGGACGAGAGCGAGCACGGCCTGTCGCTGACCCGCGAGCCCGACCCCGGCTTCGTGTGGCCGATGTTCCGGTGGGCCCGCGGTGAGCCGCTCGCCCGCGTCCTCGCCAGCGGCCATCAGTACGACGCGGACATGCCGGCCGGTGACTTCGTGCGCTGGGCGCGGCAGGTCCTCGACCTCCTCGGGCAGATCCGGGAGGCCGGCGCCGCGTCACCCAGCGTCAAGGAGACAGCTCGTAAGGCGGTCACCGCGGTCAACCGTGGCGTCCTCGCGCTGCAGGGAGGTCTCTGACTCCCCGGAGGGGATCGCCGGCTCCCCGGAGGCGATCGTCGCGGATGGTGAATCTGCGTTGACGAGATCTTCCGGACAAATCAAGAATTGCGGGCGGCAGCACAGACGTCGCTGACGGAGATTCCGGGAGAAGGGCGCGATGACCGCGGGCTCACCGCATCTGATCGGCTGGTCCGGTGACGCCCTGACGGACTCGGTGCTGGCGGTCATCGACGCCGACACCGCGGTGATCGAGTTCTCGGTGTGGGGCGGCTGGGACCGTTCGCTGTCCACGCAGGCCCGCACGGTCCTCGACAAGTGCCTGGCCGAACACCCCAGCGGCATCGTCGTCGACCTGCACGAGCTCAGCGACCCGCACGCGGTCAGCGCGCCGCTGTGGCTGACCGCGTGCTCCCAGGCGGCCGCCATGGAACCGCCGGTCACCATCGCGATCTGCACCCGGGCCAACGCGCCCCTGGCACGCCGGATGACCCGGCTCGGCGCCCGGGACTGGCTCGTCCTCTACGCCACCGTCTCGCAGGCCCGCGCCGCCGTCGCCGGGCGGCACGTCCTGCCCGACCGGATGCACCTGGCGCTGCCACCGGACACCGCCGCCGCGATGTCCGCCCGCGGCCTGGTCAACGACGCCTGCCGCGACTGGGGCCTGCAGCACCTGGGCCAGCGGGCCCGCCTGGTCGTCTCCGAACTCGTCGTCAACGCCGCCGAGCACGCCGGCACCGACATCGAGGTGATCATCTCGGCGCGCGGGTCCGGTCCGGCGGCCGCGCTGCACCTGGCCGTCTACGACGGCGACCTGATGCTGCCCCGGCTGCGCGATCCGGTGTCCGGCCCGCTCGGCCCGTCCCTCGTCGACCGCGGGCTCGGCCTGCGCATCGTCGGCGCGGCCGCCTCCGCCTGGGGCGCCCTGCCGGCCCGCAGCGGCAAGCTCGTGTGGGCGATCGTCCGAGCGCGGCCGGAGGTTCCCTAGATGACTGGTACCCGGATCGTGGGTTCCCGGGACGGCGACCGTCTACTGATCACCCTGCGCGGCAGCCTCGACGCGATGTCGGTGAGCGCGCTGCAGACCCAGCTCTACGATCTGGCCCAGGTCTACGACCTCGTCGGGTTCGGCGCCCCGGTCCGCCAAGTGCACATCGACCTCGCCGAGGTCGACTTCTGCGACGCGGCCGGGCTGCGCATGCTGGTGGCGGCCCGGCGGGTGGCCGAGGCCCGGCAGGCGACCTGCCACCTCCATGATCCGCAGCCACATCTGCGCTGGCTGCTGCGAGCCACCCGCGCCGCCGACCTGTTCCACCTGGAGGCCGGCTAGCTCCAGGTGCGGGCGGTGCTGTCGAACAGGGTCTGCTCGCTCTGCACCGGCACGACGCAGAACAGGTGGCCGCCCGGAGCCCGCAGCGTCGTGTGGCCGCCGTGGTCGACCACGACGGCCGCGCCCAGGCCGATCAGCCGCTCCCGCTCGGCCGCGACGTCGTCGGTCTCGATGTCCACGTGGTAGCGCGGCGCGTCACCGACGGCCTGCACGTCCACGGCGAAACCGGCGACCGCACCCTGGAGCTGGATGAACTCCTCCTCGCCCGGCACCGGCCGCGCGGGCGTGCCCAGGGCCGCCGACCAGAACGTCGCGGCGGTCGCGGCCTCCGCGGACGGGGTGTCGATGAACAATCCGAAAAGGCGGCTTCGATGCATGATCCGACCCTAAGGTACTTCGCACACCGTTCACCCCGGGCGGGCAGGATGGAATCGTGAACGACGATCTCAACCTGGCCCGGGCAGCGGCGATCGCCGGTGCCGCCGAAGCGATGCGCCACTACGCGGCTGTTGCCGACCTGCCGCGCGAGGTGAAGGAGGACGGCTCCATCGTCACCCGCGCCGACCGCGCGGTCGAGGCGACGATCCGCTCGGTGCTGACCGCGGCGCGTCCCGGCGACGCGATCCTCGGCGAGGAGGAGGGCGAGACGTCCGGCACCGGCGGCCGTCGCTGGATCATCGACCCGATCGACGGGACGGCACTGTTCGTGGCCGGGGATGATCGCTGGCTCGTGCTCGTTGCCCTCGAGGAACACGGCGAGATCACGGTGGGGGTTGCGGCGGTGCCCGCGCTTGCGCGCATCTTCTCCGCGGCGTCAGGGCAGGGGGCGTACGAGGGACGCCTCGACAACGGCCGCGTCGCCGACGAGGTTCGGATCTCGGTGGCCGCGGACGCCGCCCGCAAGATCTCGGACAGCCGGCTCGGTGTGGTGCCGGCGTGGGGACGCGAGGTGGCGGCGCCTCTGCTGGACGTGGCGGACGAGGTCTCGTGGCCGTTGCACCCGCCGTTGATGATCGCCCGTGGGGACCTGGACGTCGCGGTCCAGACGTGCGGATCGGTGTGGGACTTCGCGGCCACCTCCCTGATCATCGAGGAGGCGGGCGGTTTCTATCGAGGCGTCGACGGCCGGGTGGGTCCCGCGGCGGGGCCGTCCCTGTTCACCGCCAACGCCGACCTGCGGGATCAGGCCCTCGAACTCCTCGCCGACTGATCCCCTCCCGGCCCGTCACCCAGTCTCGCCGTCCCACCCGCGCCCGTCCCACCCGCGCCGCCCGTCCCACCCGCGCGCCCGCGTCCCGTGCGCCCGCCCGCGCCGCCCGTCACGCCCGTCCCGCCCGCGTCCCGCCCGCCCGCGTCTCGCCGGTCCCGCCCGCGTCCCGCCCGCCCGCGTCTCGCCGGTCCCGCCCGTCCCGCCCGCGCGCCCGCGTGCCTGGCCGCGTCGCCCGCGCCGCCCGCGTCCGCTGGCGCGACCGCTCATGTCCGCTGGCGCGACCGCTCATGTCCGCTCGCGACTGCGTGCGCGACAGCTCGCGACTGGATGCGTGACGCGCGCCGCCGCCTCGCGCGATGGCCACGCGAGATTCCTGCGAGATCTTGGAGAGTTGCGCCCGTATTTGAGCCCGAACTCGCCAAGATCTCGCGGCCCGGGAGGCAGCAGCCGTCTATAACGCGAAATTTCCGGCACGAAGCGCCGGATCGCGGTGAGGCGGCACCTGAGGTGGTGCCCGAGGTGGCGGGTGAGGCGGCACCTGAGGTGGTGCGCGAGGTGGTGGGTGAGGCGGCGGGGTGAGGTGGTGCCCGACGTGGCGGGTGAGGTGGGACCTGGGGGTGCCGCGGGCGGTTCCTGGCTGGGGCCTGGAGCCGCCCGCGGCGTTTGGAACTACGGAAGGTGGGGTGTGTTGGGAACGGAGGAGGGGAGGTGGGGGGAGTCGGGGCTGTGCGCGGTATGGGAGTCGGCGGGGGTGGTGGTCGGGGTTGCTTTGGAGGCCAGGGACATGGGTTTCCAGGCGACCGCGGCGATGGCGGCCATGGACAGCGCGGCCAGATAGAACGGCGTGGTCAGGGACCAGACCGTGGCCAGGAGGCCGCCGATCAGGGTGCCCAGCGCGGCGGCGCCGCCGGACTCCAGGAGGGTGTAGACGCTGCCCACCCGGCCGAACAGGCGGGACGGGACCAGGCGCTGGCGCAGCGTCGAGACCGTGACGCCCCAGACCATCGTGTGTACGCCGAAGACGACGATCGCGGCCGCGGCGACCAGCGGGTGGGTGGTGACGGCCAGGACCAGGTGGAAGGCGACCTCGATAAGGAGGCCGGCCCGCAGGACGGTGGTGGCGCCGAGTGAGCGGGCCAGGCGGACGGCGGTGAGGGAGCCGAGGACGCCACCTACGGCGAAGGCGGTCAGCAGGAAGCCGAAGCCCACGGAGGAGAGGCCCAGGCGGTCGCGGGCGTAGAGGACGAACGTCGCGAAGGCCGCGCAGAAGGCGATGTTGCCGAGGCCCATGGCCAGCGCGAGGGTGCGGAGCAGGCGGTGCCGCCAGAGCCAGGTCAGGCCCTCGCCGATCTCGGTGAACAGGCCGCGGCGCGGTTCGGGATCGGCGGCGGGGATCGGTGGCAGGGTCAGGACCAGCAGGGCGGAGACGGCGAACGTGACGGCGTCCAGGCCGAACGGGATCGCCGCGGAGAGTCCGAACAGCCATGCTCCGAGGGGCTTCGCGGCGAACTGGTTGATGACGGTGAACGTGAAGCCGAAGCGGGCGTTGGCCCGGTCCAGGTGTTCGGCGGGCACGATCGCGGGCACGAGCGCGCCGGCGGCCGTGTCGGCGAGGGTCTCGGCCACCCCCAGGACGAACACGACGGCGTAGACCAGCCAGACGGTCGCCTGGCCGGTCGCGACCGCGGCGGTGAGTGCCGCGAGCGCGAGGGCCCGGACCAGGTTGACCGCGACGATCAGGCGGCGGCGGTCGAGCCGGTCCGCCCAGGCACCGCTGATCAGGGCGAACAGCAGCCACGGCGCCTGACCGGCGAAGACGCCGCCGGCGATGAGTGCGGGGTTGTCGGTCAGGGAGACGAGCAGGAGTGGGCCGGCCACCATGGTGACCCCGTCGCCCAGGTTGGAGACCGCCGAAGCGGCCCACAGACGGTTGAAGCCCGCGCCGATACGCGGGCCGAAGAGGGTACGCAAAAGAGCTCCTCGAGCCAGGAAGGAAACGGTCGTCGTGGACCGCTCCGCGGCGAGGAGCGAACACCGCTCGCGTCTCTAGGCGGCGGCGTGCTCTCGCGGCGAAGCGGAGACCGTGACCATGTCGAGGCGCATTACCTCTCCCGTCCGTAGCAGGGGCAGTCCATCACTCGGTGCACCGGCGGCAACTGGTATGACCTTAACCATCGATAAGGATCATTGGATTTCCTAGGGTCGGGTGCAGGTTTCCCCCGTCCCCCGAAGGAGACACCGATGATCCTCCGAAGAGTCATGGCCGCGCTCTGTGCCGTCGCCGCGCTCGGCGGCGTTCAGGCTATCAGCGCCGCGCCCGCGCAGGCCGCCCCGCGTGTCCTGTACTACGACGCGAGCCAGGCCCAGGAGTTCGTGAGTGTGGTGCACCAGGGCGCGCAGATCTGGAACAGCCGGGTCACCAACGTCCGGCTCGAGCCGGTGACCGCCGGGCGCACCCCGAACATCCGGGTCTACGCCGACAACGGCTGGCCGCGCGCGCAGACCACCTCGCTCGGCAACGGCCGCTGGTACATGGGCCGCCAGGCGGTGAACCAGGGCTACTACCAGCCCCGGATCGCCGCGCACGAGTTCGGCCACCTGCTCGGCCTGCCGGACCGCCGCACCGGACTCTGCGCCGACCTGATGTCCGGCAGCAGCGCCCCGGTGAGCTGCACGAACGCCAACCCGAACAGCCGGGAGGCGTCGACCGTGAACAGCAACTTCGCCACCACGGTGGCGGTCTCGCCCCAGGTTTACGCCTGGCAGTAGGAAACGGCTAGCCGGCGGGCGGGGCGTGCAGCGTGATCGTGGTCCAGACGCCGACGTGGACCTGGTCGCCGTCCTTGAGCAGACGCGACTGGCCCGCGCCGAGCGGACGGTCCTCGTCATTGAGGTACGTCCCGTTCGTCGAGCCCAGATCGGAGACCAGCCACACCCCGTCCACGCTCAGCGTCAGCAGGGCGTGGCTGTGCGAGACCCCGGGGTCGGCCGGGGTCTCGGAGAGGTCCAGCTCCGGGTCGGTGCCCTTGGAGGCGCTGCGCCGGCCGATCCGGACCTGCGGCGGGGCCAGGATCACCGTCCGCTCCGGTGAGTCCTGCGGGAAGTCGACCCCGTCGGTCTCGTTGAGGTCGAAGTAGGCGCGGTCGGCGAAGACGGTCGCGGTCCAGTCGGCCGCCACCGCCTCCGAGGGTGCGACCAGCTGCGGGATCTTCCCGGTGGTGTGGTCGAAGCCGCAGTCCTCACAGAACCGGGCGGTCCCGCTGCGCGGGGTGCCGCAGTGCGGGCACTGCGGCCCGGCAGCCGGAGCGGGCTCCGCGAGAACTGCCGTCGGAGCGGATGACGGAGAGGCCGAGGGCTCGGCGGAAGGCGAGATCCGTGCACCGCAGGTGTCGCAGAAGTCGCTCTCCGCCGAGGTGTGCCCCTTCGGGCAGACGTACGAGGTCACTGCGCCCGCCCCACCCGGACCGTCTTGGTCGACCGGGTGTCCAGAGCCATCTCGTCCTCCGCGCTCACCCTGCGCCGCAGCCGCACCGTCCCGGTGGCCGCGTCCTCGATGTCCACCACCTTGGCCAGCAGGTCCTCGGTCGCCTTGTTGCCGCTGGAGTGCGCGAGCTGCGCGGCCCGCCCGAACTTCAGCGTCGCCGTACGATCGTCCCCCGCCTCCCGCGCCGCGATGCCCGCCTGGATCGCCTCCGCCAGCTCCGCCTGCCCGGTGTAGTGGGCGACCTGCCGGTTGATCCGCGTGGACAGCGCGGTGTCGTCCGTCCACACCGCCCGGACCAGCGACTGCGCGTGCACCGTGTCACCCTCGACGATCGAGATCCGGGCGGCGAGCATCTCGTCGCCCGCCGCACCCGGGTTCACGTCGATGCAGACGTGGTAGTCGCGGCTCTCCTGGCCCCAGGCCCCCAGCGGGTACCGCCCGGCGCGCGGCCCGTCCTGCACCCGCTTGCCGGTCAGGTCGACGACCTGCGGCTCGACCTGCTTGACGTACCGGACCGTGGTGTTGACCGGCGTCCAGACCTTGAGCTGCACGTCGGCGCTGGTCTTGCCCATCGCCGAGGTCATCATCTGCTCGAACGCCGCGGTCAGGTCCATCGGCTTGGCGACGATGTCGACCGTGCCGAGCAGCGCGGAGGAGATCTTGCGGAGCTCGGAGACCTTCCAGTTGGTGCCGACACCGCGGCAGTCACAGGTGAACTTGCCGGAGATCGTCTCGAGCACGCTCTCCAGGTAGCCGTACCGCTCGCCGTTGTCGCCGTCGGTGAGCAGGATCGCGTGCGCGATGTCGCCGGGCCGCATCTGGAACAGCTGGGCGGCGAGCAGCAGCCAGGCGCCCATCGCGGTGCCGCCGCCGGGCTGCAGCCGGTCGATCGCCCGGGACGCGGTGGCACGGGTCTCCGGCGTGGCGACCGCGAGCTGCCCGGGGTCCGGGAAGAGCTGCTGGGCGGTGCTCACCCCGGCGATGATCGCGAAGTGGACGCCGTCGTCGATGCACTCGACGGCGGCCTTCGCGGCCTGTCGCGCGGCACCGATGCGCCCCTCGGCCTGCATCGACCCGGACGCGTCCACGATGATGATCTCGGTGGCGCCGGAGGTGCGGCGGCCACCCTCGGCGCCGGTGGACGTCACGGTGACGATCGCGTTGACCTCGCTCGCGCCCAGGGCGAGGTACTCGTTCTGGAAGGCCTCGGCGGTGTACGGCACTGGGGTCTCCTTAACTCGCTGCTACGGGTGGACCGGCACCAGGGCGACGGTGATGTTGTCGGCACCGCCGGCCTTGTTCGCGTACGCGACCAGCGACCGCGCGGCGTCGAGCAGGGCCGAGGGGCCGCTCGCCGACACCAGGCAGGCACGGACCACGTCGGCGAAGGCGCCCGGGTCGGTCAGGTAGTTCCAGAGGCCGTCGCTGCAGAGCACCAGCAGCCCCGGCTGGGTCACGGTGAAGGCGCCGACGCGCGGCCGCACCGGTCCGGCGTCGGCGCCGAGCCAGGCGGTGATCGCGTGGGCCTTCGGGTCGTTCATCGCGGTCTCCGGGTCGACGCCGAGCGCGATGACGTGCTGGGCCCACGAGTCGTCCTCGGTGAGCTGTTCGGCCGGTCCCTCGGGGCCGAGCCAGTAGGCACGGCTGTCACCCACCCAGCCGAAGCCGACGTGCGGTCCGCGGACGGCGGCGGCGACGATCGTGCAGGCCGGGTTGGAAGCGGAGCGGCGGGGGTCACCGGTGTGCGCGAGCGAGGCGACGGCTTCGGCGGCGGCGGCGACAGCGGCGGCGACGACGCCGGCCACCGCGATGGCCGGGCCAGGTTCATCGGTTTCGCTTTTCTCGGGTACGCCGGAAGCGCGCGGAACGACAGTCGTGGCATCCGGGTCGATCACCGTGGTGCTGTCCGAGTCCGTCTCGTCGGCCGTGCTCAGGTCCGTGGTGACGTCGGCGCTCTCCTCCGCGGCCTCCGGCTCGCCGGAACCCGGGTGCTGGGCGACCGCCAGCATCTCCCCGGCCGTTCGCGCCGCGATCTCCGAGGCCGCGTCCGGGTCGTAGGAGGCCGACACGCCGTCACAGACCACCACGTCCGCGGCCGCCTCGCCGACCGCCAGCCACATCGCGTCCTCGTTGCGGTGGTGCCGCCGCCCTCGGTCGCTCACCGCCGCGCCGGCCGCGCCGCCGTCCGCCTCCAGGTGGTCACGGGGCCGTCCGGCGAGCATGCCGCACTCCTCGCAGTACCCGTCCGGGCCGACCGCCTGATGCGTGCCGCAGTGCGGGCAGTCCATCCAGTCCTTCGCCGACTTCTCCGGCTTCGGCGCCGCCGCGGTGCTCCCGGCCACCGGTTCCCCGGCGGCCGGCGGATCGCCCGGCGACGGCAGCTCCACGGCCTCCTCCGGCTCCGGCAACACAGCCGTGACCTCCGCACCCTCCGCATCGACCGCAGGGGCGGCGGGCGGGCCGGCGGGCGGCAGCACGACCGTCGCGTCGGCCGCCGGCAGCGGCGCGGTGGTGTCGGCGCCGTTGGCCGCCGGTAGTGGCGCGGTGGTGTCGGCGCCGTTGGCCGCCGGTAGTGGCGCGGTGGTGTCGGCGCCGTTGGCCGCCGGCAGTGGCACCGTGGCGTCGGCGCCGTTGGCCTCCGGCGGGGCGAGTTCTCGCCCGCACACCTCACAGAACGCCGCCCCGGCCGCGCGCTCGTCGGCGCATGCGGTGCAATCGGTCAGGATCATCGGCGTCGTTCCCGCCCTTCTCACGTACGCGTACGCGGCCGCGCCGCGTTCGCCATGTCAACCAGGCGGATCTTCTCCGGCCCGTGTGTCGCCCGGGCCATCTCCCGGTAAGCGGCCTCCAGCGCGAACCGTACTTCGCGCTCGCCGGTGTGCCCGGTCCGGGTTCCGCCCAGCACCACGGCCGGAATCCTCGTCCCCGCGCCGAGCGTGCGCAATGCCTGCTCCAGCAGTTCCGCCCGCAGCGCCGCCAGCTGGGCCGTCTCGATCTCCAGCCGCTCGATCAGCTCGGCGGCCGAGGCGAGGGAGTCCACGTCGACCGCCGCCGACTCGTGCGCCCGCACCAGGGCCCGGACCGCGCCGACCTGTGACACCCGGTACGCCGACGACGTGCCCGGCACCCGGTTGTACGCCTCCACCGCCCCGGCCCGGTCGCCCCCGGCCAGGCGGCAGCGCGCCAGCCCGGCCGCCGCCGTCGTGTACGCCGGGTCGGTTCGGCTCACCACGTCGTAGTAGCGGGCCGCGCCCACCCGGTCGCCGGCCGCCTCTGCGGTGAACCCGAGGGCCAGTTGCGGCGCGAGTTCGCCGGGCAGGGCCGCGTACACCGCGTCGAAGCGGGCGCGGGCCTGCGTGTGGTCGCCGGTGGCGAGGCCGAGCAGGCCGTCGTACCAGGCGACCCGCCAGTCGTCCGGTGCCGACTCGGCGAGCAGGGCGCGGGCGGCGCGCGCGTCGTCGTACCGGCCGGTGCGGGCGCCGAGGTCGATGTGGGCGCGCAGTTCGCGGAGCCGGACCTCGACGGTGTACTGGGGTGCCTTGCCGAGCAGCGTGAGCACCTCGGACGGGTCGGTGACGGTGACCGAGGCGAGGAACGCGGCCGCCGGGTCGGTGAGGTCGATCAGCGGGGTCGGCAGGTCCTGCCAGCGCACGCCCTGCTGGAAGACGGTGTCGTCGCGCAGGTCGGTCCGCAGCTCGCCGGTGAACAGCCGGGACGGCGCGGGCCGCGGCTCGCCGTCGGCGGCCAGCACCTGGCGCAGCACGCCGAGCATCTGCTCGGTCATCTCGCCCGCGTCGACGAACCGCTCGGCCGGGTCGGTCATGGTGGCCCGCACCAGCAGCCGGTGGAACGACTCGTGCCGCTCGTAGACGTCGAACTCGCCGCGCGACGGCAGGCTCTCCTTGAACGTGCTCTGGTAGCCGCGGAAGTCGGTGGTGAGCACGGCCAGGGTGCGGCCGATCGTGTACAGGTCGGAGGCGATCGACGGCCCGTCGACGGCCATCTCCGGCGCCTGGTACCCCACGGTGCCGTAGATCGCGGCCTCCTGGTCGTCGACGTGCACGACGCCGCCCAGGTCGATGAGCCGCATCTGGTCGCCGGACTGGATCACGTTGTCCGGCTTGAAGTCGCAGAAGATCAGGCCGCGGTCGTGGAGGTAGCCGAACGCCGGCATGATCTCCAGCACGTACGCCAGCGCCTGGTGGACCCCAAGCGGTTTGCCGGCCTGTTTGAGCAGGTCCTTGAGGGACTTGCCGCCGACGTACTCCATCACGATGTAGCCGGCGCCGTCGTGCTCGACGAAGTTGTAGATCTTGACGATGTTCGGGTGCTCGACCTCGGCGAGGAACCGGCGTTCGGCGACCGCGGCGGCGAGGGCGTCCTCGTCGCCGGAGTTGAGCAGGCCCTTGAGCACCACCCATCGGTCCGAGACGTTCTTGTCGACGGCCAGGTAGATCCAGCCCAGGCCGCCGTGCGCGAGCGGGCCGACCACCTCGTACTGCCCGCCGACCAGGTCGCCCTTGGCCAGTTTCGGGGTGAAGTTGAACGGCTCGCCGCAGGCGGCGCAGAAGCCGGAGGTGCGGCCCGTCCGGTCGCCGCGGGCGCGCCCGACGGGCTTGTCGCACTTGGCGCAGTACCGCTTCGACTCGGGCACCTCGGCGACCGCCATCACCGCGGTGGCCGGGTCGGCCTGGGTGACCGGCGCGATGTCGACGAGCCCGCCGCCGAAGCGGCGCCGGGACTGGCTGCGGGAGCCGCCGGCGCGGCTGCTCGATCCGGTACGCGTGGACAGCGCACCGCTCCGGGTGGACCGGCTGGAGGCGGCGGCTCGCGAGGCGGCCGTCGCCGTGCGGGGCTTCAGGACGGCTCCGGCCGCCGGGGCGAGCCCGCACGTGTCGCAGTACCCGTCCTCGATCGTCCCGTCGCAGCCGGCCCGCCCGCAGGCGAGCGGCCCGGTGGCCACCGGCTGGGGTGCCGCGACCGGTGCGGCCACGGGCGTGGCGGCCGGTGCCGCGGCGGGCGCCATGCCGCAGGTGTCGCAGTAGCCGTCCTCGATGGTGCCGGGACAGTCACGCAGGCATCTCATCGCGCCTCCCTGGCGGCGATCGTCGCGGACAGAGCATCCTGGTACGTGTTCACGGCGGACCGGGCGGCGGCCAGGTCGCACGGCGCCTCGTAGAGGGCGGCCCGCGCCGCGGCGGCGAGGGGTGTCAGCGCCGGATCCTCGCCGAGGCCACGGCTCAGTGCCTTCGCCCGGTACGCGTCGAGCCGCCCGCGCAGCTCGTTGCGCTCGGCGAGCATCCCGGTGTTGCGGGCGGCCGCGTCCCGCAGCGCGGCCAGGGTCTGCTGGGACTGCCGCTTCCACGCGGACAGGCGCGGGCTGATCAGCGACCAGTGCCCGGCCGCGGCGAGCGCCTCGATCGCGGCGAGATCGGCGTCGGCGTCGTTTGCCCGTACATCTGCGATCTTGTGATTGTGGAAACGCCCGGCCGCCGCCTCGCGTGCTGCCTCAGCGGCACGCCTGGCCGTCGCGATCTCCGCAGCGAGCGTGCGTGCGTCGCGCAGCCTCTGCTCCAGGGAGGCCCGCAGCTCGGCGGCCGAGGTCCGCTCGGCGTCCGCCCGCTCGACCAGCGCGCGCACCCGGGCCAGGACCGACTCGTCGGCGCCGAGCGGATCACCGGCGAGGGTCCCGGTGAACGAGTCCAGCAGACGGTCGGCCTCGTCGAGAAGAGGATCACGCCCGGACGTCATCGTGCGCGCGTGGGCGAGAACGGTCACCGCGTCCGCGGCGGCCGGCAGCAGGCGGCGCCACCGCTCGCCGGCGCGGGTCACCACGTCGACCGCGGTTGCGAACGCGGACTCCATCGCGGCGAGCAACTGGGCGGGGGAGCAGGTGGTGACGACCTGGCCGGCGCCGAGCAGGCCGCGCTGGGCGAGCGGCACGGTGCTGGTGGAGAGCGTGATCGAGGAACCCAGGACCTGGTGCGCGAACTGGGCCCGGTCGTCGTCGCTGAGCCGGCGCCGGTCACGCAGCGCCCGTGCCCGGGCGATCACCTCGCCCAGCTGGCGGTGACCCTGCCAGAGCCGGCTCAGCGCGTCCTCGGCCGCGGTCCACTCGGCGGCGGTGCGGCCGGTGAGCCGTGCGGTGCCGAGTTCCTTGCGATCCGGGTTCTCGTCGAGTTCGACCAGGTTTGTCGCCATTGCGGCGACGGCGCTCTCCAGGCGCGCGAGTTCCGCGTCGGCGGAGGCCAGGGGAACGGTCATCGGTACTGAGCCGCCGGAGGTGTGGGCGGTTTGCCGGCGAGCCACTTGTAGTAGATGGCGGCCCACGTGCCGTCGGCGCGGGCCCGGTCGAGGACCTGGTTGACGAAACGGGTCAGGTCGGGGTGCTTCTTGGAGATCGCGATGGCGTACGGCTCCACGGTGAAGGGCGGGCCGACCACCTTGGCGTACGGGTCCTGCGCGGCCAGGCCGGCCAGGATCGTGTCGTCGGTGGAGACCGCGACGACCTCGTTCTGCTGGAACGCGACCAGGCACTCGCCGAACGTCGGCTTGGCCACCGCGATCGGCTTGCCGGGCTGCTTGGCGATGTTGTCCAGCGAGGTGGAGCCGGCCGCCGCGCACACCGTCTGCCGGTCCAGGTCGTCGATGCTCTTGACGATCGAGTCCTTGGCGACCAGGACCCGCTGGCCGGACACGTAGTAGGTGGTGGAGAAGTCGACCTCCTTCCACCGGGCGCAGTTCGCTGTCATCGTGCTGATCACCAGGTCGACCTTGCCGTCGCGGACCCAGTTGGCGCGCTCGGAGCGCGGGACGACCTTGATCTGCAGCTTCTCCGGGTCGCCGAAGATCGCCTTGGCGATCTCGCGGCCCATGTCCACGTCGAAGCCCTCGATCCGGCCGGTGAGCGGGTTGCGCGAGCTGAAGAGCACGGCGTCCTGGCTGGTGCCGAGCACGAGATGGCCGCTCCTGCGTATCTCGGCCATCCGGCTGCCGGCCGGCAGCGCGCCGGGCGCGGGCAGGGCACCGGACGGGCGCAGGCTGGCCCGCGGGTTGCACGAGGTGTCCGGCGCGGCGGGCGCGGGCGCCGAGGTGGCGCCGTCCGGAAGCACCGGCACGGGTGCCTCCCGCCGCGGTGAGGCGGCGCTGCACGCCGCGGTGCCGAGCAAGGCCAGGACGGCCGTCGCGGCGAGAACGATCCTCATCGGTACTCCTCCAGCCGGGGCCGCAGGCCGATCGCCGCCAGCGCCGCGATGGCCAGGGCCAGCAGCGGCCCCAGGACGGTCAGCGCGGTGAGACCCCACCCGGCGGAGCGGATGTCGGTCTCGAAGACCGCCTTCCGGTCCTTCATGGCGTCGTCCACGGTGGTGGTGAGGACCTGGAACGCCGACGCGGTGTCGGCGCGCACGGCCAGCTCGACCGCGGCGTCGTAGTCGCCGCCGTCGTCCAGCGCGCGGATCTCCCGGTGCCGGTCGACGAACAGCCCGTGCTGGTCGCGCGCCTGCTCCATCAGCCCCTCGACGTCGTCGAGCGCGGGGTCGGCGAAGGAGATCGACTGGCTGATCCGGTCGAAGTCCTCCTCGTACGGCCCGCGGCCGGCGCGGGCGACCAGGGTGAGGGCCTCGTCGGCGCGCTCGCGCAGGATCGTGCCCCGGATGCCGGCGAGCGCGGCGATCGGCGCGGACCCGTCGGCCTCGGCGGACGACAGGTGCCCGCGCTGGTTGGTGAAGACCAGCCAGCCGGCGACCACCAGGACGGCGGTGAGCCCGGTGGCGGCGACGAGCGGGACGTTGAAGGTGCGGCGGGTGGTGCGGCTCAGGTAACGCTGGGCGGCGATCAGCGCGAACACCAGGGCGGTGATCAGGACCAGCAGCAGCATCAGCCACCAGGGGCTGCGCGCGTCCTGGTAGCCGCCGGTGACCTCGCGCTGCGCGAACTGGAGCAGATCCTTGGCCTGCGGCTGCAGGGTCTCCCGGTTGAGCTGCGACGCGGAGGCCATGTACGACGCGCCGACCGGCAAGCCCTGACGGTTGACGGCTCGGGCGGTGGCGACCAGTGCCGCGTACCGCGCGGTGCCGCGGGCCAGCTCCTCGACCGCCTTCGCGGCGTCACTGCCCTCCGGGGTGCGCCGGGCGGCCGAGGTGAGCGCGGTGGTGGCCTGGGCGATCCGCGACTCGTACTGCTGGGTCAGCCGGGCCGGCTCCAGCCCGCCGGCGAGGAACGCCTGCGCGGCCGTGGTGTCCGCGTCGGTCAGGGCCGTGTAGATCGTCTCCGCCTCGATGAGCAGCGGCTGCGCACGGTCGCGCAGGTCGCCGGTGCCGCTCGCGGCCGAGCTCGTGGTCAGCCCGGCGACCAGGCCGGTCAGGATGCTGAGCACGAGCAACATCACCAGAATGATCTGCAGGCGGCCCGGGGAGGTCTGGCGAAGCTGCCCCCATCGGTGCAAGGCGGACATCCGCGGCGGTACGCCCGTCGCGGACCGCTGGGCCATCGCAGTGGTCAAACTTCGCCTCCGTGTCGCGCTCCCGTTGCCCTCCACTGTGCGTCACGCGCGCAAGTGATCAAGCGCCCGGCGGGAGCCGCCGGGCGCCTGCGGGCCGGTCGTCAGCTGAGCTCGCGCTTGAGCAGCTTGCCGGTGGCGGTCATCGGCAGCGACTCCACGACACTCACGATCCGCGGGTACTTGTATCCCGCCATCTGCTCCCTGCCCCACGCCACCAGCTCCTCCTCGGTGGCGGTGGTGCCCGGCTTCAGGATCACGAACGCCTTGATCTCCTCGCCGTGGCTCGGGTGCGGCACGCCGATCACCGCGGCCAGCGAGACCGCCTCGTGGGTCATCAGGACCTCCTCGATCTCCCGCGGGTAGACGTTGAAGCCACCCCGGATGATCATGTCCTTGGCCCGGTCGACGATGTAGTAGAAGCCGTCCTTGTCACGGCGGGCCAGGTCACCGGTACGGAACCAGCCGTCGCGCATCACCTCGGCCGTCGCCTCCGGCCGGTTGTAGTAGCCGCGCATGATGTTGTGCCCGCGGATCGCGATCTCGCCGATCTCGTCGGAGCCCTCGACGGTGTTCCACTCCGGGCCGATCAGCTTCACCTCGACGCCCCAGATCGGGATGCCGATCGAGCCGGGTCGCGGCTCGGCGTCCGGGTCGCTGAACGTGGCCACCGGCGACGTCTCGGACAGGCCGTAGCCCTCCAGGATGGTGACGCCGAAGCGTTCCTTGACCGCCTTGATGATCTCCACCGGGAGGCTGGAGCCGCCGGAGACGGCGACTCGCATGTTGCGGGCGATCCGCTCGACGTCGACCTCGTCCGCCTTCTCCGCGAGCGCGTTCAGTAGTCCCCAGTACATCGTCGGCACGCCGGCGAAGAACGTCACGTTCTCGCTCTGCAGCAGCTGGACCGCGGCGGCGGCGTCGAAGCGGGGCAGCAGCACCAGCGTGGCGGCGGTGGAGAAGCCCGCGTTCATGTTGACCGTGGAGCCGAACGAGTGGAACAGCGGCAGCACGAGCAGGTGGGTGTCGGTGGCCGGCAGCGTACGGAAGAGCCGGTTGCAGGTGAGCGCGTTGAGCACCAGGTTCGAGTGCGACAGCTCGGCGCCCTTGGCCTGGCCGGTCGTGCCGCTGGTGTAGAGGATCACGGCCGGGTCGGTCTCGGCGCGCAGCACGGTCTCGAAGGCCGGAGTCTTGCCGGCGAGGGCGGCGCCCATCGTCTCGGCGCCCTCGATCGGCGACGCGGCGGCCGGGTCCGCGGTGATCAGGAAGAAGTGCTCGGCGTCCGCGGCGTCGTTGAACCCCGCGAACCCCTCGGTGCCCATCGGCAACTCGGGCGTGCCCTCGAAACAGAAGTACGCCTTCGCCTCGGAGTCCTTCAGGTGGTACGCGATCTCGCGGCCCTTGAGCAGCACGTTCAGCGGCACGACGACGGCGCCGGCCTTGAGGATGCCGTAGTAGACGACCGGGAAGTAGGGCAGGTTGGGGCAGGAGAGCGCCACCCTGTCACCGGGCCGGATGCCGCGCGACACGAGCAGGTTCGCCACCTGGTTTGCCGCGGCGTTCACCTGCGCGTACGTGAGCCGCCGCGGGCCGAACACCACGGCGTCGCGCTCCGGGTAGTGGCGGGCGCTGTCCTCCAGCAGTACGGAGAGGTTGAGCATCCGGTGGATCCCCTTCTTGTCTTCGGCTTTTTGTGACGGCCGTCTCATCCCAACATGGCCGGCCGCGACCCGGAACCCTCTGTTCCGGCTTTGTTGCGATGCGGTTTTTTCTCGGCTGATTCGCCGGATTCGTCAAGTCGGCCGCCGGACTGCCGATGGCTGCGACGTGGGAATCCCGGTGTTGGATGCGGTACACGTGGGCCGTCAGCCGATCTTCGACGTGAGCGGAGCGGTCGTGGCGTACGAGCTGCTGTTCCGCGGCCGTATGGACGACGTCGCCTCAGGGCGGCAGGACACGTATGCCACCAGCACCGTGATGGTGAACGCGTTCACCGAGTTCGGTATCGCCGAGGTGGCCGGTAACCGTCCGTGCTTCATCAACCTGACCAGGGAGTTCGTGACCGGCCGCCTGCCGCTGCCGTTCGGGCCCGAGCAGGTCGTGCTGGAGATCCTGGAGACGGTGCACGTCGACGACGAGGTGATCGACGGGATCACCGCGCTGGCCGACGCCGGTTACAAGATCGCCCTGGACGACTTCGTCTGGGGCTCCGGACACGAGCGCCTGCTCGGCCTCGCGTCCTACGTGAAGCTCGACCTGCTCGACGGCGACCTGAGCCGGCTCGACGACATCGTCCGGGCCTGCCGGGAGTATCCCGGCATCGAGCTGGTGGCCGAGCGCCTGGAGACCGCTGAGCAGGTGGCCATCGCCGACCGTTACGGCATGGAACTGCGCCAGGGGTACGCGCTGAGCCGCCCCCAGGTCCTCAGCACGCCCAGCCTCTCGCCGTCCCGCCTGCGCCGCCTCGAACTGGTGGCCGCGCTGATGCACCCGGACGTGCGCCTCGACAAGATCACGACCATCATCGCCAGTGACCCGGCGCTCGCCCTGCGCGTGCTGCGGGTCAGCAACTCGGTGGCCGCCGGCGTGGTCAGCCGGATCTCCTCGGTCCGCCAGGCGATCATGCTGATCGGCCTGAACCACATCCGCCGCTGGGCGACCCTCATGGTGGTCGACGACGTGGCCGAGGCTCCGGAGGAGCAGCTGCTCACGGCGCTGACGCACGCCCGGCTCTGCGAGAACCTGGCGCACCGGTTCAACGCCGACCCCGGTGCCGCCTTCGTGGCCGGCCTGGTCACCGGCATGGCCCGGCTGATGGGCACGACGCCGTCGGTGATGGCGGAGCAGTTGCCGCTGTCGGCGGACGTCGCCGACGCGGTCAATCACGGGACCGGGCGGCTCGGGCGGCTGCTGGAGGCGGTCCGGGCGTACGAGGACGGCGACTGGGGCTCGGGCGATCTGGCCGGGCCGGCACTGGACGCGATGCGCTGGTCGACCCGGACGCTGACCGCCGCACACCGCTTCTCACCGGCGACCACCCGCCCCCGCTTCGGCGCCGCCCGAGCCTGACCCCCCTTGCGTGTGGAGTTGGGGTGCGGAGCGGGGCGCAATTTCACACGTCACGGTGGTGTGGCGTTGCGTGTGGAGTTGGGGTGCGGAGGGGGGCGCAATTTCACACGTCGCGGTGGTGTGGCGTTGCGTGTGGAGTTGGGGTGCGGAGCGGGGCGCAATTTCACACGGTTCGGTGGTGTGGCGTTGCGTGTGGAGTTGGGGTGCGGAGCGGGGCGCAACTTCACACGGCGCGGTGGTGTGGCGTTGCGTGTGGAAATGGGGTGTGGAGCGGGGCGCAACTTCACACGGTGGTTAGAGAAGGTGTTCGCTGTCTGGTTCGTCGACCAGGTGGCGGCCGGACCACCACAGGAGGCCGGTGGTCAGGGCGAGGTTGAGCAGGGCCGCGCCGGCGATCAGCAGGTGGCGGTCGTCGACCAGCACGGCGATCAGTGACCAGGGCAGGCCGAACAGCGCCAGGTAGAGGTCGAGCGGGGCCGGCTCGGACTGAGCCGGCCCCAGCCAGACGAAGACCACCGGTAGGACGAGGATCGCCTGCACGGCGACCAGCGCCCCGAGCCATTTGCGGCGCGCGCTGTTCCCCATGCGACCCCTAAGACCGAGCGATCGCGTCAGCCTAAAGGTTACGAGCAGATAAAGATGCCCCCAGTTTTCAGGGGCGCCGGACCACCGGCAGGGCGGCGGCGAGCACCGCCAGAATCGCGCACGCCGCGGTCACGGCGGTGCCCGCGCCCCACGGGATCACCAGGGCGACCGGCTGCCCGAGCTCGTTCTCCACGGCGGCCCGCATCCCGAACAGGGACCCGCCGGCCACGACCGCGCCGAGCAGCGCGCCGGCCCCGGTCGCGAGCAGCGACTCCGCCGAGACGACCCGCAGCACCTGGCCGGTGCCGGCGCCGGCCAGCCGCATCGCCCGGAACTCCGGCCGGCGCGCGGCGGTGGCCATCAGCAGGGTGTTGGCCACCGCGATGCCGGTGTACCCGGCGGTCAGCCCGATCAGCGCCCACAGGAACAGGTCGACGAGCCGGCCCTCCTCGTCGATCTCGCGCTGCACGAAGTCGCGCACCGCGACGGCCTCGGCGCCGGGGCCGGGCGCGGGGTCGCCGGAGAGGACCACCAGCGAGGTCAGCGCGTCCGGGTCGTGCGCGCGGACCAGGTCGCGGGGCAGCGTGATCGGTGCCTTCGCGTCCGGCTCCACGGCGAGTACCGGCATGTCGGCGGTGGTGCCGTCGGGCCAGCGGAGGGCGATCGTGCCACCGGCCCGCACGCCCAGCTCGTCGGCCGTCTCGGTGTGCAGAACGGCACCCTCCGCGGGGGCGGCGTCGTCGTCGGCGGGCGGGGCCGCGTCGTCGGCGGGCGGGGCCGCGGCGTCGGACGGCGGGACGGCAGCGTCGGAGGGCGGGACGGCGGCGTCGGAGGGTGCGGCGGCGGCGTCGGAGGGCGGAGCGGGGATGTCGGAGGGTGGGGCGGCGCCCTCTGGTGCGCCCGTGACCCCGGCAGCGTGGTAGCCGGTGATTCCGCCGGGATGGCTGACCAGGACGCGGGTGGGGAGTTCGGCGTCGCCGCGCTGGGCGGTGGTGACCTTCTCGCTGAGTCCGGGCGTGCCGTCCGGCACGAGGAGGGTGGTGGCCGGGTACTCGGCGGACTCCTCGATGCCGACCGCGCCCTCGATCGTCGCGATCGTGCCGGTGAGGAGCACGGTCAGGCCCACGGTGGCGAGCACGGGGGCGGCGGTGGCGGCTACCCGGCGTACCCCGGTCAGGGTGCCCTCGCGGACCAGCATCCCGGCCGCGGTGCCGCGCGCCGGCCACGCGATCACCCGGACCAGCGGGATGATCAGAATCGGCGCGAGCAGGGCGGCGGCGCCGATCAGCAGCATCGCGGCGCCCATGCCGGCGGTCGTCTGCGTCTCGAGCGGCATGGCCGGCATGGTGGCGAGCAGGACCACCCCGCCGGCGGTGCCGAGCAGGCCGCCGATCCAGCGGGAAGCGGTCATCGGGCGCGGGTCGGCGGCGGCCTCGCGCAGGGCGTCCAGCGGCGGGACCCGGCTGGCGCGGCGGGCGGCCACGGCGACGCCGCACAGGGCTACGATCACACCGAGTAACGCTGCTCCGACCAGGGCGGCGGGTTGCCAGGTGGCCGTGAACCCGGCCGGCTCCAGACCGGCGCCGACCATCGGTGCGGCCAGCAACGGGGCGGCCGCGGCACCGAGCGGAGCGCCGACCAGCCCGGCTAGCAGGGAAATCAGCGCGGTTTCGGCGTACATTTGCAGTCTCACCTGGCTCGGGGTGGCACCCACCGCGCGCAGAAGTCCCAGCTCGCGCCGTCTCTGCGCCGCGCTCAGCGCGCAGGTCGAGGAGACCACGAAGACGGTGGCGAAGGCACCCAGAGTGACCAACGCGATGAGCAGTTGCGCGCCGATCCAGCGGATGCGGGTCACCCCTTCGGGCTCCAGGCGATTTCGGTCAGCGCCCGCCACGACGTCGCCGGCCGGCCCGGTCAGTGCGCGCGCCGCGTCCGCCACCAGCGCTTCGTCGGCGGTCGAGGTCAATCCGATGATGCGTACGCCGGACGCGCGCTGCATCGCGTCGGCGTCCGCGAGGTAGAACCCGGGACCATCGGCAGTTCCGGTCACCGTCCAGGTCTCGGGTCCTCGCGCGGTGAGGACGTCCAGCCGCTGACCGGGCGCGGCGTTCGCCACCACGACCTCGCCCGCCCTCGCCGGAGCCCGGCCGGCGGTGAGCCGATAGCCGCCCAGCGCCGCCGACGACCAGGCGTGCCCGTCGATCCGCGCCGCCGTCGCATCGCCCGTCGCCCGGCCCCGCTCCAGCCGCTGCACGTAGAACGACGGGTCGGCAACCGCCGCGGTGACGCCCGGGAGCGCGGCCAGGCGCTGGGCGAGATCGGTTGCCTCCGCGGTGGTCCAGGCCCGCCGCTCGTCCTCGCCGTAGTCGTTCGTGCCCACCCGCGGCGACTGGATCAGCACCGGCGCATGGTCGTAGCGGGCCGGCGCCTGCGGCTGTGAACTCAGGTAGAGGGTCGCGGAGACGGCCAGTACGGCCACGCCGAGCGCGACCGCGACGAACGTGCCGGCGAAGCTCGCGAACCGGTGCCGGACCATCGCGTAGGCGGCGCTCATCGGAACGCCGCCCCGGTGCGCGGCGCGACCTGCTCGGTCTGCGCGGTGTGCAGGGCGATGCGCTCGGCGCCGGGGCGGCCGGTCAGCTCGTCGACGACCCGGCCGTCGGCCAGGAACAGGACGCGGTCGGCGTGCGCAGCGGCTATCGGGTCGTGGGTGACCATGACGATGGTCTGGCCGTGGCGGTCCACGGCGGTGCGCAGCAGGCGCAGCACTTCCGCGCCGGACCGCGCGTCCAGTGCACCGGTCGGTTCGTCGGCGAAGAGCACGGCGGGGCGGGTGACGAGGGCGCGGGCGATCGCGACCCGTTGCTGCTGGCCGCCGGACAATTCGGACGGGCGGTGTGCGGCGCGCCCCTCCAGTCCCACCTCGGCCAGCATCGCCTCCACCTGCCCCGGGGCCGGGCGGCGGCGGGCGAGGCGCATCGGCAGGGCTACGTTCTGGGCGGCGGTCAGGGCCGGGACGAGGTTGAACGCCTGGAAGACGAAACCCACGCGGGCGCGGCGCAGCTTTGTCAGGTTGCGCTCGCTCAGCCCGTCCAGGGGTGTGCCGTCGATGATGATCTGGCCGTCGTCGGCCCGGTCGAGGCCGGCGGCGCAGTGCAACAGCGTGGACTTGCCGGATCCGGACGGTCCCATCACGGCGGTGAACGTGCCGGGCTCGAAGCGGGCGTCCACCCGGTCCAGGGCGGTCACGGCGCGCTCGCCGGTGCCATAGCGCCTGGTTACCGCGCGCAGCTCGACGGCGGCCGTCTCTCGATTGGTCATGCCCGCTATTCGTTCATCTCCGCTTTCCGGGCACAGTCACGCGGAGTCGAGGATCGGGGGTATACCCAGCACTACCTCTCTCCGGGCTCCCGCCCCGCCGCCCGGTGGACAGCGGCGAGATTGCGCTGCGTGGTCAGGGTGTTGGGGTGGTCGTCGCCGAACAGCCGCCGCGCGTCGGCCAGCACGCTCTCGAGTGAGGTGATTGCCTCGTCCAGCCGCCCTGCCTCTCGGTAGGCGATCGCAAGGTTGTGTCGCGTGGTCAGGGTGCTCGGGTGGTCGTCGCCGAGCACTCGCTGCGCGTCGGTCAGCACGCTCTCGAGTGCGGTGGTTGCCTCGTCGAGTCGCCCCGCCCTCTGGTAGGCCACAGCAAGTTGGCCTCGCGTGGTCAGCGTGTCGGGGTGGTCCTCGCCGATCAGCCGCCGCCGATCAGCCAGCACACTCTCGAACTCGGCGATCGCCTCGTCCAGCCGACCGGCCTCCCGGTAGACAGCCGCGAGATTGTGTCGTGAATTGAGGGTGCTCGGGTGTTCCCGGCCGAGCAGCCCGCTACGGTCGGCCAGCACACTCTCGGCCTCGGTGATTGCCTCGTCCCGTCGCCCCGCCGCCTCGTAGGCCAAAGCAAGTTGGTTGCGCGTGGTCAGTGTTTCCGGGTGGCCGTCGCCGAGCAGTCGCCGGCGGTCGGCCAGCACACCTTCGAATGCGGCGATTGCCTCGTCCAGCCGCCCCATGTCCCGATAGGCGATCGCAAGATTGTGCCGCGTGATCTGCGTGTCCGGGTGGTCCTTGCCGAACAGCCGCAGGGAGTCGGCCAGGATGCGCTCGCGCTGTTCGATCGCGGCTCTGGTCTGGCCCTGGAACTGTCGGTAGGTGACAGCCCGATTCCCTAACCAAAGGATCTCCGCGATCCGGTGATCGGCCGGCAGGACCGCGGTGAATGCGTCGATGTGGGGCAGCAACGCAGCCCACCGGGGCCACCCCCGCACATTGTTCATCGGATCGGCCGGAATTGCGGCGAGCAGCAGCTTGACCACTCTGTCCTGTGTGGCTTCAGCGGTGCTGGCGTCCTGCTGGCCGTGCCGCGTCGTAGCCTGAACCAGGCGGTGCATGCTCAAGGTTTGTCCGCTGCGGCTGATCATGCTGTAGGAGGCCAGCAGTGCTAACGCCTCATCGAGGTCTACCTGGTCGTCGGCCAATGGGACCAGGACGTCGTGGGGAAGGTCGTCGGGAGCCAGCCAGGCCAGCACGTCCATCACCTGGGCAGCGAGCGCACTCGTCCCGGCTATAGCGGTCATGGTCAGTGTCCATACCGACGCGACAGCCCGGTCGTCCTTTCCGCCGAAGCCGCTTTTGCCCGCCACCCTGGCGAACTGCTCGGACAGCAGGGTGCGGTAGTCGTCGAAACTCAGCCGCTCGTGCTGGCTCACATAGGCGGCGGCCTGCTCCAGCGCCAGCGGCAGGTCTCCCAGATCAGCGGCCAGCCGATCGGCGCCCTCACCATCGGCGGACCTGCCGGTCAACCGGGTCAGCAGCTCCACCGACGCCTCCCGAGGCAGCACACCCAACCGGAACGGCGTCAGACCGAGCATCGCCCACCGGGCCGCACCCAGATCCCGCCGAGTGGTCACCAGGATCTGGCCGTTGCCGCCGACCACGCCGACGAGATCAGCGATGTGGTTGACGTCCTCGACGTTGTCGAGCACCAGCAACCAGCCGGTGTTGGCCTGCAGCCAGCCCATCGCCCAGGCCTGCGCGTCCGCCAGCGTCGCCACCGGATGCAACCGGCCGGTCAGCGCGGCCAGCCCCAACCCCAGATTCTGGGCACTGTCGGCGGTGATCCACCAGACCAGCGAATAGCGCGACAGGAACGTCCGGGCGTAGTGGTTGACCAGCTCACTCTTACCGATCCCGCCGAGTCCGTGAACCGCGCCGGCCTGGCCGACCACGACACCCGCGTCGTCGCCGCCCAGCTGATCCGCCAGCACCCGCAGGTCACGGCCCAGGAACACCGCCGACGCCTGCGGCAGGTTGTGCACCACCGCACCCGCGCCCACGGTCTGCGGCGCCGGTGGGTCCACACCGACGATGTTCTGGACGTTGCCCGATCCGACCTGGACACCCCGCCCACCGGCGGCATCGACCTGATAGCTGTCACCAGAATCAGTCACGGTGATCAACTCCTTGCGCAGCGTCACTGAAGGGTATATCCACCACTACCGACAGCCGTCCCGGCGTCCCGGTAGCGTGCCCGTCATGCCGGTCCGCAACGCCCTGGAGGCGCTCAGCCTGCGGCCGACCGTGTTCCTGCGCTCGGCCTGGCCGTGGCGCTCCCTCGCCTACCTGCTGGGCGGGGTGCTGCTCGGCTCGGCCACCATCCTCGCCGTCGTCGGGCTGCTGCTCGCCGGAACCGTGCTGTCGGTGCTGGTGATCGGATTCGCCGGTTACGTGGCGACCGTCCTCTCCGGCATCGTGGTGGCCCGCGTCGAGCGCCGCCGGCTGCGCCTGGTCGACGAGGAGGAACTGTCCGACCCGCACCAGCCCGTGCCCGGGAAAGGGCTGCGCGCCTGGCTGATGTTCCGGCTGCGGGAGCAGGCGACCTGGCGCGAGCTCGGGTACGCCATGGTCTCGGCCGGCGTGCTGTGCTGGATGGACGCGCTCGTGGTCTTCGGCACGGGATACACCGTGCTGGGCACACTCCTCGCGCCCTTGATCATCGACGACGAGCCGCTGTCGAACACGATCTGGTTCACGCTGGCGGGCATCCCGCTGACCGTCATCCTGGCGTACCCGATCACCGCCTGGGCCGGTGCGCGCGCCGCGATGGCCCGGGCGATCCTGGCGCCCCGCGACGACCGCCTCGTCGAGGTGACCCGGTCGCGGGCCCGGCTCGTCGACGCGTTCGAGGTGGAACGGCGGCGCATCGAGCGCGACCTGCACGACGGCGCGCAGCAACGGCTCGTGGCGCTCAGCATGCAACTCGGGATGGCCCGCCTCGAACTGCCGGCCGGCTCGGCCGCCGCGTCGTCGGTCGCGGCCGCGCACGACCTCGCCAAGCAGGCACTCACCGACCTTCGTGAGCTGATCCGCGGCGTACATCCGAAGGTCTTGACCGACCGCGGCCTGGCGGCGGCCATCGGGGAGGCCGCGTCGACGGCGCCGGTGCCGGTCGACCTGGATCTGCGGCTGCCGGGGCGGCTGTCACCGGCCGTCGAGGTGACGGCGTACTTCGTGGTGACCGAGGCGCTGACCAACGTGGCCAAGCACTCGGGAGCGGACCGGGCGGCGGTCACCGCGTGGACCACGGACCGCGGACGGCTGATCGTGGAAATCCACGACGACGGGATCGGTGGTGCCGATCCGGCGGAGGGGTCGGGGCTGGTCGGGCTCGCGGACCGGGTCGCGGTGCTGGACGGGACGGTGACGCTGTCCAGCCCGGAGGACGGGCCTACGCTCGTGCACGTGGAGATCCCGTTGTGAGTACCTCGCTCCGTGTCGTCATCGCCGAGGACGGTGTGATCGTCCGCGAGGGCGTCGCCGGCATGCTGCGCAAGTTCGGGCACGACGTGGTGGCGGCGGTCGGTGACGCCGACGAGCTCCGGGTGGCCGTGGCGCACTTCAGGCCCGACGTGGTGGTCACCGACGTGCGGATGCCGCCCGGCTTCAGCGACGAGGGCCTGCAGGCCGCGATCGCCCTGCGCGCCGCCGACCCGTCGCTGCCGGTGCTGGTGCTCAGTCAGTACGTCGAGCAGACGTACGCGTCCGAACTGCTCGACTCCGGGCAGGGCGCGGGCGTCGGCTACCTCCTCAAGGACCGGATCGGCGAGGTGACCGAGTTCGTCGACGCGCTGCAGGCGGTCGCCGCGGGCCGGACCGTCGTCGACCCGGAGGTGGTCCGCCAGCTGCTCGGCCGGCGCCGCGATCCGCTGCACCGGCTCACCGCGCGGGAACGGGAGGTGCTCGGGCTGATGGCGGAGGGACGCTCGAACGCGGCCATCGCCCGGGAACTGGTGGTGACCGAGGCGGCGGTCGCCAAGCACATCGGCAGCCTGCTCGCGAAGCTCGACCTGCCACCGGACGCCGACGACCACCGCCGGGTGCGCGCCGTGCTCGCCTATCTCCGCGGCTAACTTGGCACTTTCTGCTGTGAACTCCGCTCGGTTCCGGGGGAGTACTACCTCATGCCGCGGCGTGTGGCGGTCATGATGCCCGGAGCCGTCATGCGCCGCGGCGCCGCTATGCCGCCGTCTCGGCCCGGATCGTGTTGCGCTGGTGGCGCTTCGCCCCGTACATCACCCGGTCCGCCCGTCCCACCAGATCGGACGCGTTCCGCGGCGGCTCGGTGAAGGTGACCGCCCCGATGCTGAAGCCGACCCGCGGTGACCAGGCGGCGGTGCCCTCCAGGAGCTCGTCGTGCAGCCGCCGCAGCCGTTCCAGAGCCTGCTCGCGCCCGGCGCCGGGCAGCAGGACGGCGAACTCGTCACCGCCCAGGCGCGCCACCCGGGCCGCACCCTGCGTGGCGCGGCACAGTACCCGGCCGACCGCGGCGAGGACCTCGTCGCCGGTGGCGTGGCCGTTCGTGTCGTTCATCGCCTTGAACCCGTCGACGTCGACGTAGGCGGCGGTCAGCGGGGCGGCGGTCTGCCGCATCCGGGCGATCTCGTCCTCGGCGGCCTCCCGGAACGCGCGGGCGTTCGGCAGACCGGTCAGCGCGTCGGTGCGCGAGAGTCCACGCTCCTCGGCCAGGCGGTTCGCGAGGTGACCGACGAGCGTGCCGACCAGCCAGAGGACGGCGAAGCGGGCCACCAGGTTCCAGGCGGGGACCATGGCGTACGCGTACGGCTCGTCGCGGCTGAGCCACTCGACCCCGGTCCAGGTCAGCGTGGAGACGGCGGCGACGGCGGTGCTGTGGCGGCCACCGGCGGCCGAGGCGACGAAGACCGGGAGCAGGTAGCCGACGGCGATCGCCACGTCCCGGCCGGTGACCCAGTCGGCCAGGCCGATCAGGGCGAGCAGCGTCGTCGCGGCCAGGGTCAGCTGCCGGGCCGGTAGCCGGCTGAGCCACTCGATCGCGACCGCGAGCAGGGGCTCGGCGGGGCGGCTCGGCGTGGGCTGTCGGATGCGCACCCTGTGGGAATCGGCCGTGCGGCGCCGGACTTTCGGGTTTGCCGCTCCGGTCAGGCCTGGGGGGTTCCGATTCCCACGGCCATGGTCGCGAGCAGACCGGCGGAGACGTCGAAGCGGTCGCGGGGTACGACGAGAAGCTGACCGGCCTTGCCGTCGGTGGAGGTGCGGGGCGCCGGGATGTCGCAGTACGGGGCCAGCTTGGCGACCTGGGAGGCGACCGGCTCCGGGACGTAGAGGCGACCGGCGTGCGCCACCGACCGGCCCCCGGCGAGGCAGCCGCCGACGTGCACCTCGGCGCTCAGATGGACAGCGCGGCCGGGCAGCCAGCCGGGGTGGACGGTGCGGAACTCGGCGTACCCCTCGGCGTCGGTGACCTGCGCGCCGCGCAGAATGGTCTCGCCGGTCGCGTCGCGGTGCCGGACGTCGAGGACGGCGGCGGTGACCGGATCGCCGGTTGCGGCGTCGAGCACCCGCACCCGCAGCATCAGCGGCACACCCGGCCGGTCGCCGGCGATGTCCCGGCGCACCAGCTCCAGCGGCAGGTGGTGCTGACCGGCGGACGACGGGGTGAACAGGCAGGACCACGGGCGCTGAACCGTCTCCGCCCGGCGGGCGCCCGGCAGTCCGGCCAGTGCCTCCCGCCGGCTCGTGATCTCGTCATTGCGCACAGAACACCCCCGCTGTCGATCTCCGGTCAGTTGATCTTCGCAGGGATTAAGGACCTTAATAGCGTTTTTGACAAATTTGTCCGAAGAGCCGGGAACTGCGTTCCTCAGGCCTTGGGCCTTGTGGCGCCGCGTTCTGTAACACCCGGGGAGCAGACTGCGCCGGAGCCTGTCGCCAAGCCGCGCCCCGCCCACCCGGACCGCTCCGGCGGGAGCCGGTCCACAGGCGCTGCGGGCGGGACCGGTCGTTGCCGCGACCCCGCCCGCAGCGTCATCCGCCTCTCTCGCTGCTAGCGTCGGGACGTGTCGGACAGTTGGCGGGTCAACTGGGTGCCGGTCGACCGGCGCCTGCTCGGTATGGACCGGCGGACGCTGCTGCCGGCGTCGCTCGTCGTGCTGCTGTTCGCGGTGGCGGTGTGTATCGTGCCGGCGATCAACGACCGGGTGCGGGTCGACGACCCGATCCGGGCCGCCGACGTCGTGCAGGTCGGCGACGGCGTGCAGTTCACACCGGTCGCCGGTGCGAACCTGCTGACCGGCCTGCGCCAGGGCGAGGCGGGGCCGGCGGGCTACCCGGGCACCGCGGCGGTGACCTACGGCGGTGTCGCGTTGCAGGTGACCGCGGATACGTACCGTGGAACGCCGGCCGAGCTGCTGGCACAGATCGAGAAGACCGACGAGGGGCTGCGGGTGCCGGACGACGCGGGCTTCCACGTCGTCGGCGACCCGGTCACCATCACCAACGAGACCGGGCAGCGGGGCGCCGCCGCGCACTTCGACGGGACGCACGCCGACGGGCTGGTCGCGGCGTACGTCTTCGGAGAGATCGGGGTGGAGATCGAGGTGGCCGGTCCGCAGGCCGTCTCAGGCACGGTGTCCGCCGAGGTCGCCGCCATGATCAAGTCGGTGCGCCCGGTCGGGGGGAGCGGATCGTGACCGCCGGGGACACGCTCGCCGCCCGCGACGCCGCGATCGAGCGGACCGGCTGGGGCAACCCCGTCCACCTGTGGCAGCCGCGCAACGCCTGCTTCTGGGTGTACGTGCTCGGCGTCGGCTACGGCCTCTGGGTCCTGTTCGGGCAGATCAACGCCGGGATCCGGCTCTACGCGCCCGCCCTGGCCGCGAGCGCGGTCATCTTCGCGCTGTACGGCGTGCTGTTCTGGTGGTTCACCGTCCGCATCGACCGCTACTCGCGCCAGCCGCTCCGGCTCGTGGTCGCCGCGTTCGTGTGGGGCGGGGTCGCCGCCGCGTGGGGTGTCGCGCTCTCCGGCAACACCGCGCTGCTCAGCCTGTACCAGAAGCTGTTCGGCCAGTCCTTCCAGATGGCCTGGGGCGCGGGCCTGACCGCACCGTTCTTCGAGGAGCTCGCCAAGGGCTCCGGCGTGCTCCTGCTGCTGTTCCTCGCGCCACGGGTGGTCCGCACCGCCTACGACGGGTTCATCCTCGGTGCGTTCGCCGGGCTCGGCTTCGAGATTCTCGAGGACATCTCGTACGGGCTCAACTCGGCGTCCGCGGAGTTCGGCAGCAACCAGCTGGGCACCAGCCTGAGCACGGTGGGCCTGCGGCTGCTGACCGGCTTCTCGTCGCACATCCTCTACTCGGCGCTCGCCGGCGCCGGCATCGTGTACGTCGTCGGCACCGTGGCACAGCGCCGCCGCACCGGCTTCGGCGTCGCGCTGATCCTTACGGCGATGCTGCTGCACGGCGTGTGGGACGCGAACGTGGGCCTCGCGGGCGGGAGCGAGCGACTCCTGCTGGTGCTGCTGGGCGGTGAGATCCTGCTCAGCCTGACCGTGGTGATCTGGCTGTTCCACTACACGGTCCGGCCGGAGCGTGCGGCCATGCGCGCGGTGATGACGCCCGAGGCCGAGCGGGGCGTGATCACGGAGGAGGAACTGGAAGCGCTCTCCGGCGGCTGGCGGCAGCGGCGGGCCTACCGGCGGGCGGCACGCGGGCGTGCGCATCGCCGGGCCCGGCACCACCGGCTCGAGGCGGCCCACGACCTCGCCGACCAGATCGCCGCCTCCGCCGGCGCCGAGACCGACCGCGTCGCCTTCGCCCGCGACGAACTGTCCCGCCTCTCGCGACCCTGACCAGCAGTGCGCCCGGCGTCAGCGTTCGGTGCGTGCGCCGTCAGCGGAGCCGGGCACGCTGCCGGGCATGACGACGAATTACGCGGTCGTGGCCGAAGGGCTGCGCAAACGCTATCCCGGTAGGGGCGGCACCACCGCCCTCGACGACTTCCACCTGCACGCGCCCGAGGGGACCGTCCACGGCCTGCTCGGCCCGAACGGCGCCGGGAAGACCACAGCCGTACGGGTCCTCAGCACGCTGCTGCGGTTCGACGCCGGCCGGGCGGAGGTGGCCGGCGCCGACGTCGCGCGGGAGCCGGCCGCGGTGCGCGAGCGGATCGGGCTGACCGGGCAGTACGCGGCGGTCGACGAGCTGCTCAGCGGGCGGCAGAACCTGGTCCTGTTCGGGCGCCTGCACCACCTGGGTGCGCGGGCCGCGCGGAAGCGGGCGGACGAGCTGCTGGAGCGGTTCGACCTGGCCGGGGCGGCGGGGAAGTCGGCGGCGGCGTACTCCGGTGGCATGCGGCGGCGGCTCGATCTGGCGGCGAGCCTGATCCGGCGGCCGAGGGTGCTGTTCCTGGACGAGCCCACGACCGGGCTCGACCCGCGCAGCCGGAACCAGGTGTGGGACGCCGTTCGTGACCTGGTCGCGGAGGGGACGACGGTGCTGCTGACGACGCAGTACCTGGAGGAGGCCGACCAACTGGCCGGGCGGATCTCGGTGGTGGACGCGGGCCGCGTGGTCGCCGAGGGCACGCCGGAGGAGCTGAAGGCGGCGATCGGGTCGGACCGGCTCGAGGTGGTGGTGCGGGACGCGGACCGGCTGGCGGACGCGGCCGCCGTCGTGCTCCGGGTAGTGGGCGCGGCACCGGATGTGGACGAGGACCACCGCCGGCTTCGCGTGCCGGTCACGGACCGGGTGGATTCGCTGACTTCCACGGTACGGGCGATGCAGGACGCCGGGATCGTCGTCGCCGACGTCGGAGTCCACCGTCCCACCCTCGACGAGGCGTTCCTGCACCTGACCGGTCACACCGCCGCGCAGGCGGAGAAGGAGGCGGCACGATGACCACGGTTGCCGAGCGCGAGACCCGTACCCCTGAAGCTCTTGGATCGACCCCGCAGCGAGGCCGGGCGGTGGCAGACGGCTGGGTGATGACCGGCCGATATCTGCGTCATGTGATCCGCGCGCCGGAGGAACTGGTCATCTACTTCAGCCTGCCGATCATGTTCGTGCTGGTGTTCGGATACGTGTTCGGCAGCGGCATGCAGGTGCCGGGCGGCGGAGGCTACCGGGAGTTCCTGCTGCCCGGCGTCTTCGTGATGACCATGCTGTACGGGATCGGCGCGACCGCCACCGGCATCGCCACCGACGTCGGCCGGGGCGTCGTGGACCGGTTCCGCTCGATGCCGATGGCCCGGTCGGCGCTGATGACCGGGCGGGCCGCCGCCGATCAGGTACGCGCCCTGCTGGAGACGGCCGCCCTGATCGTCTGCGGCCTCCTCGTCGGGTGGCAGTGGCACCGCGGCATCGGGAACCTGCTGGCGGCGATCGGCCTGCTCCTGCTGCTGCGGCTCGCGCTGAGCTGGGTCGGCATGGTGCTCGGCCTGGTCGCGCCGAACCCGGACACCGTCGCGACGATCGTGTTCCCGCTCGCCTTCCCGCTCAGCGCGGTGTCGAACGTGTTCGTGGCGCCGGAGCTGATGCCGGGCTGGCTGGGCACGATCGCGGCGTGGAACCCGATCTCGGCGACGACGACCGCGATCCGGGAGCTGTTCGGCAACCCCGGCATCGGCGGGGACTCCTGGCCGGCCGAGCACGCGCTGTTCCTCGCGGTCGCCTGGCCGGTGCTGCTGATCGCGATCTTCGCGCCGCTGGCGGTACGCCGGTACCGCAGCCTCGCCCACTGAACACCATTGCGTGTGGAGTTGCGCCCCGCTCCGCACCCCAACTCCACACGCAATGTCGCCGCTTGCGCCCCGCTCCGCACCCCAACTCCACACGCAATGTTCCCGCTTGCGCCCCGCTCTGCACCCCAACTCCACACGCGGTCAGGGCTGGAGGTGGAGGTAGGCGTCGGCGGTCGACAGCGCCGCCCCGCCCGCGACCGCCGCCTCGAAGCCGGAGTCCCCGAGTACGGCACGCGCCCGTGCGGCCACCGCGACGGCCAGGGACGTGCCGGTGAGGGTGGGGCGCAGGCGCAGTGCCAGGACCGTGCCGAGCAGGGTCGCCGCCTCCGCCGCGTCGCCTGCCTCCAGCGACAGAACCGCCAGCCGGTCGATCGCCTCGGCCATCACCTGGAAGCCGAGCATCCCGGAGCGCACGGTGAACACCTGCCGGTAGCGGGCCCGAGCCGCCGGCGGGTCCGAGCGCAGCTCCGCGATCCGCCCGAGGGTCACGAGGATGCCCATGCGGGTGCCGTCCGCGCCGTACCAGCCCGCCGGGCACGCCTCCAGCGCGGCTTCACAGCGGGACTCGGCCAGGCCGAGATCCCCGCGCTGCAGGGCGACCGTGCCGAGCCCCAGGAGTGCGGCGGCCACCAGTTCGGGGGCGCCGCACTCGCGGGCCAGCTCGGCCGCCCGGGTGAAGTCGGCCGCCGCCCCGTCGAGGTCCCCGCTGCTGACCCGGCCCTCGCCCCGGCCGCGGAGCATGTCGGCCACGTCGACCATGGAGCCCAGCTCGTCGGCGAGCCGCAGAGCCTCGTCGGTGGGTGCGATCGCGGCGGCCGGGTCGCCCCGCCACGTGGCCATCTCGGCCACGCCGGAGAGCGCGAGCATCGTGCCCCAGCGGTCACCGATCGCGCGGAACCCCTCCAGCGCCGAGGTGAAGTCGGCCAGCGCCTCCTCCGGGCTGGCGCCGGCGAACAGCAGCATCCACCCGCCGCCGATACCGCCGAGCGCGTCGCTCCACGGGTCGCCGCCGAGGTTTGCGCGCAGCGCGCGGTTGAGAGCGACCACCTCGCCCGGTGCGGCTTCCGGCGGGCCGACCGCCATCGCGGACAGGTAGAGCAGGAACGGCTGGGTGGGCGGCTCGGTCAGCGTGGTCATGAAGGCGGTCCAGCGTTCGGCGGGTGGCTCGGTGCCGCCGAGGGCCGCGGTGAGCACGCTGAGCGCGTACTCCTCGGTCAGGCCCGGCGGCGGCTCCGGGCCGGTCTCCCGCAGCACCTGACCGGTGAGGGCGACGGACTCGGAGCGCAGGCCGCGCAGCCACCAGTAGAAGGAGAGCGCGGAGACCAGCCGCAGCGCCGTGCCCGGATCGCCGGCGGCGGAGGACCGTCGCAGGGCGGCGTGCAGGTTGTCCCGGTCCGCGTCGAGTCGGTCCAGCCAGGTGAGCTGCTCAGCGGTACGCAGCAGCGGATCCGCCGTCCGCGCGAGCGACAGGAACCAGGCCGCGTGCGCCTCCCGCAGGCTGTCCTGCTCGCCGGAGGCGGCCAGCTCGGACGCGCAGAACGCCCGGATCGTCGCCAGCATCCGGAACCGGTCGCCGTCCCGCTCGATGAGCGACTTGCCGACCAGCCCGGCCACGATCTCCACGGTATCCGGGCCGGCGCCGCAGACCGCCTCGACCGCTTCCAGCGACGCACCGCCCGCGAACATCGTGAACCGCCGCGCCAGGACCCGCTCGGGTTCGGTCAGCAGCCCCCAGCTCCAGGCGACCACCGCGTGCAGGGTGCGGTGCCGCGACGAGGCCGTCCGGCTGCCCCGCGACAGCAGGCGGAACCGGTCGTCGAGGCGGGCGGCGACCTCCTCCACCGGCAGCGCGTGCAGGCGGGCGGCGGCCAGCTCCACGGCGAGCGGCAGGCCGTCGAGCATCCGGCAGATCCGCCGGACCGCCTCGGCGTTGGCGCCGGTGAGGGCGAAGCCGGGGGAGACGTCGGCGCCGCGCTCGACGAACAGGCGCACGGCGGGGAACGCGGCCGGGTCGACGGCACCGGACGGCGGCACCGGCAGTCCGGAGACCGGGATCAGCGCCTCACCGGTGATGCCGAGCGGCTCGCGGCTGGTGGCGAGGATCCGCAGGCCGGGCGCGGCGGCGAGGAGGCGGGCGGCGAGCGCGGCGGCCGCGTCGACGACGTGTTCGCAGTTGTCCAGCACCAGCAGCAGGTCACGGCCGGGCAGGGCGGCGACGAGGCGGTCGGCGGCGGCGGGCGGCTCGGCGGCCCGGTCGGTGAGGCCCACGTCGCGCAGGCCGAGCGCGCTGAGCACGGCACCGGGCACGTCGTCGTCCGCGGCGGCGGCCAGCTCGACGAAGCAGGCGTCGCCGTCGGAGCGGGCCGCGGCCTCGGCGGCCAGCCGGGTCTTGCCGGCGCCACCGGGACCGTGCAGGGTGACCAGCCGGGCGGTGCGCAGGGCGGCCACGATCCGGGTCAGCTCCTCGTCGCGGCCGACGAAGCTGGTCAGCTGTGTGGGAACGCCGAGCCGGGAGGGCGGGCGTGCCGTCTCGAGGCGACCGCGCAGCACGGCCGTGTGCACCGAGGTCAGCTCCGGCGACGGGTCGGCGCCCAGCTCCTCGGCGAGGAAGTGGCGCGCGTCCTCGTACGCTGTCAAAGCCTCCGCAGGCCGCCCCGCCGCAGCCAGAGCTCGCATCAGCAGCGCACGCGCCCGCTCCCGCAGCGGATGCGCCGCAACCAGCTCCCGCAGCTCGGTGATCGCGTCACCCGGGTGACCGGCCAGCCGGGCCTCGCAGAGGTCCTCGACCGCGCCCAGCCGCAGCTCGGTGAGCCGGTCCACGTGTGCCGCCGCGAACGGCGCGTCCCGCACGTCGGCGAGGGGCTCACCCCGCCAGAGCGCCACCGCCTCGTCGAGCAGCTTCCCGGCCCGCGCGGTGTCACCGGCCGTCAGCGACCGGCGCCCCTCGGCGGCCAGCGCGGCGAACCGGTGCGCGTCCACGTCGTCCGCCGGCACCGCGAGCCGGTAACCGGCCGGCCCCAGCTCCACCGGCAGCGCCTGGCGCAGCCGCGACACCTGGGACTGGAGTGCGTTCGCGGCGCCCGACGGCGGATGCTCGCCGTAGAGGCCGTCGATCAACCGCTCGGCGCTGACCGGCCGGCCCGCGTCCAGCAGCAGCATCGCCAGCAGCGCGCGCAGCCGGGGCCCGCCGACGGCGACCGGCCGCCCGTCAGTGTGCTCCGCGCGGAGCGGGCCCAGGATGCCGAACCGCATGGCGACGATTGTTACCGGTGCGCTCCATCACGCGGAGAGCAGGGGCTCCACCCTGGACTCCTCGTCGGCTGCCGCGACCCGGTTGCGGCCCGCGTTCTTGGCCGCGTACAGCGCCCGGTCCGCCGCCAGGACCAGCTCGTCGGTGGTGGCGGAGGCCGGCATACCGGCGATGCCCACCGACACGGTGACCTTCGACATCCGGGTCTCGGCGACCGCGATCGGGGCCGAGCTCACCCCGCGGCGGATCCGCTCGGCGATCTCGCGGGCCTGAGCCGGGCCGGTGTTCGGCAGCAGCACGGCGAACTCCTCACCGCCGTACCGGGCCACCACGTCACCGGGCCGGATCAGCTCACCCAGGCGGTGCGTCACCTCGACCAGGACGCGGTCGCCGCCGTTGTGCCCGTACGTGTCGTTGACCTGCTTGAAGTGGTCGATGTCGAGCAGCAGCATGCTCAGCGGCAGGTGGTACCGCGCGGCCCGGGCGCCCTCGTTGCCGAGCGACTCCTCGAAGTACCGGCGGCTGCGCAGCCCGGTCAGCCCGTCGGTGATCGCGGCCAGGCGCTGCGCCCGGACCAGCCCCGTCATCCGGAACAGCACCAGCAGGAAGAGAACGTTGCAGACGATCGCGGCGGCGCTCACGTGCGGCTCACCGGTCCGCGCGTCCAGAATCAGCAGCGACGTCGGCGCGACCATCGCGGCCACCGCGAGCAGCAGCAGCCGGCTGGTGGTGGCGTCCGGCGTCGCGGCGTTCGACGGCTTGATCATCAGCGCGGCCCGGGGGTGCAGCACGGCCCCGGCCATCAGGAAGCTCCCGGCGATCCAGAACACGTCCAGGAAGTTCGCGGCCTGGTAGGTCCCGTTGAGCGACTGCACGCTGTACATCGTGTCGGCGAAGAGCACCATCACCAGGTAGGCGCCGATCAGCCGCAGCGAGGTGGTGCGCGGCCCGGCGCCGAGCATCAGCCGCGCGCCGACCACGATCAGCATCAGGTCACCGAGCGGATAGGCCACCGACACGAACCGCGTCAGGTTGTCCGCGTCGACACCCCAGGTGGGCGCGATGACGAACTCGTACACCACATAGCCCGCGCCGACCGCCACGATCGCCGCGTCGATGGCGCTCGCGCCGTCCCAGCCCGGCGTCCGCCGCCGAATGATCAGCAGCAGCCCGAGCGCCATCAGCGGGTAGCCGACCAGGTAGCAGATGTCCGGGATGCCCGGGTACGGCACGTTGCTGTTGACCAGCGCCTGAAAATAGAAGATCACGTCCCCGGCGACGCTTGCCGTGGCGGACGCCGCCAGCAGCAGCATGATCGTCCGCAGCCCCGGGTTCCGGCGGGCGACGACGAGGGCGCAGGCTGCGAAGGTCAGGTTGGCGCTGGCGTACAGCGCCACCTGGGTGCCGGGCGAGATCCCGAGGTGCACCAGCAGGTAGTAGACACCGATCACGATCGGCGCGGCGGCCACGACCAGATGCCAGGCCTTCACACGACTGCTGCTCATTCCACTCACGGTGCCGCCCGGCCGGTGCGATTCCCCGGCACTCCGGTAGCAATCAGGGTCTTTTCTTTTCTACGCGTGACCGGAGTCCCCGACAGAATCCAAACGGTCCCGCCGCCCCACGCGACCACCTGCCACTCAAGGCCGCCCAAGCGACCGCCGGGACACGGACCCCGGTCACCCGGGCCCCGCCTCCTCGCGGCGGGCAGGTCAGGCGGGGAGGGGGTGGGGGGTGGCGTGGGATATGCGGTTGCGGCCGGTGTTCTTGGCCTCGTAGAGCGCGGCGTCCGCCCGCGCGATCAGCGAGTCGGTGGCCTCGTCGCCGTTCCAGGTGGCCACGCCGGCGGAGAAGGTCTGGCCCAGCGGTGTCGCCTGGAGCATGCGGTCCACGATCTCGTGGGCCTGTGCCGCGGTGGTGCCCGGCATCAGCAGGATGAACTCCTCGCCGCCGTACCGGGCGAGGTGATCCACCGCGCGCACGTTGTCGGCCCATGCCGCTGCCGCCTCCTTGAGGAGCAGATCGCCGGCCGGGTGACCGTAAGCGTCGTTGAACCGCTTGAAGTGGTCGATGTCGATGAGGGCCACGGCGACCGGTGAACCGGTGCGGCGGGCGTTCTCCATCGTGCGGGGGAGTTCGATGTTCCAGGCGCGGCGGTTCGGCAGGCCGGTGAGTTCGTCGGTCACGGCCAGTTCGCGGACGCGCTGTGTCTGCACGTCGAGCTGGGTGACCAGCTGGGACATGCGCGTGACGACGAGCAGGAACAGCACCGCGCAGCCGACGCCGATCGACAGGGTGTCGGCCACCTCGTGGCGGCTGGCCTGCACGATCAGCAGCCCCGGGCCGATCAGCGACGCCGCCGTCAGCAGGACCAGCAGGGTGCGGCTGGGCCGGGCCGGGCGCGGGGCGACGGCACGCGGCAGGGAGCGGACGTCCGGGTGCACCGCGGCCGCCGCGAACAGCAGATATCCGCTGAGGAAGACGTCCGCGAGCAGCGAGTGGGCGAGCGGGCCGGGCTCCCACCCGGCCTGGTTGATCACGGCCCACGCGGTGTCGCCGGCGAGGAACGTCACCAGGGCCGCGCAGATCAGCCGGAACGACACGTTGCGACCGCCGCCGGCCAGCAGCATGCGGATCGTCATGGCGAGCAGCACGACGTCGCCGACCGGGTACGCGACGCTCGCGACGTGCCCGAGCAGCCCGATCGACGGGTCGGAGGCGGCCGGCTTGATCATGAAGATCCACGCGAGCAGGCCCATGCCGGTGGTCAGCGTGGTGGCGTCGACGATGCTCGACCAGTCGCGTTCGGCGGTGCGCCGGCGGATCAGCATCAGCAGGCCGGCCGCGACAGTGGGGTACAGCGAGAGATAGGCCAGGTCCGCCCAGGACGGGAAGCCCGGCTCGCCCTCGACGCGCATCAGGACGTACTCGACGAGGATGCCGCTGGCGTTGCCCGCGACACCGAGGGCGATCAGCCACCAGAAGAGCCGCATCGGCGCCCCGTGGTGCCGTACCGCGGCGACGATCACCGCGGCGGCGTACCAGCCGACCGCCACCTGCCAGACGAGTTGCAGGTCGCTGCCGTCCGGCACGGCCACGAAGCCGGCGAGTGCGAGGACAGCCACGAAGAGATGTGCGCGGGCGAATCTGCTCGTCGGCACGCGTCCTCCAACGCCGATGGAACCCGAAAGGAACCGGACCCTCTCATTGCGGGGTACGCGGGGCGCAGCAGCGGTCCCTGCCGGGTGCAGTCCGGGTGCGGGCTCAGCGCGCCGGGAGCGTGATGGTGACCGTCGTGCCGCCGGACGGCGCCGGGTCGGCCGACACGGTGCCCCCGTGTGAGGTGGCGGTCTGCGCGACGATCGCCAGGCCCAGGCCCGAGCCGGGCATCGAGCGGGCCGCCGTCGCGCGGTAGAAGCGGTCGAACACGTGCGGGAGGTCCTCGGCCGCGATGCCCGGCCCGGCGTCGGTGACGGTGAGCCGGCAGCGGCGGCCGGAGGGGTCGGCGGCGATCCGGGTCGTGACGGTCGCGCCGGCCGGGCTCCACTTGGCCGCGTTGTCCAGCACGTTGACGACCATGCGTTCCAGCTCGCCGGACCGGCCCAGGACCGTGACCTGGTCCAGGTCGGTGTCGAAGGTGAGGCCGGGCGCCCGGATCCGTACCCGGGCGATGGCCGCACCCACCACCTCGGCGAGCTCCACCTCCTCGACCGCCTCCCGGCTGCCCTCCTCGCGGGACAGCTCGACGAGTTCCGTCGTCAGCGTCGCCAGCTCGCCGACCTGCGCGTCCAGGTCCGCGAGCAGTTTGGCGCGCTCCTCCGGTGGCAGCCGGTGGGCGAGTTCGGGTTTGCGCTCGACCTCCAGGAGCAGCTCGACGTTGGTACGGATGCTCGTCAGCGGCGTACGCAACTCGTGCCCCGCGTCCTCGACGAGCGCGCGCTGCGCGTGCCGGGCCGCGTCGATGGCGGTCAGCATGGCGTTGACCGATCGGCCCAGGCGGGCGATCTCGTCGTGCCCGCTGACCTCGATCGGCCGGGTCAGGTCCATCGTGACGGCGACCTTCTCGACGGCACCGGTGAGCCGGTCGACCGGTGCGAGGCCGGCGCGCGAGACGGTGCGGCCGAGCAGCGCGGCGCCGGCGATGCCGGCCGCGCACCCGAACGCCAGGAGCAGCGCGAACAGCGTCAGCACCCGCTCGTCGGGGGAGGGGTCCATGCCGACCTGGACCGCGCCGCCGCCGGCGATCGGCACGGTGAGCATCAGATAGTCGCCGGGCCCGACGGTGACCTGCTCCTGCACCTGCTCGTTCCCAGCCGTGGCGATCCCGGCGGCCGCGGCGGTGACCGGGAGCGGGGTCGCGCTCCCGCCGATCACCGCGCCGGTCGCGTCGAGGATCTGCCAGCACGGGCCGATCTCGCCGGGGTAGTCGTCACCGTGCTCGTAGTCGTCCCGGGTGTTCTGGGTGGCGAGCCACTGGTGCGGGTCGGCCGCGATGGTGCGGGCGTCGGCCATCAGCTCGGCCGACACCTTGCTCTTCTGGATCTCCCGCACGCTGAGGAACGCGCCGGCCGAGACCACCAGCACGGCGGCCGCCACCGCGCCGGTGACCAGCAGGGACAGCCGGGCATGCAGGGTACGGGCGTGCCACCAGCGCCTCACAGCGGCTCCTCGCGCAGCACGAAGCCGACGCCCCGGACGGTGTGCAGCAACCGCGCCTCCCCTTCGGCCTCCAGTTTCCGGCGAAGATACCCGAGGTAGACGTGCAGGCTGTTCGATCCCTCGCCGAAGTCGTACCCCCACACCTGCTCGAACAGCGATGCCCGGGACAGCACCTGGCGCGGGTGGCGCAGGAACGCCTCGAGGATGCCGAACTCGGTACGCGTGAGCCGCAACGGCCGCTCCCCGCGCCACACCTCACGCGTGTCGAGGTTCATGCGCACGTCCGCGAAGTGCAGGAACGTGGCCGACGACGGCGCCGCGAGGGCCGAGCGCCGCAGCAGTGCGCGTACCCGGGCGAGCAGTTCCTGCAGGGCGAACGGCTTGACCAGGTAGTCGTCGGCGCCCGCGTCGAGCCCGGCGACCCGGTCACCGACGCTGGTGCGGGCGGTCAGCATCAGCACCGGCAGGATCATCCCGTCGGCCCGGAGGCGGCGGCACGCCTCCAGCCCGTCCATGCGGGGCATGCTGACGTCGAGGATCAGCGCGTCCGGGTCGCCGTCGCGCACGGCTTCGAGGGCCTGCACGCCGTCACCGGCCGTGTCGACCTGATATCCCTCGAACCGCAGGGTACGCGCGAGCGAGTCCCGCACCGCCGCGTCGTCCTCCACCACCAGGATCCGCATGTGCCCAGCCTGCCAGCGCGCCCGTTCGCTCAGGACAGCCGGGCCGCGTCGAGCGCCGACTGCAGCGACTCGCGGTAGCCGCCACTGGTGTAAGTGGCGCCGGACACCGAGTCGATCTCGGCGCTCTGCGCGGCGAGGGTGGCCTCCACGAGCTGCGGCAGCGCCCGCGCGCTGATCTCGTCGTGGTGCGGGCTGCCGCTCGGGTACACCGGCACCGACACCGCGGTGATCCTGCCGTCGGCGACCGTGATGACGACCTGTACGTCGCCCTCCTGGGTCTGCACGGTGTCACCGGTGTAGGTCTTGGATCCGGCGGGGGTGGCGGATCCGGCCGGGGTAGAAAGAACGGTCGTTCCATCAGGGCGGTAGCTGAACAGCAACACGAGGGCTGCGACCGTGGAGAGCAGCCACAGAGCGATACGTCTCATTCGAGGGCTCCCTTACCAGGCGAAGGATTCGATGTGATGCGCGCCGCGCGTACCCCTGCTGCTTTTGAAGCGGCACTTGCCGCAGCCGCCCACTCGGCCGGACCACAGATGTAGATCCGGGCCTCCGCGATCCGGGGCGCGGCCTGGCGCAGCACCTCGGCGTCACCCTGCGTGGCGAGCTCCGCCGGCAGCCAGCTGGGCCCGTCCGCGCGGTGGCCGGTCACCGGGACCACGTTGACGCCGCGATGTTCGGCATACCACTGCAGCTCGGCGGCGAAGGCGATCTCCTCCTCGCTGCGCACGCGGTAGATCAGCGTCGCCTCGCCGGGGCCGTAGGGCAGCTCGCCGAGCAGCGACAACAGTGGGGTGACGCCGATGCCGCACGCGATCAGCACGACCGGGCCGCCCTCGTAGTGCTCGCCGGTGAGCCTGCCGAACGGCCCCTCGAACAGCACCTTCGTGCCCGGCTCGAGCGTGGCGAGGCGGGAGCTGCCGTCGCCCCGGCTCTTCGCGGTGATCCGCAGCTGGTCGGTGCGCGGGCTCGCGGAGAGTGAGAACGGGTTGGCGCGGGTCCAGCCGGTGCCGTCGAGGAAGCGCCAGGTGAAGAACTGGCCGGCGCGCACGGGCAGCTCACCGAGCCGCTCGCCGGTGAGATACACCGAGGTCAGACCCGGTCCCTCCGGGACAACCCCGCTCACCACCAGGCGGTGCCGGCGGTTCCGGATCAGGGGCAGGCCGATTCGGTACGCGAGGACGGCACCGAGCGCGGCGGCGTAGAGCGTCCACCAGTAGGCGCGGGCCGCGACGCTGCTCGTGAAGTCCGAGCCGGTCCAGATCTGATGGGGCAGCGCGAGCCCTACGCCCAGATACGCGTAGAGGTGCAGCAGGTGCCAGGATTCGTACCGCAGTCTCCGGCGCGCGGCCCGCATCGACGTGACGACGACGGTGAGTATGAGGAGGGTTCCGGCGGTCGCGAGCAGAACACCCGGATATATCGTTATAAGTGACCATAGCTGGGCGAATGCGTTGCCGCCGGCCGCGTACCCGATCGTGATCGTCACGATGTGCGTGACCATCAGCCAGAACGAGCCGAACCCGGTCCAGCGGTGCTAGTGCGCGAGCCGGTCGTGGCCGAAGGCGCGTTCCACGAGCGGGATGCGGGCCATCAGCAGGACCTGCAGGAGCAGCAGGTTCGAGGCGTAGAGGCCGGTCAGCCGGCCGATCCCGGTGATGCCGCCGCTCGGGCCGCCGTTGCTCACCCAGAGCGCCGTCACGATCAGCAGGCTGAGCGAGGCGGCGGTGATCCCCCAGCCGGGGTGCGCTGTTCGGGGCGGCGGGGTGCGGACGTCGGGGGACAGGGCGGTTGTCGTCATGGGCGCAAAGCTGCCTGGCATGCCTAAGAGACAGCCGCAGCCCGGATAAAGGTTCCCTAAGAGACGCGCTCAGACGGCTTCCACACGGCTTGCACAGCAGGCGGACAGCAACGCACCGCTGAATGGGAACAGCTGATGAACGCCGTCTGAAGGATCGAATGTGAACACGTTGCTCGCCGTAGCCGCGGATCTCGTGGCGATAGGTCTCCTGACGTTCGCCGTCTACTTCCCCCGCCACCGCCGGCGCGATCTGCTCGCCGCGTTCCTGGGGGTGAACATCGGGGTCCTGGCGGTGGCGATCGTCCTCGGGTCCACCACGGTCGGCGCGGGGCTCGGGCTGGGGCTGTTCGGCGTCCTGTCGATCATCCGGCTGCGGTCGGACGAGATCGCCCAGCACGAGATCGCGTACTACTTCGCGGCGCTCGCGCTCGGCCTGATCGCCGGGCTGGGCAGCGCTCCCTCCGCGCTGACCGGCGGCTTGATGCTGCTGGTGGTGGCGGCGCTCTACGTGGGCGACCACCCGGGGCTGTTCCGCCGGTACCGCAACCAGCAGATCCGGCTCGATGTCGCGTACACCGACGAGGGCGCGCTGCGCGCCCACTTGGAGACGATGCTCGGCGGCCGGGTGATGGGACTGGTCGTCAAACAGGTCGACCTGGTCAACGACAGCACGCTGGTGGACGTCCGGTACCAGGCGCCGGCCTCCTACCCGGCTTCCTCTCCGGCTTCCTCTCCGGCGCACGCGCGGGTGAGTGCCGGATGAGCCGCTTCCTCCCGATCAGCCTCGAGGAACTCGTCGGGCAGGCGGAACTGCTCACCCGGCTGGACCGCAAGTACCTGATCCCGGCGGCGCGGCTGCCGGACGTACTGGACCGTCTCCCGGCGGATGTCCGGATGTTGGAGATCGGCGGGGAGCGGGCGTTCGCGTACCGATCGGTGTATTTCGACACCGCCGGCCTGGACAGCTATCTGGCGGCCGCGCGCCGCCGCCGGCGCCGCTTCAAGGTCCGGATACGCACCTACCTCGACAGCGGTCTGGACTTCCTCGAGGTCAAGACCCGCGCGGCACGTGGGATGACGGTCAAGGACCGGATTCCGTACGCGGGGGACTACGCCTCGCTCGGCCCGCACGCCGGTCCGGTGCTGGCGGGGTCCGGGATCCCGGCCTGCGACGCGGAGTTCCGGCCGGTGCTGGCCACGTACTACCGGCGCAGCACGTTCTTCGTGCCGGGCACCGGCAGCCGGGTGACCGTCGACTCCGACCTCGCCTGGATGCTGCCGGACGGCTCGACCGTGCTGATGCCCGACTCGGTGATCGTCGAGACGAAGTCGGCTCGGGCCGCGTCGGACGTCGACCGGCTGCTCTGGTCGCTGCACCTGCGGCCCTGCTCCATCTCCAAGTACGCGACCGGGCTGGCGGCTCTGCGGCCCGATCTGCCGGCGAACCGCTGGCACCCCGTTCTGCAGCGCCATTTCACTCGTCCTCTCTCCGGGAGCACCCTTCATGAGACTGCGTAACAAACTCGTCGCCGCCGTCAGCTCCGCGGTCCTCGCGGCCGCTCTGCTCGCGGGCTGCTCGACCGATGCAGCCTCCACGGCGGCGGTGACCTCGGCTGCCGCGACGACCGTCGCCGCCTCCACGGTGGACGGCTCGCAGAGTGCGGCCGACGTGCTCGCCGCGAACAAGACAGCGCACACCAGTACCTCTTCATCCACGTCCGCTTCATCCACGTCCGCTGAGATCACCCTGTCCGGGACCTCGGCCTCGTCCTCCGCGGACGGTGTCACCGTCGACGGGGCGACGGTGACGATCACGAAGGCGGGGACGTACCGGATCAGCGGGACCCTCACCGACGGCCAGATCGTGGTGAACGCACCGGACGCCACGGTCACGCTGATCCTCGACGGCGTGGACATCACCAGCTCCACGACGGCCGCGATCGCCGCCACCGAGGCCGGGCAGCTCGTGATCGAGCTCGCCGACGGGACGACCAGCAGGCTCGCCGACGCGTCCTCGTACGCCGACGACGCCGAGGTCAACGCCGCCCTGTTCAGCGCGGGCGACCTGACGATCACCGGCGGCGGCACCCTCGAGGTGACCGGCAACGGCAACGACGGCATCGCGAGCAAGGACGGCGCGCTGATCCAGTCCGGGACCGTGACCGTGCGGGCCAAGGACGACGGGATCCGCGGCAAGGACTACGTGGTGGTCAACGGCGGCGACATCACGGTCACCGCGGGCGGCGACGGTGTGAAGGCCGACAACGACACGGACGCCGACTCCGGGTACGTGGCGGTGGCCGGCGGGACGCTGGCCGTCACCGCGGGCGGCGACGGCATCGACGCGGTGACCGACATCGTCACCACCGGCGGGGAGATCACGATCGTCTCGGGCGGCGGGCACGGCACCAAGCCGGCCGACGACACCTCGGCCAAGGGCCTCAAGTCCGGGGTGATCACGGTCCTTGCGGGCGGCACCGTGACGGTGGACGCGTCCGACGACGCGGTGCACAGCGACGGCGCGGTCCACTTGTCGGGCGCTTCGGTCGAGGTGGCCAGCGGTGACGACGGCGTGCACGCGGAGGGCCAGCAGATCATCGACGGGGGAAGCCTCAAGGTGACGGCGGCGGTCGAGGGACTGGAAGCCGCGGACTTCGTGCTCAACGCCGGCACGGTCCACGTCGTCTCCAGCGACGACGGGGTCAACGGAGCGGGCGGGTCGTCGTCCTCCTCCGACTCCGGCTCCGGCGCGGCGGGCGGCGGCTTCCCCGGTGGTCCCGGTGGCGGCGGGGACTCGGTGGGCGACTTCTCGGTCACCGTCACCGGCGGCACCCTGGTGATCGACTCCGAGGGCGACGGCCTCGACTCCAACGGCACGGCCACGATCACCGGTGGCACCGTCGTGGTCAACGGACCGCAGCGCGACGGCAACGGCGCGCTCGACGTCAACGGCAGCTTCACGATCAGCGGCGGCGTGCTGCTCGCGGCCGGCAGCGCCGGCATGGTCGTGGCGCCCGGCACCGACTCGGAGCAGGGCTGGCTGTCGGCGACCCTGGACAGCGCGGTCGAGGCGGGCACCACGATCCAGATCGCCGGCAGCGACGGCGAGGTGATCGCCACCTACGTCACCAGCAAGACGGTGCAGAACGTCGTCTACTCGTCCTCCGAGATCAAGAGCGGCTCCCAGTACACGATCCACACCGGCGGCTCCGCCTCCGGTGACAGCACGGGCGGCCTCTCCACATCCGGCGAACTCGGCTCCGCCACGAAGATCGCCACCGTGACCGCCGGCGAGGCCCCCGCGGGCGGCCGCGGCGGCCCACGCTGACCTGGTGTGTGGAGTTCGGCCGCTCTGCGCACCTGAACTCCCCACGCGGGGTTGGGTAGTGGTTGGTGTGTGGAGTTTGGCCGTTCTGCGCACCTCAACTCCACACGCGGGGTTTTGGGCGCCCGATTAATGGTATTTGCAGGTCAGCCCAACGTACGGACATCACTCGGGTAGGTGACTGTTCCGGTTCACCCGTGGGTATGCTGACCTCGACCCGGCTCCGTTGATCCATAGAGGACCGTGACCGGCGCGGGTCCTACCGGGAGGGCCGGGTGACCGACCAGAGGGAGAGCGGCGGGGCAACAGTCCGCCGCCTGCAGCTCGGCGCACACCTGCGCGCCCTCCGCCGAGCCGCCGGCTTCACCCGTGACCAGGCTGGATACCAGATCCGCGCCAGCGAATCCAAGATCAGCCGGATGGAGCTGGGCCGGGTCAGCTTCAAGGAACGCGACGTCGTCGACCTGCTGAAACTGTACGGCGTGGACGACCCCGCCGAGCACACCCGCATCCTCACGATGACCCGCGAGGCGAACGAGCCCAGCTGGTGGCACGCGTACGGTGACGTGCTCGACACCTGGTTCCAGAACTACCTGGACCTGGAGCAGGCAGCCGAGCTGATCCGCACCTACGAGATCCAGTTCGTCCCCGGCCTGCTGCAGACCGACGCGTACGCGCGAGCCGTGATCCGCCTCGGCCACGACAACGCCCCACCCGGCGAGATCGACCGGCGCGCGAGACTGCGGATGGCCCGCAAGCAGGTCCTGGAGCGGCCGGACGCGCCCCGGCTCTGGGCGGTGCTCGACGAGGCGGTGCTGCGCCGGCCGATCGGCGGGCGAGCCGTGCTGCGCGAGCAGATCGAGGCCCTGATCGCGGCGTGCGAGTCGCCCAACGTCCGGCTCCAGATCATGCCGTTCGACTCGGGCGGGCACGCGGCGGCCGGCGGCGCGTTCAGCATCCTGCGGTTCCCGCACGCCAAGCTGCCCGACGTGGTCTACATCGAGCACCTGACCAGCGGTCTCTACCTGGAACGCCGCGAGGAGGTCGACCACTACGCGGCGGCGATCGGGCGCCTGTTCATCGAGGCGGAGAACCCGGCGCGGACTCCGGCCTTCCTGCGCAAGCTGCTCGACGAGCTGTAAGGCCGGGTCCTAGCAACACCCTGGGTCCAGCACAGAGACCGCACAAGATCCGCCGGTTCACTGGCCGTCGTGACCAGTGAAACCACAGATCAGCGACCCGCACGCCGGATCAGCAGGCGCGGACTTCTGGCCGGCGGCCTGGGCCTGCTCGCCACGGCCGGCGGCGCCGGAGGCTGGGCCCTCAACCGGTACGTCGTCGACCACGTCGAGGTGACCGGCGCGTCCGGCCTCACCGCCGCGAACGTGGTCGCCGCCGAGGCCGACTCGGACGGCACCGCAACCGCGACCGGATACACCAGCGACACCGCGAAGATCACGATCGAGACGGTCAGCACCGGGTCCGGCTCGTCGGCGGTGACCTATTTCGTCGCCGACGTCCAGGTCAGCGACGCGACGATCGTCAAGTCGGCGTTCGCGAACGACCAGTTCGGCGAGAACATCATCGCGAACCCGTCCGAGATCGCCGCCTCGGCCGGTGCGGTGCTCGCGATCAACGGCGACTACTACGGTTTCCGGGACACCGGCATCGTGATCCGCAACGGCGTGATGTTCCGCGACGCGGGTGCCCGCCAGGGGCTGGCCTTCTACGCGGACGGCTCGGTGAAGCTGTACGACGAGACCGCCGTCTCCGCCGGCGAACTCCTCGCAGACGGGGTGTGGAACACGCTGTCGTTCGGGCCGGGGCTCGTCGAGGACGGCAAGGCGCTGTCCGGAATTGACCAGGTCGAGGTGGACACCAACTTCGGCAACCACTCGATCCAGGGGAACCAGCCGCGGACGGCGATCGGCATGATCGGCAAGAACCACCTGCTGTTCGTGGTGGCCGACGGGCGCAGCCAGGGATACAGCCGGGGCGTCACGCTGCCGGAGCTCGCGCAGATCTTCGTGGACCGGGGTGCCGAGGTGGCGTACAACCTGGACGGCGGCGGTTCGTCGGCCATGGTGTTCCAGGACAGACTCGTGAACAACCCGCTCGGCAAGGGGCAGGAGCGCGGCACCAGCGACATCCTGTATGTGGCGGGGTGATCGGCGGTGATCGTGCTCATCCCCGCCTACCAGCCGGACTCGCGCCTCGTCGAGCTCGTCGAGCGCCTGCGCGAGCATCGGGTGCTCGTCGTGGACGACGGGAGCGGTCCGGCGTACGCGAAATGGTTCGAAATGGCCCGCACAGCCGGCGCCGAAATCGTCACGCTGGACCACAACCGGGGTAAGGGTTTCGCGCTGCGGACCGGATTCGCGCACGTGGCGTCGCGTTTTCCCGGCGAGGACGTGGTGTGCGCGGACAGCGACGGGCAGCACCGCCCGGAGGACATTTCCGCGGTGGCGGAAAGGGTGCGCGTGTCCCGGGCGGAAATGGTGCTCGGGGTGCGGCGGTTCACCGGGCGGGTACCGGTGCGCAGCCGATTCGGGAACGGTGTGACGCGGGTGTTCTTCAGGCTCGCAACCGGGATGGATGTGACGGACACGCAGACCGGCCTGCGGGGTTATCCGGCGCGGATGCTGCCGTGGTTGGGCGCGGTCACCGGTGACCGATTCGAGTACGAGTTGCGGCTGCTGTTGCGGGCGGCCCGGGAGCGCCTGACGGTCGACGAGGTTCCGATCGCCACCGTCTACCTCGACGGCAACAAGTCCTCCCATTTCCGGATCTTCCGGGATTCGGTGTTGATCTACGGGCCGCTGCTGGCCTTCGCCGGATCGTCGCTGGCCGCGTTCGCGGTGGACGCCGCCCTGCTCGCCGGTCTCGTCACGATCTCCGGCAGCGTGGTGGGGTCGGCGATCGCGGCCCGCCTGGTCAGCGCCACCCTCAACTACACGGTCAACCGGGCGGCGGTGTTCCGCTCCGGCTCCACACACCGCCGCGCGGCCCCGCGCTATGCGGCGCTCGCCGCCGCCAACCTGACCGCGAACATCGTCCTGCTCCAGCTGCTGGCGCCGGCCACCGGCTCACTCGTGGCGGCCAAACTGATCACCGAGGCCGCGCTGTTCCTGACCGGTTTCGCCCTCCAGCGGGCGTTCGTCTTCGGGCGTCGCCGCACCGTACCCGCCCGGTCGGCGCCGCGGGCCGCGGCCCTTCAGGCCGGGCCCATGTAATCAATGGCCTTGAGCGCCTCGATGACGCTGGCGATGTGGTCGCGCATGGCGGTTTCCGCGGCCTTCGGATCGCGGTCGCGAATGGCGGCGATGATGCGCTCGTGCTGGGGGAGTGACGTCTGCGGGCGGCCCGGGACGAGCGAAAGCATGTATTGGTGGCGCACGAGCTGGCCGCGCAGTGTCTCGACGATGCGATCGGCGGTGGAATGGGCGCCGATCCGCCGGACGAGTCCGTGCAGCCGCTGATTCAGGTCGCTGTACCGGCGGTGCTCGCCCGCCTCGACCGCCCGCCGCATGAGGACACCGATCTCGTCGAGCTCGATGGCCTGCTCCCCGGTGACCAGTTCGGCGGCGCGCCCGGCGATCAGGCCCTCGACGACCATCCGGACCTCGGTGATCTCGACCGCCTCGGCCATCGACACCTTGCGCACCTGGGCGCCGCGGTTGCGCTGCACCTCGACCAGGCCCTCGCCGGCCAGGTCCTGCAGGGCGGCGCGCACGGTGAACCGGCTGGCCTCGAGCCGCTCGCAGAGCTGTGCCTCGACGAGGCGCTCGCCCGGCAGGTACTCACCGGTCAGGACGGCGTCGCGCAGCGCGTCCCGGACGCGGGCCGCGGTGCCGGCGGCGCGGGGGCGTCGTTCCTGGTCGGGCATGTGGCCAGTCTGATTTCCTCGTCGCAGGATTGTCAACAATTGTCTGCCGAGCCTATGGTGCCCAGACCGGTTCTGGCGGACATTATTGTCGACAAACTTGCGAGGAGGCGGCGATGGCGGACGGCATCCCGGTCCAGCTGCTGCGCGGCGGCACGTCCAAAGGTGCGTACTTCCTGGCCGGGGACCTGCCGGCGGACACCGCCGAGCGCGACCGGCTGCTGCTGTCGGTGATGGGCTCGCCGGATCCGCGCCAGATCGACGGCATCGGCGGCGGCCATCCGCTGACCAGCAAGGTCGCGGTGGTCGAGCGGTCCGCCGACCCCGGTGCCGATGTCGACTACCTGTTCCTGCAGGTGCGGGTGGACGAGCCGGGGGTGAGCGCCGGCCAGCCGTGCGGCAACATCCTGGCCGGCGTCGGGCCGTTCGCGATCGAGCGCGGCCTGACGCCCGCGGCGGGGGAGACCACGGCGGTCCGCGTGCGCATGGTCAACACCGGGGCGTACGCGACGGTGCACGTGCCGACGCCGGGCGGACGGCCGGAGTACTCGGGTGACACCGTGCTCAGCGGCGTTCCGGGCACGGCGTCGCGGATCCTCGTCGAGTTCCCGGACGTGACGGCGCGGCTGCCGACCGGGCGGGTCGTGGACGACCTCGACGGTGTGCCGGCGACGCTGATCGACGCCGGTCTGCCCGTCATGATCATCGCGGCGGAGGCGCTGGGCGTCACGGGCTACGAGTCGCCCACCCGCCTGGAGTACGACGAGCGGCTGCGCAGCCGAGTGGGTCTCCTGCAGCTGGCCGCCGCGGACCTCACGGGTGCCGGTGGCGTGGTGGCCTGCCTGGTCGCGCCGCCGGTCGCGGGTGGCAGCCTCTGCACCCGGATGTTCGTCGCGCACGGCGTGCACAGCCAGATCGGCGTGCTCGCGGCGGTGACCGTCGCCTCGGCCGTGGCGCTGCCCGGAAGCGTCGCCGCCCGCCCGGCGGCCGGCGCGGTCCGGTCCGGGGTGGTCCGGCTGGAACACCCGACCGGCTTCCTGGACGTGGTCACCGACGGCGACCGATCGCTGGTGGTCAGCACCGCCCGCCTGCTCCTGGACGGCCGGGTGTTCCCGCGCTGACCCGCCGTTGCTCAAGGAGGTACCAGGATGCGCACACTGAGGTCAGTCGTGGCCCATCTGGTCCTGCGGGGACAGGTGTTCCACCGTCACGCCGGTCTCGGTGAACGTCCGGGTCACGTGCCCGGAGGTGTAGACCCAGAGGATCCGCAGCGGCCCGTCGCCGACGTTGCGGAACAGATGCGGGATCGGCGACGGGATGTACGTGGTGTCGTACCGGCCGAGCCGCGTCACCGTCCCCTCGACCAGGACCTCCGCCTCGCCGTCGAGGACCGTCACGTGCTCGTCGCAGTTGTGCGAGTGCAGGGGCGCGCCGGTGCCGGGCGGGTAGACGCTGATCCCGCTGGTGATCCGGTTCTCGCCGCCGGCCGCGGACGCGGTGATCAGCGGCGTGGTGACGATGGCCCCGCCGCGGTCGAGTACGGGAACCTGCGACGACTTGATGATCACGGTCATGGCCCGAGGGTAGGACCGCCGGGCGCACGTCAGATGCAGCCTTACGTTGCGTTCGGCGATCTGTGAGGCCCTAACACCCCGTTGTTACGTTCCTGCGAAACATCCGTCCCGAGTGCTCGGGATCACAAGCTGGAGGGCTGTCGATGAGGCTTCCCGTGATCGACCCGGACGACATGACCCCGCGGCAGCGCGAGGTGGCCGAGCGGATCGCCGGCCGTCGCGGCGCCGTGCGGGGCCCGTTCCGGGTGTGGCTCAACAGCCCGGAACTGTGCGACCGGGTCGAGTCGCTGGGCGCCTTCCTGCGCTTCGAGTCCAGCCTGCCGCTGCGCCTGCGGGAACTGTCCCTGCTGATCGCGGCCCGGCACTTCGACGCCCAGTACTCGTGGAACGCGCACTGGGAGAAGGCGGTCGCCGAGGGGATACCGCTCGAGGCGGTACGGGCGATCGCCGAACGCCGCGAACCGGTCTTCGCCACCGACGAGGACGACGCCTTCTACCGGTTCTGCACCGAGCTGCTGTCGAACCACTTCGTCTCGGCCGATGTCTTCCAGCGGGCCCTCGGGCACTTCGGCCACGAGGGACTCGTCGACGCCGTGGGCTCGCTGGGGAACTTCAGCATGCTGGCGATGTGCCTGAACGCGTTCGAGGTGGACCTGCAGAGCGACCGTGAGCCGCCCTTCCCGGACATCCGTGGCTACGCCCGGGTCGCCGCGTGAACACCCCGGTCCTGCGCGTCCTCGGCGTCTCCAAGAGCTTCGGCGGCGCCGCGGCGCTGAGCGACGTCTCGGCCGACTTCCACCCCGGCGAGGTGCACGCCCTGATGGGGATGAACGGTGCCGGCAAATCGACGCTCGTCCAGATCCTCTCCGGTGCGCTGAACCCGGACGGCGGCCGGCTCGAGGTCGCCGGGCACGCGCAGAACCACCTGACACCGCGGCAGGCCCGCAGGGTCGGCATCTCGACCGTCCCGCAGCGCCGTGAACTGGTGATGAGCCTGACCGTCGCGGAGAACATTCTGCTCGGCGACCTGCCCACCAGCGGGCCGGCGGTGCGCTGGAAGGCGGTCCGCGAGGCCGCGCGGGCCGCACTGGCCGGCCTCGGCATCGCCATCGACGCCGACGCGATCGCCGGTGATCTGACCGTGGCCGAGCAGACCATGGTCGAGGTGGCCCGCGAGGTACGGCGCGGCGGACGCGTGCTGATCCTCGACGAGCCGACCGCCTGCCTCGGCCCGGAGGCCGCGGGCCAGATCCGCGAACTGGTGGTGCGGCTGCGCGAGAGCGGGGTCGCGATCGTCTTCATCTCGCACCACATCTCCGAGGTGCTGCGCCTCGCCGACCGGATCACCGTGCTGCGCGACGGCCGGGTGACCTGGACCGGCCTGGCCAAGGAGACCGACGAGGCCGGCCTGGTCCGCGACATGGTCGGCCGCGACGTGGTGTCCCGGCGCCCGGAACGCCCGGCCCGCTCCCCGGAGATCGGGCTCAGCATCCGGCGGCTCGGCGACGGCCGGTTCCTGGACGGCTTCGACATCGACGTCCGGCGCGGCGAGATCGTCGCCGTGCTCGGGCCCGCCGGCGACGCTCAGTCCCGCCTGTTCGACCTGCTCTCCGGCCGCCGCCGCCCGGACGGTGGCACCGTGACCGTCGCCGGCAAGCCGATCCGTCCCGGCCGGATCGCGCACTCCCTCGCCGGTGGCCTGCGCTGCGTCACCGGCGACCGCCGCCGGCTCGGCCTGATCCCCGGGCTGACCGTCGACGAGAACATCCTGCTCGCGCAGGACCGCCTCGACCGGCGGCGGATGCACAACTGGCGCCTGCTCACCCGCCGGGCCGCGCCGCTGCGCGCCGGTTACCGCGTGGTGTCGCTCGCCGAGAACCCGCCGGTGGAACAGCTCTCCGGCGGAAACCAGCAGAAGGTCCTGCTGGCCAAGTGGCTCGGCACCGGCCCCGCGGCGGTGCTGCTCGAGGACCCGACCAACGGTGTGGACGTCGCCGCGATGGCGGAGATCCACGGCCTCGTCGACGAGCTGGCCGGCCGGGGCGTCGCGGTCCTGCTGGCCTCCTCGTCCGCCGAGGAGGTGATGCGCCTGGCCGACCGCGTCGTGGTGGTACGCGACGGCCGGCGCGTCGCCGAGTACGACGTCGACCTGATCACCCGCGACGAGCTTGTCGCGGCCACCCTGGGAGGAGCGCTGTGACCAGCACCGCGGTAACGAAACCGGCGCCGCCGAGAAGCGCGCGGCTGCGGTCGGTCCCGCACGCCGGGCTGCTCCTGGTACTCGCCGCGATCATCGTCTTCGCCAGTACGCAGACCGACGCGTTCCTCAACTCCAACAACCTTCTCAACGTGATGCGACAGGTCAGCGTCGTGGCCGTGATCGCCGCCGGCCTCACCCTGCTGATGGTCGCCGGCGGCATGGACTTCTCGATGGGCGGCAACGTCGCGGTCACCACGGCGGTCGCCGCGCAGATGCTCTCGCACGGCTACCCGGCCGCCCTGACCGTCGCCGTCTCGATCGGCCTGTCCGTCGCGATCGGCCTGGTCAACGGCGTGGTCGTGACGTTCACCAGGGTGGCGCCGTTCGTAGCGACGCTCGCGACCGCGACCCTGCTCGACGGTGTGGCGCTGCTCGTCATCAACGGCATGAGCATCTCGATCGACGAGCACCTGTCCACACTCGGCAACGGCCGTACGCTCGGCCTGCCCAACCTGATCTTCGTGGCAGCACTCGTGCTCGCGGTGACCGCGTTCGTCATGCGGTACACCACGTTCGGCCGGGACGCGTTCGCGATCGGCGGCAACGAGGACGTGGCCCGCCTCAGCGGCATCAACGTGGTCCGCGACAAACTCGTCCTCTACGGCCTGGCGGGCGCGCTCTCCGGTCTGGCCGGCATCATGCTGCTCTCCCGCCTGGCGGCCAGCAGCCCCGGCACCGGCGGCCTGCAACTGCAGCTCACCGCGGTGGCCGCGGTGGTCATCGGCGGCACCTCACTGGCCGGCGGCCGCGGCACGATCGGCGGCACCATCCTCGGCGTCCTGCTGCTCGGCGTGGTCGCCAACGTGCTCAACCTGCTCCAGATCTCCTCCTACTACCAGCAGATCGCGGTCGGCGCGGTCCTGCTCATCGCGGCGATCTCGAACCTGCTCCAGAGCCGCGGAAAACATTAAGTTCCCTTTTTCTCGTTTTGAGAGGCGATACTGCCATGCCTTCTACCCCTCGCGCGCTTGCCGCCGCCGTCCTTTGCGCGGTCTCCCTGACCGCGTGCGGCTCCTCCGAGACGTCCGGGTCCGACGAGGTCACCCTCGGCTTCGTGAACGGCGCCAACACCGAGTTCCACACCTGCCTGCAGCGCTCGGTCGAGGCCGAGGCCAAGACCGCCGGAGCGAAACTGATCACGGCGAACTCGAAGCAGGACCCGGGCACCGAGCTCAACAACATCGAGGACATGATCTCGCGGTCGGTGGACGCGCTGATCGTGCAGACGGTGAACGTCGACGCTCTGAAGAACGACATCACCAAGGCGAAGAACGCCGGCATCCCGATCTTCCTGACCTCGGTGATCACCCAGGACACCTCGGACATCCTCGGCGCGGTCGTCGTGGACCTCAAGCAGGTCGGGGCCCTCGACGCGGAGTTCATCGCCGAACAGGCCGCCGGCGCACCGGTCGAGGTCGGCATCGTGGCCGGCGCACCGGGCGCGGCCTCCGACCTGATGGTCAACGGCTTCAAGGCCGCCCTGCCGCCCACCGCCACCGTGGTGGCGAACCAGCCCGGCATGTTCAACCGGGCCAAGGCGCAGGACGTCGCCGAGAACATGATCCAGGCGCATCCCGACCTGAAGTACGCGTTCGTCGCGAACGAGGAGATGGCGTTCGGCGCGCTGCAGGCGTTCCAGGCGGCCGGCAAGGACGTCAAGATCGTCACCGTCAACGGCACCGACGAGGGCCTGGCCGCGGTCGGAGACGGGCGGTTCGCGGCGACCGTCGCCAACTCGGCCACGACGACCGGTCAGCTCGCCGTCAAGAACACGCTCGACCTGCTCGACAAGGGCCCGGCCGAGAAGATCACGAACACCCCGATCAAATTGATCACCAAGGACAACCTCGCCGAGGCACCGAAGTACTGCCTCGAGGGCTGAGAAGGAATCGGAGCCGGAGGATCCCATGGATCGCATTCTGGTCATGCGCAGCTTCGTCACGGTCGCGAAGGTGGGCAGTTTCAGCGGCGCGGCGAAGCAGCTCGGCACCTCGGGCTCCCTCATCTCACGGCACGTCGCCGACCTGGAGAAACAACTCGGCGTGCACCTAGTCAACCGGACCGCGCGCTCGGTCAGCCTGACCGAGCCCGGCCTGCGGTACAGCGAGTTCGCCCAGCGGATCCTCGACGAGATCGACGAGGAGGACGCCCGGATCGCCGAGGCGCACGACCGCCCCGAGGGCCCGCTCTCGATCATCTGCCCGAAGTGGATCGGTGGCCTGGACCTCGGCGACGCCATCGCCGAGTTCTCGGTCGCCCATCCCAGGATCGCCGTACGCTACGAACTCGGCGGCATGTCCGACCGCACGTACGACTTCCTGGACAGCGGGTTCGACGTCGCGTTCCACACCCGTGACCTGCGGGACTCCAGCGTGCGGCTGAAACGGATCGCCTCGCTGCCGTTCGTGCTCTGCGCCTCGGGCAAGTACCTCGCCGAGCACGGCGACCTCACCGGCCCGGACGACCTCGGCAACCACGACTGCCTCGTGCACGTGAACGACCCGGTGTGGCGGATCGGGCACGGGCACGCCAGCACCCTCCACAAGATCCGCAACATCGCGTTCCAGTCGAACTCGTACGTGGCACTGCACAAGGCGGCGGTGCACGGGCGGGGGATCGCGCTGCTGCCCACCCGGTCGGCGTACGACGACCTGGTCAACGGGACCCTGCGGGTGCTGCTGCCGGACCTGCCGGTGCCGAGCCGGTCGCTGTACGCCATCTACGGGCCGGCGCCGCAGGTGCCCCGCAAGGTCGAGGTGTTCCTGTCCTATCTGACCAAGTGGTTCGCCGAGAATCCGTTGCCGGTATTCGAACGCCCCGCGCAATGAACGCTTGCGAAATCGTCGGGGTCCCGGCCACGGAAGCGACCATAGGATCGATTTCGGCACCTCCAGAAAGCCTCCAGAAAGCCTCCAGAAAGGTCGGCGGCGGTGGGAATACAAAGGATCGAATCGGTGACGTACACCGTCGGCGACCTCGACACGAACGTGCGTTTCTTCGACGATTTCGGGCTGACTCCGGTCTCCCGGGAGGCGGATCGCGCCGTTTTCGCCACCCGGATCGGGCAGACCCTCGTCCTGGACGCGTCGCCGGCGCCTGATCTGCCGCCGGCGGTGGAGAGCGGGCCGACGATCCGCGAGATCGTCTGGGGTGTCGACACGACGTCCGAGCTGCATCGGCTCGTCTCACGGGTGGACCGGCCCGGTCATGTGTCCGAGGACGGTGTGTTCCACACGGTGGACGAGACCGGCTTCGGCGTCGGCCTCACGCTGGTGGGCGACCCGGGCCTACCACACGACAAACCCAGAAAAGCTAATAAATCCGGACATATCACCAGGGTCAACGAGGCGCTCACCACCGTTGGCCGCGTGCGGCCCATCCGGATCTGCCACGTCGCGCTGAACATCCCGAAGGACGGGCGCGAGGAGGCGGTGGCGTTCTACACCGACCGGCTCGAGTTCATCCCGACCGACGTGGTCAAGCCGATGGGCGTGTTCATGCGGGTCGAGGGCGACGCCGACCAGCACAACTTCCTGCTCTGCCACCGGCCGGACCGGGCCGGAGTCAACCACGTCTCGTACGAGGTGAACGGCTTCGACGACGTCATCGAGGGCGGCAACCACATGATCGCCCAGGGCTGGCAGGAGGCGCGCAAGCTCGGCCGGCACACGGTCGGCTCCAACGTCTTCCGGTTCGTGCACGCGCCGTGCGGCGGGCGGGTCGAACTGGCCGCCGACATGGACCGGGTCGACGACTCCTATGGCACGAGGGTGCACGAGACCGCCCCGCCGCACACCATCTGGACCCTCCGCAGCTCCCGGGAGACGACATCGTGAAATATCCGGACCTGAGGCTCTTCATCGACGGCGAGTGGGTCATGACCGGCCGGTCCGCGCCGGTGCTCGACCCGGCCACCGAGGAGATCCTGGGACACGTGCCTCTCGCCTCGACAGCGGATCTGGACAGGGCGGTGAGAGCCGCGGTCCGCGGATTCGAGGCGTGGCGGAACACCCCGATCGCCGAGCGCACCGCGATCCTGCACCGGGCCGCCGACCTGCTGGCGGAACGGGCGGACCGGGTGGCGACCGTGATGACCTCGGAGCAGGGCAAGCCGTGGAAGGAGGCGCGCGGCGAGGTGCAGCGGGTCGCCGGGGCGCTGCGCTGGGACGCCGAGGACGCGCGCCGGGCGTACGGGCGGATCATCCCGTCGGCCGGCGACACCGTGCTCTCGGTGCGGCACGAGCCGGTCGGCCCGGTCGCCGCGTTCACACCCTGGAACTTCCCGGCCGGGTCACCGATGCGCAAGATGGCCGGCGCCCTCTCGGCCGGCTGCTCGATCGTGATCAAGGCGTCCGAGGAGACCCCGGGCGCGGCCGTCGAGATCGTCCGCTGTTTCGCCGAGGCCGGGGTGCCGGCCGGTGCGCTCAACCTGGTCTTCGGCGAGCCCGCCGAGGTGTCGGAACACCTGATCGCGGCCCCGGAGATCCGCCTGGTCGCGTTCACCGGGTCCGTCCCGGTCGGCAAGCTGCTCGCCGCGCGGGCGGGCGCCGAGATGAAACCGTCCCTCATGGAGCTCGGCGGCCACGCACCGGTCATCGTGTGCGCGGACGCCGACCCGGTGCGGGCCGCGCGCAAGGCCGCCTTCGCCAAGTTCGTCAACGCCGGCCAGGTGTGCACGTCGCCGAGCCGGTTCCTGGTGCACTCGGCCGTTCACGACGAGTTCCTGGACGCGTTCGTCGCGGCCGCCGAGGGGATCGTCGTCGGTGACGGCCGGGACGAGGGCGTCACGATGGGACCGCTCGCCAACCCGCGCCGGTTGAAAGCCATGGAGGAGCTGGTTGCGGACGCGGTCAGCCGGGGAGCGATGGTCGTCACCGGCGGCGAGCGGCTGGACCGGCCCGGGTTCTTCTTCGCGCCGACAGTGCTCACGGACGTGCCGGCGGACGCGCGGGTGATGGTCGAGGAGCCGTTCGGGCCGGTCGCGCCGATCGTGCCGTTCGACGATCTCGACGAGGCGCTGCACGTCGCCAACTCACTGCCGTACGGCCTGGCCGCGTACGGGTTCACCCGCTCCTCGAAGACCGCGGAGAAGCTGATCAGCGGCCTCGAGGCGGGGATCCTGTCGATCAACCACTGTGGTGGGTCGGTGCACGAGGCGCCGTCGGGTGGCGTGAAGCAGAGCGGGTACGGCAAGGAGGGCGGCCCCGAGGGCGTCGAGGCGTACCTGATCACCAAGCGCGTCTCTCACCTGCTGGTGGACTGAAATGCGCTATGTCCGCATCAAGGGACCGCGCTGGGGCGTGGTCGTGGACGGCGAGGTCCTCGTCCTGGACGGAAGCCCGATCACCGGGCAGCCGAAGGAGACCGGCGACCGGATCCCGATCGATCACGTGACATTCCTGCCACCGGTGATCCCGGGAGTCTTCTACGCCGTCGGATTCAACTACCGCGGGCACATCGAGCACCACAACGCCAGGATCCCGGACCGTCCCGAGCCCGGCTATCGCGCGAACAACGCCCTGACCGGGCACCTTTCACCCATTGTCAAACCGGCGGACGTGACCGGGCGATTCGAAGCCGAGGGAGAATTGGTCGCGGTCGTCGGCCGTACGATGAAAAGGGTCTCCCGGCACGAAGCGCAGGCGTCCGTCTTCGGCTGGACCATCGGCAACGATGTCAGCGCCCGTGAATGGCAGCACGCCGACCGCACGTTCTGGCGCAGCAAGAACAGCGACACCTTCAAACCGATGGGTCCCTGGATAGAGACCTCCGTCGACCCCCTCGAACAGACCACCACGGTCCGCGTCGACGGCGAGATCCGCGCCGAGTTCGCCACCGGCGACATGGTCTTCGACCCTTTCGACTATCTCGTCGAGACCTCGAAATATCTCACCCTGCACCCCGGCGACGTCCTCTGGATGGGCGCCGACAGCACCGTCGGAATCGAGCCCGGATCCACCGTGGACATCGAGATCAGCGGGATCGGGACGCTCTCCAACCCGGTCCGGACCGAAAGGCACCCCAGATGAGCAGCAACGCGCCGAAGTACATCCACCACGTGAACTTCCCGACCACCGATCCCGAGCGCACCAAAGAGTGGTACTCGAAGGTCTTCGGGCTCAAGGCGATCACCCCGAAGAGCAACACCAGGGTGGTGCTGATGACCCGCGGGAATTTCGACCTGCATTTCACGCCGGTCGAGGAGATGGACCGGATGGCGCCCTATCACTTCGCCATCGAGGTCGAGGACTGGGACGGATTCCTGGAGCACCTGAAAGAGCTCGGCATCCGGCACACCCGGCCGATCGAGCGCCCGGAGAACCAGTCGAAGTTCTGCTACATCCACGACCCCGACCACACCATGATCGAGCTCGTCTACCACGGAAAGCGGCCCGCCTGATGCCGATCGCTGCCTCCGCCGACGGTGCGGACATCTATTACGAGCGGCACGGCGCGGGCCCGGTGATCCTCTTCGTGCACGGCTCCGGCGGACATCACGCCGCCTGGTGGCAGCAGGTCGCCGCGCTGCGCGACCGGTTCACCGTGGTCACCGTGGACCTGCGCGGCTTCGGCAAGTCGGACTCGTCGATGCCCGAGTTCGACGGGCAGGACTTCCCCGGCGACCTGATCGCCGTCCTGGAGGCCGAGGACCTGCGCGACGTGCTGCTGGTCGGCCAGTCGATCGGGGCGGTCGCCGCACTGCGGGCCGCGCTGAACCGGCCGGACCGGGTCAGCGGGGTCGCGCTCGGGCACTCGCTCGGCGGCCTGGACCATCCCGAGCTGAGCGAACTCGTCGCGACCGACCGGGCGGAAGCGGTCAAACTGCCGGTCCTCGATCGTCTGCTCAGCAAGAGCTTCCAGACGTCGCAACCGGCGCTCACGTTCCTCTTCCAGCAGATGGGCACGTTCAACGTCGCCAAGATGGCCGACCTGCGCAACCTGTCGGCCAACGGCCCGAGCATCGACGAGATCGTCTCCTCGGGTGTTCAGGTCTGGTTCCTCGCCGGTGAGACCGACGCGGTGCTCAGCCTCGCCACCGTCCGCCGGGCACACGAGCTCGTCAAGGGCTCGCACCTGGAGGTTGTGCCGGGCGCACCGCACTCGATGTACTGGGAGGCGCCCGGGGACTACAACGCCGCGATCGTCAAGATTCGGGAGGCACTCCGATGCCCAAGCTGACCCTGACCGAGGCCGAGACGATCCTGACCGGCACCCTCGAGCGCGGCGAGCGACTGGGCAAGGCGCTCAGCGTCGCGGTCGTCGACGCCGGCGGCCACCTGATCGCGGTGAAGCGCTCCGACGGCGCGCGGGCGCTGACCCCGAGCATCGCGATCGCGAAGGCGTACAGCGCGGCGATCATGGAGCGGCCGACCAACATGCTCTACGACTGGGCGCAGAGCAACCCGGGCTTCTTCGCCCAGCTCTCGCAGATGGCCACACACCCGATCGTGGCCACCGAGGGCGGCGTGACGATCAAGCGGGACGGCGAGATCCTGGGCGGCCTCGGTGTCTCCGGCGGCACGCCCGCCGAGGACCAGCAGGCCTGCGAGGAGGTGCTGAAGGAACTCGGCTACGAGCTGGTGTTCTCGGCGTGGGGGAAGAATCGTGGCTGACACTTTCAAGTTCCGCATCGACCACCACGGCAGCCTGGTCCGCCCGCCCGAGCTGCTGGCCGCGCGGGCCGCCCACGCCGCCGACCTGCGCGAGATCGAGGACGCGGCGATCGCCGAGGCGGTCCGCAGGCAGCGCAAACTAAGCCTGACCGTGGTCACCGACGGTGAGTTCCGGCGAGCGGACTTCCGCAGCGTGATCCTCGACGCGGTGCACGGATTCGACGGCGGCTCGCTGAAGGCCACCCGGACGCTGGTCGCCGACGACGTGGCCGGGCTCGCCGCGCTGACGCAGATCCCGGCCAAGGCCACACTGCCGTCACCCGCGTTCCTCGCGAGCCGCCTCTGGGTGCCGGGCGGGCCCTGGGGAAGCGCGCGCGAGCTCGGCGAAGCCTTCGCCAGGATCATCCGGGACGAGATCGAGGCGGTCATCTCACGCGGCGTGCGGCTCATTCAGATCGACAATCATGCGTACGCTGAAAAGCTCACCGGCCGCGACACGGGCGCCCTGGATCTCGCCGCCGCTCTGGCCGTCGACGCGATGGCGGTGAGCGTCGCGGACAAGCCGTTCAACGTGCGGATCGGGTTCTGCCCCGCGACCGGCGTGACCGGCGACGTCGACCCGGCGGTGGCGGAGCGGCTCTTCACCGCGATCCCGGTGGACCGCTGGGTGCTGCCCTACGACACCGGCGCGCCCGCCGAGACCGCGCTGCTGCGGGCGGTCCCGGCCGATCGCGACGTCTGCCTGGGCATCGTCTCGCCGCTGACTCCGCTGCTGGAGGACGTCGAGACGGTGATGACCAGGATGGACGTGGTGGGCTCGGTGCGCGACCTCGAGGACGTCGCGGTCAGCCCGAGCGCCGGGTTCTCCGACGTGGCCGGCCGCGCCACGATCAGCGCCGAGGACCAGTGGCGCAAGCTCACCCACGTGGAGACGTTCGCCCGCATGTGCTGGGGCAACGAGCTCTAACACCCTTCTTGCGTGGTGAGTTCGGGTTTGTATGAGGGCCGTACTCCACACGCGGGGTGTGAGTGCTTGTTGCGTGTGGAGTTGGGGTGCGTATCGGGGCCGTACTCCACACGCGGGTCAGAGGACTTCGGTGAACGACACCCGCCGGTCGATCAGGCGGGGGCGGACCGTGCCGAGGATGTGCTCGGCGAAGTGGTCGCTGGCGGCGTGCGCGTCGAACCCCGCCCGGTCGGCGTAGACCTCGTAGAGGACGAACGCGGCGGGGTCCTCGGCGTCCACGTGCACCACGTACTCGAGGTTGCCCGGCTCGTCGCGGGTGTGCTCGCGCATCGTCAGCAGCGCGGCCCGGACGAGCCCGGCGTCCTCGGGGGCGCAGCGGTAGTGGGCGATGACGGCAAAGGCCACGGTGTCCTCCGGAGAGTCGCTTCGGATCTGCCGGCGAATTCCACCAGGGAACGCGGTGCGCCGGGCGCAAACAATGCTTTCCCCTATCGTCATGAGGAGCAGCGATGTCCGTTCGTACCGTCGAGACGCTGGCAGGCGGGCGCTGGGTGGGTGCGCCGGAGTGGGTCGACGTGTTCGACCCCACCGACGTCCGGGAGCCGTTCGTGCGGGTCCCGGCGCTCACCGCCGAGCAGGTCACCGGCATCTACGAGGCGGCTCAGGCGGGTTTCGCGGTGTGGCGGGCCACCTCCGCGATCGAGCGCTCGAAGATTCTCGCGAAGGCCGCGGTGCTCCTGCGGGTACGCGCCGCGGAAATCGCCGGGGCGGTCGTCGCCGAGAACGGCAAGACCCTCGCTGAGGCGCGGGTCGAGGCGGAGAAGGCGGCCGACTTCTTCGAGTACTACGCGGGGATCGGCCGGCAGGAGTACGGGTCGCTGATTCATGACGCGCGGCCGGGTACCCGTACCGGATTCCAGCGGGAACCTCTCGGCGTGGTCCTGGCCGTCGCACCCTGGAACGACCCGCTGATCACCCCGGCCCGCAAGCTGGCGCCGGCGCTCGCGGCCGGCAACGCCGTGGTGCTCAAACCCGCCACCGAGACGCCCACCTCGGCCCTGCACCTGGCCCGCGCCCTGCACGACGCCGGCGTGCCGGCGGGCGTGATCAACGTCGTCACCGGCCGAACCGCGGAGATATCCGGCGCGCTGCTGGACGATCCGCGGATCGCCGCGGTCACGTTCACCGGCGGCAACGAGGTGGGCGAGGCGCTGCGGGTGCGGCTGGCCGCCCGCGGGGTCCGGTTCCAGTCGGAGATGGGCGGCAAGAACGCCTCCGTCGTCCTGGCCGGCGCCGACCTGGAGAAGGCCGCCACCGCCGTGGTCGCCGCGTCGTTCGGCCAGGCCGGGCAGCGCTGCACGGCGACCAGCCGGCTGCTGGTCGAACGGTCCGTGCACGACGAGTTCCTCGGCCTGCTGCGCGAGCGGGTCGCCGGCCTGCGGGTCGGCGCGGGCCGGGACGCGGACACCGACGTCGGCCCGCTCGTCAGCCCGGCGCACCGCGACGGCGTGCTCGCCGCGATCGCCGCCGCGGCCAAGCAGGGCGCGGCGGTCGAGGGCGGCGAGGAGGTGGCCGGGCACGGCTGCTGGGTCACCCCGGCGATCGTGGCCGGCGTCACCCCGGACATGGACCTGTGGCGCGACGAGGTGTTCGGCCCGGTCCTCGCGGTCCGCGCCGTCGACGGCCTCGACGAGGCCATCGCCGCCGTCAACGACTCCCGGTACGGGCTGGCCGCGGCGGTCTTCACGGACAGCCTGTCGGCGGCACACCGCTTCCTCGCGGAGGTGGACTGCGGCCAGATCGCCGTCAACACCACGACGTCCGGATGGGACGTGCACCAGCCGTTCGGTGGTTTCCGCGACTCCGGGTCCCCCTTCAAGGAGCAAGGCGCCGAGGCACTGCGGTTCTATACCAAGGTCAAAACTTTTGCCATGCACTTCGGTGGCTGATCAGGGGAGGCAACACTCGTGGCGGACCAGACCGTCGGAATCGTCGGGGCCGGCATCGTCGGCCTGGCTGTCGGCCGGGAGATCACACTTCGCCGGCCGGGCACCCGGGTCGTCGTCCTCGAGAAGGAGGACGAGGTGGCGCTGCACCAGACCGGCCACAACTCGGGCGTCGTGCACGCGGGCATCTACTACACCCCGGGCAGTCTGAAGGCCGAGCTGTGCACCCGGGGACGGCTGCTGCTGCGGGAGTACTGCGCGGAGCGGGGGATCGCGTACGACGAGTGCGGCAAGCTCGTGGTCGCCGTCCGCGAGGACGAACTGGGGCGCCTCGACAACCTGGAGTCGCGGGCGCGGGAGAACGGTGTGCCGGGGCTGCGCCGGGTGGACCCGGCCGGGATCCGGGAGATCGAGCCGCACGCGGCCGGGCTGGCGGCGCTGCACTCACCGGAGACGGCGATCACCGACTTCCCGGGCGTGGCCCGGGCGTTCGCCGAGGACATCCGGGCGGGCGGGGGAGAGGTGCGCACCGGATTCCCGGTGAACCGGATCTCCCGCGCCGGCTCGGGCGGGCGGATCCGCGTGGTGTCGGGTGATCGTGACGTCGTCGTGGATCAGCTGATCGTCTGCGCCGGTATCCAGAGCGACAGGGTCGCCAAGCTGGCCGGCGACGCGGCGGCACCCCGGATCATCCCGTTCCGTGGCGAGTACATGCGGGTCAAGCCGCCGAAGGCGGACCTGGTTCGCGGCATGATCTACCCGGTGCCGGACCCCCGCTACCCGTTCCTCGGCGTCCATTTCACCCGCCGGGTCACCGGTGTCGTCGAGGTCGGCCCGAACGCGGTGCTCGCGACCGCCCGCGAGGGCTACCGGCGGACGAACTTCTCGATCCCGGACCTGCTCGGCATCGCGGCCTGGCCGGGCACCTGGCACATGGCGCGCAAGCACTGGCGTACCGGCGTCAAGGAGGTGCGCGGGTCGCTGTCCAAGAGCCGCTACATGGCCGAGGCGATGCGGTACGTCCCGGAGATCGGCGCGGCCGACGTCGAGCGGGCCGGCGCGGGCGTGCGTGCCCAGGCCCTGGACCGCGACGGCGCCCTCGTCGACGACTTCCGCATCCACCGGCTCGGCCCGGTCACCGCCGTACGAAACGCGCCCTCACCTGCGGCGACGTCCTCCCTGGCGATCGCCGAGTACGTGGTCGGCGAGGTCTTCGGGAAGTAGTCGGCGAGCACGTCGTTCATGCAACAACCGATTGCGCGGCGCGGACTCCGCAGGGCCGGAAATCCCACATAGCTTCATGGCATCGGCTGGCACGACAGCCGGAACAGGAAGGGAACGCATATGTTCGTCGTCGACTCCCAGGTGCACATCTGGAAGGAAGAGACTCCGGACCGGCCCTGGGTCCCGGGCGCTCGCGAGCGTATCCGGCTGAACGGGCACCGCGAGGACCCGTTCAGCTACGAGGAGTGCCTGGCCATGATGGACGAGGCCGGCGTCAACCGGGCGCTGATCCTCCCGCCGTCCTGGGAGGGCGACCGCATCGACTACGCGATCGAGGCGTGTGAGGCGTTCCCCGACCGCTTCGGCATCATGGCCCGCATTCCACAGAACAAACCCGAGGAGGGTACGGCGATGCTGCGCGACTTCGCGCAGAACCCGTACGTGAAGGGCACCCGCCTCACCTTCCACCGTCCGATCGACCGGAACTGGATGATCGACGGCACGAACGACTGGTACTGGCCGATCGCCGAGGAACTGAACATCCCGACCATGGTGCACGCCCCGGTCTGGAAGGCGGAGCTGGGCCAGATCGCCGAGCGGCACCCCGACTTGAAGATCATCATCGACCACATGGGGATCATGGCCCGGTGCGTCGACGACGCGATCGGCTACTGGGTGCAGGAGACCGCCGACCTGCACCGGCACCCGAACATCTACGTGAAGGTGTCGGCGCTCCCGGGCTACTCCACGCAGCCGTTCCCCAACCTCAACATCGAGAAGTACGTGCGCGAGATGGTCGACAAGATGGGTCCGCGCCGCTGCTTCTGGGGCACCGACATCACCCGGCTGATGGGGCACGGGCTGAGCTACGTGGAGACCATCGAGCAGTTCACCAAGCACTACGACTTCACCGCGGAGGAGCTCGATTGGATCATGGGCCGGGGCATCTGCGAGGTCCTGGACTGGCCGATCGCATGATCACCGATGGTGGCGACGCGGTCGTCAGTGCGTTCAACGCGGCCGGGGCGGACTACATCTTCTCCTCGCCGGGGTCGGAATGGGCCCCGGTGTGGGAGTCGCTGGCCCGCCGGCACCGTGACGGGCTGCCCTGCCCGAACTACCTCGACCTGACCCACGAGACCGTCGCGGTCGGCATGGCCACCGGGTACGGCCTGATCACCCGCCGGGCACAGGGTGTGCTGCTGCACGCCGGGCCGGGCCTGCTGCAGGGCTCGATGGCCGTGCACGGCGCGCTGCTGGCCGGCGTGCCGATGGTGGTGGCCTCCTCCGAGTCGGTCACCTACGGCGACGGGCCGGGCCCGGACCCGGGCGGCCAGTGGTACCGCAATCTCTCGGTGGTCGGCGGCCCGCACGCGATGGCCGCGACGTTCGTGAAGTGGTCCAACCAGGCGGCGAGCGTGCACACGCTGCCGACCATGGTCACCCGCGGCGCGGAGCTGGCGTCGCGGGCGCCCGCCGGGCCGGTCTACCTCAACATTCCCCTCGAGGTCCTGCTCGAGGGGTGGGACGGCCCCGACCCGAAGCCCCTGGCCCGGCCGGGCACGTCGGTCAGCGCGGCCGAGGACATGCAGGCCGTCCTGGAACTGCTCGCCGCCGCCGAGAACCCGGTGATCATCACAGAGACGGCCGGGCGGGAGGCCGACGGGCTGGCCGCGCTGGTCGAGTTCGCCGAGGCGCTGCGGATCCCGGTCGTCGAGCCCGCCTCGGCGGTCTGCGTGAACTTCCCCCGCGACCACGACCTGCACGCCGGCGGCGAGATCGAGCCGTTCGTCGACACCGCCGACGTGATCGTTCTGCTGAACTGCCGCGCGCCGTTCTACCCGCCGAGCCGCCGGCCGGCCCGCGCGAAGATCGTCGTGATCGACGAGGTGCCGCAGCGGCCGCACATCGCCTACCAGGTGCTCAACGCCGACCACTACCTGGAGGGCGGCGTGCCCGGCACGCTCCGCGAACTCGCTGTCCGCGCCGCGGAGCAGGGCCTGGTGACCCGGGTCGCCGACCGGTCCCGGCACCTCGCTGAGGTGACGGCGGTGGCGGCCGCGGAGACGAGGGCCGCCGAGTCGGAGCGGATCGACCCGGTGCTGGTCGCCTCCGCACTGCGCGAACTGCTGGCCGGCGAGGACTCGGTGGTGGTCGACGAGACCATCACGCACAGCCGGGTGGTTCAGCGTCACCTGCGCCGTACCGCGCCGGACTCGTACTTCTACGTCCAGGGCGGTCTGGGCCAGGGCCTCGCGGTGGCACTCGGCGTGAAGCTGGCCGCGCCGGACAAGCCGGTGGTGTTCACCGTCGGCGACGGCGCGTTCCTCTACAACCCGATCATCCAGTCACTGCAGGCGGCGAAGGCCAACGGCCTGCCCCTCCTCATCGTGATCTTCAACAACGCTGAGTACCGGTCGATGAAGATGAACCACCTGCGGTTCTATCCGCAGGGCGCCGCCGTGCAGACCGGCGAGTTCCTCGGCAACGACCTCAGCGACCAGCCCGACCTGGCCGCACTCGCCTCGCCCTTCGACATGCACGGCGAGACCGTCGAGCGGACCGCCGAGCTGGCGCCGGCGCTGGACCGGGCACTCAAATCCGTCCGCGGCGGCACCACCGCGATCGTCAACGTCCGCGTCACGCGCTGAGCAGCCCTCTCGCCTTCCCGTCCCGCGCCCGTCGCGTCACGCCCTTCCCGTCGCGCGCCCGTCGCGTCATGCCTTGATCATCTGGAGCCACATGTCCAAGATCCTGATTCCCGCGGATGACCTGCGCGCCTTCACCACCGCGCTGTTCACCGCGGCCGGCGTCACCGAGGACCACGCCGCCACCATCTCCGCCGTCCTGACCTGGGCCGGCCTGCGCGGGGTCGACTCGCACGGCACCTCGCGCGTACCCCGATACCTCGAACTGCTCGACTCGGGCGAGGCCAACCGCGACCCGGTGCTGGCGTTCAGCTCGACCAGCCCGGCGGTCGCGGTACTGGACGCCGACCGGGCACCCGGACCCGTGGCCCTGACCGCCGCCGCCGACGAGGCGATCAGCCGGGCCTCCGCGAGCGGCATCGGGGCAGTAGGCGTACGCCGTACCGTCCACACCGGCGCCATCGGCTACTACACCTCCCGGATCGCCGACGCCGGCCTGATCGGCATCGCCTTCGTAGCCGGAATGCCCAACATGGCATACCCCGGCGTCAAGGGCGCCGCCGTAGCAACCAGCCCGCTCTCCATCGCCGTCCCGGCAACCGGCCACCCACCCGCCCTGCTGGACATGGCCACCGCCGGCATCGCCCTCGGCAAGATCGCTCAGTTCCGCAACGCCGGCCGCCCCCTCCCCGAGGGCACCGCCGCCACCGCCGACGGCACCCCCACCACCGACCCGAACCTGGCCAGGATGCCGCTCCCGCTGGGCGGCGCCAAAGGCGCCGGCATGTCCCTGGTCTTCGAACTGCTGACCAGCGTCCTGCTGGGCGCCCCCATCCTCAGCTCCTTCCACAGCGACGACCCGGACGGCCGGGCCCACCGCCAGAACGCCCTGCTCCTGGCCCTGAACCCCGCCGCGTTCGGCAACGCGGCAGACTTCGCCCCAGCCGTGGCCACCACCCTCGAAACCCTCAAGTCCCTACCCCCGGCCACCGACGACGCCGACATCCGCTACCCCGGCGAGAGCAGCGCGTCAATCGCCACCAGGCGCACCGCCGACGGCATCCCGGTGACCCCCAAACTCTGGGCCGAACTGCGGATCGCCGCCGAGAAGCTGGGCGTGCCGTTGCCGGCAACCACCTGAGACAAACCGCCCGGCCCGCGCCGGGCCGGGCGGTTCACGCCGCTTTCGTGTAGTCGCGGGTGAGCCAGTGCTCCGGGCGGATGCGAATCGCACACATGCGCGCGGTCGCGTCCCGTGTCGCCTCGACGTAGCCGTCAGCGCCCTCCCGACCCAGGTACCGGCGGGCGAGCTCCCAGCGCCGCTCGACGGTGACAGTGCCTTCGATCGTGATGACCGCGCCCTCGACGGAGGCATAGCGGTACGGCATCTCCTGCTCCTGCACGCAGACGGTGACCCGCCCGGCCTTGCGGACGAGTTCCACCTTGCGGCTGTTCCGGTCGGTCACCAGCACGATGTCGCCGCCGGGCTGATAGTCGTACCAGAGCGGGACTGCCAGCGGCCCGCGCCCGTCGTCATCAGCCACACTGACGACCGCGACGTGTACCTCAGCGAGGAAGGCCTCACGCTCGGCGGGTGTCATTGCCAAGGACATGTCCCTCACGCTACAGACATCGACAGACCCGAGTCGCCCATCCGGCCATCCGATCGGCCCCGGCGGCATCACCCAGGGCTGTCGTTCGAAAGGCCGGCCCCTGCCGAGGAATCTCAGGTCGCCGCCAGGAACTCGATGGCGGCTGCGAGAGCGTGCGCGACTCCGCCGGGCGGCGCACACACGCCTTCCACATTGCCCACGACGTCCAGCGCACGCTTCTGCTTGAGTTGAGTGCGTTCGGGTAACCCTCCCTGCCGGGATTAAAGGCCTCGTCCAGCGGCAGAGGAATTGTGGGTGGCCTCCGCGGCTGCCCGGTTATCCTGACCGCATGTGCCGGTACGCGGAGATGCCCTACAAGGTTCACTACGTGTGCGTGCCGTGCCGCCGAAGCAGCAAGCAGCCGCAGGACGGGGTGCCTCATCCGTGTACCCGTTGCCGTAGACCTATGGTGTTCGCCGGTCATGACTTCGCTCCTCCTCGGCGCCGGGACCGCTCCGGCTGGACCGCCGTGGCATCGGTGCTTGCCGCAGGCCTGCGCTACGAGGGATTCGAGACCTGCGGTTGCGGACGCGAGCCGAAATTCCGGCCGCGTACGAGCGCGCAGGTGCGCCAGCGGCGCCGGCTAGGGGTCCGTCGTGGCGTTCCGATCGCCGATATGCTCGCAGCCCGGGATCCCTACGGCGCTGTCTGAGGGCCATTCCTACGGGGTGCCCGATCCCATTTCGTCTCGATGTCATGCCGTCGGCGGTGCGCGACGGCCGAATTCGCGGTCACTCCTGTGTCAGGCCGCGAGTGGCGGCGTCCACCGCTTTGTTGATGACTGAGCGCCGGCGCCGTTGTATCGCGAATCGGTGAACGTCAGTCTCGGACACTTTCGTACGTCTGATACTCCTGGGTAGACGCCTGGAGAGGAGCAAGTGACGATGAGTAGCGTTCCCGAGCCGGTGATTGGATCGAAGCGAACGAGCCGCGCATGGCTCGCGGTCGGTGTTGCCTGCGCCGTAATTCTCGCAGCCGTATTGATCGCGAGCGTCGTTGTCATGCTCCGCATGCCGGACAGCACACTGGATCGACTTAGCGACACTGGTCAGGCCATCGGCATCTTCTCGACGCTGTTCTCTGCTGCCGCGTTGATCGGGGTGGTTCTGTCGGTGACCTACCAGAGCCGACAGAACCAACGCTACGACTACGAAGCCTGGCACTCCGCTCACGCAGGGCTTCTGGCGCGCGTCATCGAGGATCCGGCCACGTTCGCTCCCTGCATCGGCAACTCCGAGAGATTCAGCTCCGAGTTGGAAGCGCGGCGGTACTACTTCACCACGCTGTGGTTGAATTTCGGCCAAATTGGCCTGCGAGCCGGCAACATGACTGAGGCGTCTATTCGTGAGGAGCTCTGCGGTGAAATGTTCGAAAGTCAGGTCGCCCGAGACCTGTGGATGAAGCGACGAGAGAATCTTGCAAGAAACTTTGGTGGGTTGAGCCCGTTCTATCAATTGGTAGATGACGAATTCGAAAGAACGTACAGCGCGCCACCGAACGAGGCGCAGCGGGCGGATGCGGGCTCGGAGATCACAAGCGAGGCTGGTTCGCGGTCGCTGTCTCCGCCCACGCAATGACGGAGGCGCAGCGCTGACGTCTTGCCGACATCGTTGCGATCATCTGCCGAGACATGCTCCAAAATGTGACGCGATCTCGCCGTGGACCGTTTGCGGCCCGCGAACCTGTTACGTGGCGTTCGTCGTTACTTTCTCGTTGTCGTCGATCCTTCAATGAAGCTCAAGTTCATCGAGAGCCTCGGTGAGGCGGCGGTGAGCCTAGGCGCCGCGCCGCGCGTCTTCGTTGCCGGCCTCGACCATCAGCAGATCCAGCGCGTGCCTGCGCAAGCTGGAGCAACTGCGCGATGGCGTCCTCGGGCTCCGCCTGTTCGCCGTGGTCGCGGAACCGTTCGGTAAGAAGTTCGCGGGCCTCCGCCGAGTCGTTGAAGGTGGGGGAGAACTGAACGAGGTCATCGCCAGCGGGTGGCCAACTGCGCCAATCAGTTCTTACTGTCATAGCCGATGAGAGTCCTGCGGAGCGGCCGAATTCATTTCCCGTTCGAATGACCGAAAAGGAGGATTTTGTCACCAATAGTGTAAATCCTGTACGGTCGAAGTTCGTCGCATGCAAGTCGATTGAGCACCACATCGCTCATGAGCATCATAAGTCCCGCCCGCCGCAGGTACCGAGCGTTGACTCCTTCATTCAAGGCGTCCTATCCTTAGGAATGCGAACTGCCGTCGCGCGAATAATTTGTTATCTTGCTTTGGCGGTCCTTATTGCCGCTGCTACCCGAGACGCATGGCAGAGTGTCCTTTTTCGACCGGAGCAGCGTAACTGGACGAATACAGACGTCCTGTTCTTCGGCGTCGAGAACGGAGCGTTCGAGCGAGTTCATTTCAATCTTACTATTCTGCCTTACGTGCCGCCTGGCGGAGAGCCTGAATGGCCTAACGGGCATCTGAACTTTCCTGCCGCGCGAGCCGAGCTGCAGGTGGAGTTGGAACCGCGCGGATCAAATATTGACGCACCCTCGTATCTAGTTGCACAAGGTTCTACTGCGCGATTCCTGGACAACTGCGTTGCCGAGAACGAAACGGCGGAAATTAGGTTTGTCCCAGCCGAGCAGCTCGCCCCGGATTTAGACATGGCAGGCAGCTTCTATGACCGCGAAGGCGGGATGTGGCCGCCGAGCCGACGCGTGCTCGAAATTTCTAAATATCGAGCTGACTCTTTCATCCGCGTCCTCTGCGAGGTGGACCCATCCCTGCTTTGGTTGCGCGATCGGCATAAACATTATCTATCGGTACCGGTCATGGAGACCGACATTTGGGAGAGAAAGCCGATTGGAGCAATTGATACACCGCTTTCCCAAAAGGATCCCAGCTGCCCGTCGTTGAGCTATGTAATAGGCGGCCACGAACGAGTCGACTCATCGACGCCAGTTCACGATAAAACGACAGGCGGCCAGGTCGACTGGACATCATGTGAAGCTGGATACGGCGGAGGTCCTGCTGATGCAATTGAGAGTGTCGAATCTGCCTCGTCCACCGGAGCCAGGAGGCCTGTATATTCAACTGTCATAGACCTCTCGCAAGAGAGTGAGAATGAAAGAAATCTTCTTGCCGGAGGCATCTTTCTCGGCATAGCCGGAGCGCTTGTTGTCGAGGCGGTCGGAGTCATACTGCTGCTGGCGGAGAGGCTCGCCGGCGTCATAAGCCGTCTACTCTCGAAGCATTGGAGGCGAAGGAGGCCAGAAGCGCATGAGGGCGACATCGCCGCAGTTGAATCTGATCCGACGTCGCGTGAAACCCAATTTCCTGGCACCGAGCTCTTACGCCGCCGATTGGCTGAACGCGCACAGACTAATTTGCGGACCGACGTACGTATTCCAACTCCGAGAACAACGGATGCGCGAGAGGCCCCTTAAACGTCGAGACGTCAGATGTACTCATCATCGCCGCCGAGCGTGCGCGCTCTTTGGCAGGGCCGATGATCGAGTGCACGACTTTGCCGTTGGGCGCACGGCCCGAGCGTTGCCGCCCGAGCCGTGGCGTCTACAGCGGCAACTCGAGTTCCCAGTCGGCGAACGGAGGGTCTACCTCATAGGCCCCGTCGCAGGCCCTTCGGATCCACTGGGCTGCGCGATATTCCGCGTCGGAGTAGTTCGTCACCTGGCCGGCCTCGTCCACGTCCAGCACGTTGGCGAAGACCGCGAACACTTGCTCGAGGCCGGACCCGTACGTCATGACCACGGGGCGGTAGTCGAAGTCTTCCAACACATCCATGACGAGCGTGCCGTTGGCAAGGTAGAAGGCGAAGAAGCGAAACGCCGACCGAACATCCTCGGGTAGTTGTGCCACGATGTGATCATCACTCGGCGCTGCTACCTGGGTCCGGCATTCGTCACCGCCAGGACCGTGGCGGCGGATGATCTCGACGATGTCGTCGAAGAGCGTAGGGCCCGCGCCCAGAGGCGCACGTCTGATCCGGTCCTGGAAACGGACGTTGTTCGACGGATGGCAGGTGAGACGGATGGCAGGTGAGCAGGACTTGCTGGAGCCATCGGATCGTCGCCTCGTGACGGAGCGCCGAGCGGGACAGCTCGGAGTTGCGCCAGAGGAAAGTCCAGCAACCGTCGGGCGTCCCGAAACCTCCTCGGAGGATGTCGTTGAAGGCATCGAGGTCCGTCGGTCGTTGCCGGTCAAGTCACCGTGTGTCGTTGACCTGTGAGTGGAGCGTCCGTCGCCGACGGCCGTGGCTTGCGGTGTCGGCGAGCGTCATCCCAACTGCCGTGCTGTCTCCAGGTGATAACTGGCGATCTGGACCAGCGGAGCTACGGCGCGAGTGGTGGTTGACAAGTCCTGGCCTTCTTGGCTCCACGGCGGCGGGAAGACGGTGATCCCCTGATCCGGCGGCAAGACTCCCACCTCCTGCTGCCATCCCGGCCACCGCAGACTGTCGTAGAACTGTGTCATCGACCCCGCCAGGACCGCGTACAACCAGTCGGAATAGCCCTGTTCCAGGTCTTCCCACTCAAGGGTGTCCGGAGCGAAGTAATGCACCGTCGGCACGGCGCCCGGCTGACCTGGAAGCCACGCGAACTGGCCGCCCAGTACGTCATACGCGACGATCAACCCGCCCAGCGCCGGATCGGCCTGATCGGTCACGTCGGGAAGGCCATCGCTGCCACTGCCCAGAACCCGCAACCAACCGTGATCGATCAGCAATCCACCGGTGTTGGCCACGACGGCTCCGAGCCAAGAGCGTGTGGTGATTCCCAGGAACGCCAGGGCTGTCTCGGCGCGTGTGGCATCCGGGGGCAGCAACTGAACCGGGTACGGCGCTGCGGCAATGGCTGCGGCGACCTCACCCCATGCGATCTCTTCCACGCCGCGAGAATGCCAAATTGTCGTGCACCTGCGCCAGGCGGCCGGTCCGTAAGATTCTGCCCCCGTGCGCTGTCAGGTCAACTCGTGCGCGAGCAGGTCCATCAACAGCCCGTCGTGCCAGGTGCCGTCCGGCCCTCGTTCGTAGCTGCGCATTACCCCGACCGGGCGGAAGCCGACCTTCGCGTAACAGCGGATCGCCGCGTGGTTGTCGGCCGCCGGGTCGATCACCAGGCGGTGATGACCGACCTCGTCGATCAGGTGCCGGGCGAGGGTACGGACCGCGTCGCTTCCAAGTCCTCGGCCGTGGACTGCGGGATCGAGGTAGATGTCGATGCCCGCGTGCCGGTAGTCGGGATCGTCCTCCTCGCTCCACTGGACGGCACCCACGACACCACCCTCGTGGAGGATCACCAGCACCCGCGTGTCCGGATCGGTGAGTTCCGCGGACACCACGTTGACCAGGTCGTCGTCGCCGCCCCACCGCCGGGACACCTCGGGGGCCGACCGGATCTCGACCAGCCTCGGTACGTCATGCTGAGCCGCGGCTCGAAGTGTCACCACCCCGGGAACGTAACATTGAGACGGCGGTGTTCAGGCGGGCGCGGTCGGTGTACGAGACGACCCTGGTCATGCGGCCGTCCTCGACGGTGCAGGCCATCAGGCCCACCGGGTGACCGGCCGGCCCCCAGGCGAGAATCCCGGGCTGCCCGTCGACCAGGACGCGGCGAGCGGTGAAGCCGAGCCCGCCACCGCGCACCACCGCGCGGACGAGTTCGGCACGGCCGCGCGTCACCGTGACGTCCCGCGCGCCCTTCACCTCCCAGGTCAGGTCCGGGTCGAGAACCGTCAGCAGTGCCTCGAAGTCGCCGTCGCGGGCGGCGGCCAGGAACGCGTCGACCACCTGGCGCTGCTGGTGCGGGCGGGCGGTGGGACGTGCGGCGCCGTGGACCTTGCGGCGGGCACGGCTCGCGGCCATCTTCGCGGCGTCGGCCGACTTGTCGATGATCGCGCCGATCTCCGAGAACGGCATCGCGAACATGTCGTGCAGCACGAACGCCAGCCGCTCGTCGGGTCCCAGGGAGCCCAGTACGACCAGCAGCGCCAGACCGAGCGACTCGGCCTGCAACGCCTGATCCGCCGGGTCGTCGTCCTCGGCGACGACAGGATGGGTGTCGTACAGGACCTCGCCCTTGGCCGTCCGCGCCCGCAGCACGTCGATGCTCAGCCTGCCGACCACGGTGGTGAGCCATCCCGCCACGTTGTCCACGGACCCGGGCTCCTGGCGGGCCAGGCGCAGCCAGGCCTCCTGCACGACGTCCTCGGCGTCGGTGCGGTTGCCCAGGACGCGCGCGGCGATCGCCACCAGCCGTTCGCGGTGTGCCTGGAACTCCTCGGCGCTCATCGGTTACCTCTTCCCACTCGGATCCGTCATCCACACGACGAGCCCGAGCGGGCTGACGTAACAACGAAGGAGCAATCATGAACCTCGCCCTGTGGATCCTCGCCGGCGCTCTCGCTCTCGCGTTCACCGCCGGGGGCGCCAGCCTGCTGCTGATGCCGAAGGAGCGGTACCGCGCTGTCGGGCCCAGCCAGCGATGGGTCGACGACTTCGGTGACGTCCACCTCAAAATCATCGGTGCCATCAAGATCGTCGGGTGCCTGGGCCTGATCCTGCCCGCGGCGACGGGCGTCGCGCCGGTTCTGACGCCGCTCGCGGCCTGCGGGCTGATGCTGCTGATGTCCGGCGCCGCGACCACTCGCTTCCGCCGGGGAGAGTGGAAGCTGCTCGCCGGCGACCTGTTCTACCTGAGCATGTTCGCGCTCCTGGCCTGGGGCCGGTTCGACCTGAGCCCGCTGTAGGGCGGTCAGCGCGGCAGCGGCACCACCAGCGGTGTCCCGGTTGCCGGGTCCGGGACCACCATCGCGCGCAGCCCGAACACCTTCTCCAGCAGCTCCGGCGTGAGCACCTCGTCCGGCGAACCGGTGGCCACGATCTCCCCGTCCTTCATGGCGATCAGCACGTCCGCGTAGCGCGCCGCCAGACTCAGGTCGTGCAGGACCATCACCACGGTCCGGCCCTTCTCCCGGTGCAGGCGGCGGATCAGATCGAGTACGTCGATCTGGTGGGCCAGGTCCAGGAACGTCGTGGGCTCGTCGAGCAGGAGCAGGTCGGTGCCCTGTGCGAGGGCCATGCTGATCCAGGCACGCTGACGCTGCCCGCCGGAGAGGGCGTCGACCGGCCGGGACGCGTACTCCAGCATGCCCGTCCAGCGCAGCGCGTCCGCCACCAGTTCCTCGTCGTCGCCGGACCACTGACGGAACCAGGACTGGTGCGGGTGCCGGCCGCGCATCACCAGGTCGGCGACGGTGAGGCCGTCCGGCGCGGACGGGGACTGCGGGAGGACGCCGAGGACGCGGGCGACCTCCCGGGTGGGCATCCTGTCGATGCGTACGCCGTCGAGGAGCACCTCTCCCCCCGATGGCCGCAGGAGACGGCCCAGCGCCTTGAGCAACGTGGATTTACCGCACCCGTTGGGCCCGATGATCGCACTGATCCGATTGTCAGCAATTGTCAGGCTCAAGTCTGAAATAACGGGAATGTTGCTGTAGCCGAGACTCAAGTGATCACCACGAAGAATCACCCGATCGTCCTCCGAGACCGTCGCAACAACAACCACAGCAGGTAGGGAGTCCCGACCATCGCCGTGAGCAAGCCGACCGGCAGCTCAGCGGGCGCCACCACGATCCGCGCGAGCAGATCACACCCCACGACCAGCAGCGCCCCGAGCACCGCCGACGCGACAAGTGGCGGCCGGCTCCCACCGCACAACCGCAGGGCGATCTGCGGCACCACGAACGCCACGAACTCGATCGGCCCCGCCGACGCGACCGCCGCGGCCGCGAGCCCCGCCGCGACGACCACGACCGCCAGTTGGGCGGACTGCAGGCGCAGGCCGAGCCCGCGGGCGGTGTCCTCACCGAACTGCAGAACGCGGAGCGCGACTGTGGCGGCCAACGCGGCCGGCAGCAGAACCAGCAGGGCGACGGCAAGCGGGACCACGTGCGACCAGTCCCGCCCGGCGAGCGACCCGCTCAACCAGATCGTGGCGCGCGTGACGTCGACCTGCTGTGCGCGTACCAAAAGCCAAGAGGTGAAACCGGCGAGCAGCTGGCCGGCGCCCAGGCCGATCAGGACCAGCCGGAAACCGTCGATGCCCTGGCGCCAGGCGAGCAGGTAGATCGCGGCGGCGCTCAGCAGCGACCCGGCCAGTGCGGCAAGGGGCAGGACGGTCGCACTGGTGACGCCGAAGACGACGATCGCGGCGACCGCGGCCGCCGACGCCCCGTAGGTCACCCCCAGGACATCCGGGCTGGCCAGCGGGTTGCGGGCGAAGGTCTGCGTCAGCGCGCCGGCGACCGCGAGCGCCGCTCCGGCGAGCAGTCCGCAGAGGATCCGGGGCAGCCGCAGGTTGAGCAGGATGTGCCGCTCGATGCGAGTGCCGCCACCGGTGATCACCTCCCAGACCGTCGCCGGGCCGAGCGGGAAATCCCCGTGCCCGATCGCCACGACACCGACGGCCACGGTGGCGACAAGGGCAAGAACGGTCAACGCCACCGTTCGCAGCGGGAGGACAGCCGAGACCGGGCCGGCGCGGAGCACACGCCGGCCCGGCAGTTCGAGGAGGGTACTCACAGCCGCACCATCCGGATCCGGCGGACCAGCCAGATGAAGAACGGGGCGCCGATGAACGCCAGCACGATCCCGGTCTGCAGCTCGGCCGGCGCCGCGATCAGCCGCCCGGCAACGTCCGCGACCAGCAGCAGGGTGACGCCGAGCAGCGCGGAGAACGGGAGGAGCCAGCGGTGGTCCGGCCCGGTGAGCACGCGGGCCGCGTGCGGAACGATCAATCCGGCGAAGGCGAGCGGTCCGCAAGCTGCCGTCGCGGCGCCGGCCAGGAGCACTACAGAACCAATTCCTACCGTACGCGCAAAAGCGATATTTTGCCCCAAAGCGCGTGCCACGTCCTCGCCCAGCCCGAGCGCGTTCAGCGCCGGCGCATTCACCGCCGCGAAGAGCAGACCGGCCGCGATGAACGGCGCCACCGCCCACGCGGTCTGGATGTCGCGCCCCGCGAGCGACCCGACCACCCAGAAGCGGAACACCGAGAGCGTCTCCGGGTCGCTGATCAGAATCGACGACGTGAACGAGGCCAGCAGCGCGCTGAGCGCCATCCCGGCCAGCGCGAGGGTGACCGGGGTCGGCCCGTGGCCACCGGCCGAACCGAGCGCGAAGACCACCACGCTCGCCAGCAGCGCGCCGGCGAACGCGAACCAGATGTATCCGGAGAACGACCCGACTCCGGCGAAGGAGATCGCGATCACCACCGCGAACGACGCGCCGGCCGTGACGCCGAGCAGCCCGGGGTCGGCGATCGGGTTGCGGGTGTGCCCCTGCATCAGCGCGCCCGCCGTGCCGAGGGCCAGCCCGCAGAGCACGCCGAGCGCGGTACGCGGGCCGCGCAGTTCCCGGACCACCGCGGTCGCGTCCGACCCGTCCGGGTGCACCAGCGCGTGCCACACCTCGGACGGGTTCAGCGACTGCGCGCCCAGGCCGAGGCTGAGCAGCACCGCCAGTGCCGCGAGCAGCAACAGCACCGCCAGAGCGGCGAGCCGGAACCCTCGCCCGGTACGGGTGAGCGTCCCGGCCGCCGTCATCAGGCTCCCGCCGCCTTGGCGACGGCCGGGACCGTGTTGTCGACGAAGTACGGGATGGAGAGCGGGCTCGGGTTGCGCAGCGCCATGAACTTGTCGCTCTCGAGAGCCACGTACTTACCGTTCTTGACCGCCGGCAGGTTCTTGAACAGCGTGTTCGCCTCGAGCGCGGTCTTCAGCTGCGCCTCGGTGCAGTAGATCAGCACCACGTCGGCGTCGATGGTCGCGATCTTCTCCAGGCTCAGCGTGACCGCGAAGTCGTCGCCGGGCAGCGCGGCGACCGCCGGGGCGAGCTTCATGCCCAGGTCGTTGAACGCCTTCACGGTGACGTCCTGATCGGAGCGGAGCACACCGATGGTTCCGGCCTCGTACACCTGGGAGATGGTAAAGGTCTTGCCGGCCAGCGCGGGGTACTGGGTCTTCACACCGTCCACCTTGGCCTGCACGTCCTTGATCACCTGCTCGCCCTGCTCGGTCTTGCCGAGCAGCTTGGCGACCTGGCGCAGCGTGGTCTGCCACGGGTCCTCGAACGGCCCCGTCTCGTACGCGGTCGTCGGCACGAGCGGCGACAGCGCCTTGTACTCGTTGTCGATGTAGTAGTCGCCGCCGGCCAGGACCAGGTCCGGGTTCAGCTTGGCGACCTCCTCGGGGTCGACGCCGTTCTCGCCCTGCGCGAGCTGGATCGGGTTGCCGGTGATCTTCGGCTTGGCCCAGGGGTTGATGCCGCCTTCGGACACGGTCTGGTAGACGCCGACCGGCTGCACGCCGAGCAGCAGCGCCGCGTCGAGGTCGGCGTCGGAGAGGGCGACGACCCGCTCCGGTGCCTTCTCCAGCGTGGTGGTTCCGAGCTTGTGGGTGACGGTGACCGGGTACGCCCCGGTCGCGGCGGCGGACGAGCCGCTCGCGGGTTCGGCCTCGCCGGTGTCCCCGCACGCGCTGAGCAGGGTGCCGGTGAGAAGGAGGGCGATCAACGCACGGGTGGGGGCCACGACGCTTCCTTTACATCGAGACGAGCCCCGTCACCCGCGGGCAGCTGCGGTGACGGGGCTCGCCGGACAACGGCGGATCAGGCGAGCTTCTTGGACTTCGTGATCGCGGCGGTCAGGGCCTCGAGCAGCGGGGCGGAACCGGCCCAGGAGTAGATCGGGACAGCCTGCCACGGGAAGACCTGGTTCGCCTTGACCGCGGGCAGCGCGTTCCAGGCCGGCTTGGAGGCCAGGTCCTTCGGCTGCAGGGTGCCGGTCCGGGCGTCCAGGAAGATGATGTCGGCGTGGTACTTGTCCGCGTTCTCCCAGCTCAGCGACTCGTAGTAGTCACCGCCGTCGGTCTTCTCCGGGACGATGATGTCGACGCCGAGCTCCTTGAAGTACATGATGTCGCTCGACACCTTGGGGTTCGACACGTAGAAGATGTCGGCCGAACCGGAGCCGGCGAGCACCTTGATGCCACCGCTGGCCTTCGCGGCGGCGCTCAGGTCGGCGGCGGCCTTCTCGAAGCGGGCCTTGGCCTCGGTGACCTTCGGGGCGTTGAGGTCGGCGCCGAGGGAGGCGGCCAGCTCGGCGTACCGCTCGATGGGCTTGGTCAGCGGGACCCGGCCGACGGTGATGGTGGCGGTCGGCGCCAGGCCGAGGATCTTGTCCTTGCTCTCGTCCGGGATGTACCAGTAGGCGCCCGGGTCGAACATGTGGGTGATCAGCAGCTCGGGGTTGAGCGCCGCGTACTTCTCCACGGAGAACTCGCCCCACGCGTTGCCGATGATCTCGACCTTGCTGATGTCGAGGTCGCCGGCCTGGTCCTCGGCGGTGCCGTCGGCCTTCTTGGTCTCGCCGAAGACGCCGACGACCTTGTCGCCGAGGCCGAGGTCGACGAGCGCGGCGGCGGTGCCGGTGAACGCGACGAGGCGGGCCGGGGTCTTGTCGGCCTTGAGGTCCTTGGGCTGGTCGTCGGTGAAGCTCCACGGTCCGGCGGCGGCAGCGGAGGAGGTACCGGCCGACGACCCGGCGTCGTCGTTACCACCACACGCGCTGAGCAGCGCACCGAGAGCGGTGGCGCCACCGGCGGCCAGCAGGCCACGACGGGACAAAGAAAGGTTGGAGTACTTCATCTTCATTCTTTCTCACGGGTACGACCGGTCGTCCGACCGGGTGGATGGTTAGGCTAACCTAACGAGCCGAACGCGCGTCAACAGGATGAGCCGAACCGTGACGGGAGCCGCAACTGTCCACCTATGACACCGTGACGGACCGGGAGGTTCGCACCGAGACACCGGCGCCACCGGTGGTCCGGCGCTCCTCGGTGCGCCTGATCGGCTTCCTGATCGCGCTCGTCGCCCTCGCGGCGGTCGTCGTGCTGAGCATCGGCTTCGGCGCGCGGTTCCTGTCGCCCGGCGAGGTCTGGGCGGGGCTCACCGACCCGGCTTCGCAGTACTACCGGATCGTTCACGAGATGCGGTTGCCGCGTACCCTGCTCGGCCTGATGGTCGGAATGGCGCTCGGCCTCGCCGGCGCGATCATGCAGGCGCTGACCCGCAACCCCCTCGCCGACCCCGGCCTTCTCGGCATCAACGCCGGCGCCTCGGCCGGCGTGGCCAGCGCCGCGGTCTTCCTCGGCATCGGCACGTTCTACGGCTACATCTGGTTCGCACTGCTCGGCGCCGCGGTCGTCACGGCCCTGGTGTACGCGGTGGGCGGCGGCCGCTCGGCCACACCGGCCCGGCTCGCTCTGGCCGGCGCCGCGCTCAACGCCACGCTCTACTCCTATGTGAGCGCCACGCTGCTCTCCGACTCACAGGCCATCGAGAAGGTACGTTTCTGGACCGCCGGCTCGCTGGCCAGCGCCGACTTCGCCACGGCGACGCGGCTGCTGCCGTTCTTCGCCGCCGGTCTGCTCGTGGCGCTGCTGGCCGCCCGCCCGCTCAACGCCCTGTCGCTCGGCGACGACGCGGCCCGCGCGCTCGGCGCCCGCCCGTCGGTGATCCGGGTCATGGTGATCGTCGCGGTCACGCTGCTCTGCGGCGGCGCCACCGCGGCCTGCGGCCCGATCGTCTTCATCGGACTGCTTATCCCGCACATGGTCCGCTCGATCACCGGGCCCGACCTGCGCTGGATGCTGCCGTACACGGCGGTGCTCGCACCGGTGCTGCTGCTCGGCTCCGACGTGCTCGGCCGCGTCCTGGGCAGCCCCGGCGAACTGCAGGTCGGCACCGTCACCGCGGTGCTCGGCGGTCCCCTGTTCCTCTATCTCGTGCGAGCCGCCCGATGACCACCACGACTTTTGAGGGTACGGTCCGCAGCCGCGTCGGCATCCGGCCCCGCGCGGTCGCCGTCGGCGTCGTGGCGCTGATCGGCACGGCGGCGGTCAGCGTGCTGACGCTGGGCACCGGCGAGTTCCCGATCGCACCGGCCGACGTGGTCAAAACCCTGTTCGGCCAGGGCACCGCGGCGCAGGACTTCATCGTCAACGAGCTCCGGCTGCCCCGCCTGATCACCGCGATCCTGGTCGGCATGGCCCTGGCGGCCGGCGGCGCGGTCTTCCAGTCACTGGTCCGCAACCCGCTGGGCAGCCCGGACGTGCTGGGCATCACCAACGGCGCGAGCACCGCCGCCCTGGCCGTGGTGATCCTCGGCGGGAGCAGCACCCAGCTCTCCCTCGCCGCGGTGGCCGGTGGCCTCGCCGCGGCCCTGCTGATCTGGCTGATCGGCGGGCGGCACGGCCTGCACGGCTACCGGTTCATCCTGGTCGGTATCGGCATGGCCGCGATACTCACCGGCATCAGCGGATACCTGCTGACCCGCGGCATCCAGATGGAGAACGCGCGGGCGCTGCTCTGGCTCACCGGCAGCCTCGACGGGCGCGACTGGCAGCAGGCCGGGCCACTGCTCGGTGTCCTCGCCGTCACGCTGCCGATCCTGCTGCTGGCCTGCGGCCCCGGACTGCGGATCCTGGAGATGGGCGACGACTCGGCGGCCGCGCTCGGCGTACCGGTCGGGGTGCTCCGCACCGGCGCGCTGTTCACCGCGGCGCTGCTGGTCTCCTGCGCGGCGGCCGCCGCCGGCCCGGTCGCGTTCGTCGCCCTGATCGCGCCCCACCTCACCAAACGGCTCACCCGCGCGCCCGGCCCCAACCTGGTGCCCGCGCTCGCGCTGGGTGCGCTGCTGCTGGTCGGCGCCGACTGGCTGGCCCAGCACGGCCCCAAGCCGCTGCCCGTCGGCGTCGTCACCGGCATCGTCGGCGGTGCCTACCTCGTCTGGCTGCTCACCACCGAACGCCGGGCCGGCCGGATTTGAGTTCCCAAGGAGAGACAATGACCGGTACGCCGCGGCTCAGCGGTTCCGACATGACGCTGGCCTACGACAAGCGGGTCATCGCCGAACAGCTGAGCGTCGACATCCCGGACGGCTCGTTCACCGTGATCATCGGCCCGAACGCGTGCGGCAAGTCCACCCTGCTGCGCGCCCTCGCCCGGCTGCTCAAGCCGCAGGCCGGCACCGTGCTGCTGGACGGCCAGGACGTCCACTCGCTGCCCACCCGCGCGGTGGCCAAGACGCTCGGCCTGCTCCCGCAGTCGTCCACCGCGCCGGACGGCATCACCGTCGCCGAGCTCGTTGCCCGCGGCCGGTACCCGCACCAGAGCCTGATCCGCCGCTGGTCCACCACCGACGAGCGGGTCGTCACCGAGTCGATGCAGGCGACCGGCGTCGCCGACCTGGCCGACCGCAACGTCGACGAACTCTCCGGCGGCCAGCGCCAGCGGGTGTGGCTCGCCATGGCCCTCGCACAGCAGACACCGCTGCTGCTGCTCGACGAGCCGACCACCTACCTGGACATCGCGCACCAGATCGAGGTCCTCGACCTCTGCGCCGAACTCCACGAGACCCAGGGCCGCACGCTCGTCGCCGTCCTGCACGACCTGAACCACGCCGCCCGCTACGCCACCCACCTGATCGCCATGCGCGACGGCAAGGTGGCCAAATCCGGCCTCCCCGGCGACGTGCTCACCGCGGAGCTGGTCGAGGATGTCTTCGGCCTCCCGTGCCGTGTCATCGACGACCCGGAGACGGGGACCCCACTGGTCGTTCCCGCCGCCCGCCGCCGCACCGAGGTGACCGCCCCCGCGGCACCGTGACGGCGCCGCGTTCCTACGCGCCCCGTGCGCCTCGCGCCAGCCGCTCCGAGATGTCTCCGATGTCGGTGACGGTCAGGTACGCCCAGGTGGAGAACCGCTCGTCGATCGCGTCGTCGACGAGCGCCCGCGCCTCGTGCGCCGGCACGCCGTTCTCGGTGAGGAACCACCGCAGGACGAGACCGCACGGCCGTTGCCAGTCGTCACCACCCGTGCTTCGCGCAACGACGCGGGTCATCAGCTGGGCGATGGCGACCTCCCAGCTCTCGACGGGATCGCCCGGCTCCGGCCGCAGCCGTTGGAACTGGTCGTCCAGGCTCTCCAGCCAGCGCCGCCATTTCACGAGCTCATCCGTGACGAAGGCCGGCACCTCGGCCGGCCGGGGAAGGCGATCGATCACCCGGACGCCGGCGTCCGGTGCCCAGTGCCAGCGGTAGGCCCACGCTCCGTATCGGGTGGCCAGCGCGGCGCCGACGCTGCTCACCCATTCCCAGACCGCCGACTCGCTGACCCAGCCCCCGTCACACCACTCCGGTCGCGGCGGCGCCGTCATCCGCAGCGCGTCCGCCACCTCGGCCGGGTCGAACGGGTGGAGCCGGGGGTCCACCTCGGCCCACGTCGCGAGCTCTGCCATTCAGCCCTTCGCTTGCCGAACGTCGGTTCCGTCCTCGGCGAACGCTTTGAAGTCCCGCATGTGCTCCAGCGACTGCTTGCGGAAGGTACCCGGCATGAAGAGCCCCACCAGCCGCATCACCACGCCGCTGAACCGGTACTCGTTCTCGCTCTCCCACAGCGTCGACTCCGGCCCGGCCTCGGTCAGGCGCTCCCGCGCCGCACTCCACATGCCCTGACCGACGATCTCGCGCTCGAAACGAACGACGCTCTCCTTGGGAATCCCGTGCAGATCCACCGGTTCCCGCCGCGTGATGGTCTCGGTAGCCTCGAACGTCTGCTGCCCCATCCGTAACACCACCCGCGACTGGGTGCCGACGTGCCCGTGCACCCCGCTCAGCGGCTCATGCACCACCAGACCCCGCAACCACTTCGGCAGTTGCTCCGGGTCGGCGAGCAGCTGAGCCACCCGCTCCCGAGGCTGAGCGATCTCAATCGACACGGTGTACTTCATGACGGAGCGCTCCAGTTTCCGACGCAGACCCGAACGTCGCCCCACCCTAGTCCACACGAATTGCTGGTCCCGCCCTATGCTGCTGGCAGAACCGGGTGCCGGCGACGGCCACGGCTCATTACCGTCGGCGCATGGCAGACGTGACGTACCGCCCCCGGCCTCTCTTGCGCACCCTGCTAGGCGAGGTGCTGCGACGCCGCCGGCTGGAGCAGGAACGCACCCTTGCCGAGGTCGCCCACGACGCGTCCGTCTCGGTGCAGTACCTGTCCGAGATCGAGCGTGGCCGCAAGGAGGCGAGCTCGGAGATCGTGGCCGCCGTCTGCGACTCGCTGGGTATGGGGCTCGCCGACCTGCTGGCCGAGGTGGGGCGCGACCTCACGGCGCGTCGTGCCCCGGTTCTGCGGCTGGAGACGGCCCGGCTGCGCCGCGCGGCACAGGTGCCGCGCAGCTCCCGGTCCGGCGATGTCGTCCTGTTGGCCGCCTGATCAGGCGGCGTTGAGGCGATAGCCGTGCGGCTCGCGCCGGGTGATGACCCGGTCGGCGAGGCCGTAGGCGACGGTCTCGGGGGCGGTCAGGGTCATCCGGCGATCGGTGTCCTCGCGGATCTTGGCGATCGAGTGACCGGTGTGCTCGGCCAGGATCTGATCCATCTCGGCCCGGACCTTGGCCACCTCCTTGGCCTCCACGGCCAGGTCCGGCAGCGTGCCGCGCGCCTGGCCGGAGGGCTGGTGCAGGGTGACCCTCGCGTGCCGTAGCACCGATCGCTTGCCCGGGGTGCCGGCGGCCAGCAGCGCCGCGGACGCCGACGCTGCCTGTCCGACGCACGTGGTGGCGATGTCGCACCGGATGAAGTGCATGGTGTCGTAGATGGCGGTCAGCGCGCTGAAGGAGCCGCCCGGGGAGTTGATGTACATTCCGATCTCCTGTTCCCCCGTGGATTCCAGGTGGATCAGCTGGGCGATCACCACGTTGGCGACCCCGTCGTCGATCTCGGTGCCGAGGAAGATGATCCGGTCCGACAGCAGCCGGGAGTAGATGTCGAAGGCGCGTTCCCCGCTCGGCGTCTTCTCCACGACGGTCGGAATGGTGTAGTGGCTCATGCGCTCAGTCCCATCGGCTGGCGGGCGGTCGCGGGGCGTACGTCGTCGACGCTGTCGAGGACCCGGTCGATGAGGCCGTACTCGAGTGCCTCCTCGGCGGTGAACCAGCGATCACGCCGGCTGTCGCGTTCGACGGTGTCGATGGGCTGCCCGGTGTGCTCGGCGGTCAGGCGCAGCAGCGTCTGGCCGAGTCGCTCCAGCTGGTTGGCGTAGATCTCGACGTCCGCGGCGGTACCGCCGAAGCCGGCCGAACCCTGGTGCATCAGGATCTGGGCGTGCGGCAGCGCGTACCGCTTGCCGGCGGTGCCGGCGGTGAGCAGGAACTGCCCCATGCTCCCGGCGAGCCCGAGGGCCAGCGTACTGACGTCGTTGGGGATCAGCCGCATGGTGTCGTAGATCGCCAGGCCGGCGGTGACCGAACCGCCCGGCGAGTTGATGTACAGGTTGATGGTGCTGAGCGGGTCCTCGGCGGACAACAGCAGCAGCTGCCCGCAGATCCGGTTGGCGATCGGGTCGTCGACCTCGGCCCCGAGCACGATGATGCGCTGATGCAGCAGCTGGACGGACAGCTGGTCGTCGACGGACCCGGTCCCGCCCGCCGTCGCGGCAGTGAATGGATGCATGGCTTCTCTCCTCCGGCTCGGCCCTGCGTGCCGCCTCCACCTTCAAGGCGACAACGCCCGCCGGCCAAGCCGATCTGCGGTAAGCAGATGAAGCAGAAAACAACCATCCACATCGCGCTATTCGACTGGCCCAGAGTCCAGACCTATCTCGGCTCGGTCTCTTGAGAGCGCCAGCCGCGGTTACCGACGACAAGGATTCTGATGCCAGCCGCAGCGGCGGCAGCTTGCCCGAGCGCGGACAGCAGCAGACCAGGGTGGTCTCCGGCGAACTCGGTTGCCGCTCTCTCGATGCCCGTGACACCGTGCAGATCCCCGCCCCTGTTCCGAGGCTCAGATGACGATTTACTTCTACGGTGCCGACGAGGTTCCGCACGGCTGTTTCTCCAACTTCTCCGATCACGGTTTCGACCTCGACGGCCACCGGTGGACGTCCTCCGAGCACTATTTCCAGGCCCAGAAGTTCCCCGGCACCCGCCACGCCGACCTCATCCGGCGGACGGCGACCCCGTTGCGGGCCGCCGAGCTGGGCCGCGACCGGTCAAGGCCGCTGCGCCGCGACTGGGACCGGGTCAAGGACGACGTCATGCGCCGGGCGGTGACGGCCAAGTTCACCGCTCATGCCGACATCCGCGCCATCCTGCTGGACACAGGCGACGAGGAGATCGTCGAGGACACCAGCACTGACCACTACTGGGGCCGCGGCCGGAATGGCACCGGCAAGAACATGCTCGGACGGATCCTGATGCGCACCCGCACCCAGCTTCGCAGCGACCTCACCCAGAACCCCGGCACCCAGGACCGCCACCAGCGGCGATAACACCGAGCGCAGTCATTGCGAACGCGCTGTCCGCACGGCTGCGGTACGCCAGGCGTCTGAAGTCAAAGCGCGTCGAGCAGCAGGACGCCATCTGGTGAGTAGAAGTAGTCGCGTACGTGCTGAGCCCAGTCTTCGATCGTCGGGTCTTCCGCGTGCGACAGCCAGTCGGAGAGGTGTGCGTGCTCTTCGGTGTGCCTGTTCTCCGAGAGCCATCGCAGCGTTTCTTCCCGGCCCGCTCCGAAGATGGCCTGGGCATCGAAGCCGATGCCCAGGTCCATGTCACCGGTGCAGAATTTCGCGGCGTACAGGCGGCGCGAGTCGGCGGGATCACCGATCAGGAACAGTGAGCCTTTTTCATCCTGAGTAGGCAGGGTTCTCGACGTGGTGCAGGACGAGGATGGCCTGCACGATCGGGGTTGCCCGGTGCGGGCTGCAGCGG